>CAYPOV010000127.1:0-12447 GCA_964412385.1 uncultured Geminicoccaceae bacterium
TGCAGCGCTACAAGGCCCTGCAGGACATCATCGCCATTCTCGGCATGGATGAGCTTTCCGAGGACGACAAGCTGATCGTGGCACGTGCCCGAAAGATCCAGCGCTTCCTCTCGCAGCCCTTCTTCGTTGCCGAAGTCTTTACTGGCTCGCCCGGCAAGCTGGTCGATGTCGAAGACACGATCAAAGGCTTCAAAGGCATATGTGCAGGCGACTATGACGATCTGCCAGAGGCAGCCTTCTACATGGTCGGCGGGATCGAGGAAGCCGTTGAGAAGGCCAAGAGACTGGCCGCAGAGGACTGAGGACAGCGTCGATGGCCGATCTTCAATTCGAGCTGGTCTCGCCCGAGCGCATTCTCGCAAGCCAGTCGGCGACCATGGTCGTGGTTCCGGGTGCCGAGGGCGATTTCGGCGTCCTTGCCGAACACGCGCCCTTTCTTTCGACCCTCAGGCCCGGTTTGATTTCGATCTATGAGGGCGATTCGGTCACGAGCCGCATTTTTGTCGAAGGCGGGTTTGCCGAAGTCAACCGATCGGGATGCATTGTGCTCGCCGAAGCGGCCGAGCCCTTCGATGAGATTACCGCCGACATCGCCCGGGAAAAGCTTCGCCTAGCACAAGAAGCCCTCGATGATCTGAAATCCGATTCCGAGAGCGAACGGGCACGCTTGGAGCAGGCGGTCGAAGTGGCCCGTGTGCGCGTCGATACCGTTGACGCTGCCTAGATTTCGCGAATGACAGGCAACGGCTTGGCAGTGTTGCCGGTTTCAAGCGAATTCATAACGTCCTCGGCAATCTGCCGGTAGGCCGCTGCATGTGGTGAGGTGGGCTCGCTTGCGACAATCGGCGTGCCGGCATCGGACATTTGGCGGATCGCAAGCTCGAGTGGGATCTCGCCCAAGAACGGCACATCGAAATCTTGTGCGCAGGATTGTGCCCCGCCATGTGCGAAAATATCAGTGCGGTGGCCGCAATGCGGACACGAAAAATAGCTCATATTCTCGACGATCCCCAGAATCGGGACATTGACCTTGCGGAACATATTGATTGCTTTGCGTGCATCGAGAAGAGCAATGTCCTGAGGCGTTGAGACGATGACGGCACCGCTCATTGGCACGCGTTGCGCCATGGTGAGCTGTGCATCGCCCGTGCCCGGCGGGAGATCGACGACCAGGACATCCAAGGATCCCCAATCGACATCGCCCATGAGCTGCTGCAAGGCGTTTTGAACCATCGGCCCGCGCCATATCATGGGTGCGTCCTCTTCCACGAGAAAACCGATCGACATCACACCAATTCCATGTGCCTGCATCGGCGCGAGGTTGCCGCTCGGGTTGCTTGAAGGCTTGCCTTTGATCCCGGCCATGCGCGGCATCGAGGGTCCATAAATATCGGCATCGAGCAAACCGGCACGCCAACCGAGGGCAGAAAATGCCACGCAAAGATTGATCGCTGTGGTCGACTTGCCTACACCTCCCTTTCCCGAAGCCACGGCGACAATATGCCGAACGTCGGGAAGCAATGGTTTGGCCTGCGGCGGGTTCGGGCCTCGTGCAGCCGATTGCTGCCTCTGGGGAGCCGGTTTTTCAGCGGTGAGAATTGCGGAACATGATGTCACACCGGGCAATGATCGGATGTGTTCTTCACAAGCGCGGCGCAACCCCTCGAGTTTTTGGGCATCGTGTGGATCGATTTCGATTGCAAAACCGACATTGGACCCTTTGATGACGACACCCGAAATCATGCCAAGCGAAACGATGTCACGTTCGGCCTCGGGGTGCTTGATCGCTGAGAGTGCTTGCAGAATGGATTCCTTGGTCAAATTCGTCATGGTTGATCCGTAGTTGGCTTCGGACGATATAAGGCTGCAACGGAATTTCACGTGCGAGGGTTCAGCCGGTATGGCCGACGTTGGTCTCCTCCCACATAAAGGATAGAAGATTATGCCCTGGAACAATCAAGGAGGCGGCGGAGGCTGGCAAGGCGGAGGCCAAGGCCCGTGGGGCGGGCAGTCGCCCGGCGGTGGTGGTGGTCCGCAGCCACCCGATCTCGAAGAGCTTATCCGTCGCAGTCAAGAACGGTTCAAAAATCTCCTTCCCGGTGGTCGCGGCTCTGGCAATCGCTTGCTGATCAGCATTGCCGTGATCGTCGTCATCTTCATATGGCTGGTTAGCGGTATTTACCGCGTGCTTCCGGAACAACAAGGCGTCGTGCTCCGCTTTGGCGCACTCGATCGCCTCACGGGGCCAGGGCTGCACTATCATTTGCCTTCACCGATTGAGACCGTTCTCAGGCCTGAAGTAACGCGCGTCAATCGCATCGAGATCGGATTCAGGTCGTCCAATGCTACCGGGCGAGGCACAACGGCCCGTGAAATTCCCGACGAAGCCTTGATGCTTACCGGCGATGAGAACATTGTCGATATTCACTTCGTTGTGCTTTGGCGCATCGACAATGCCGCGGATTATCTCTTCAATATTCGTGATCCCGAAGAGACGGTCACGGCGGCTAGCGAAAGTGTGATGCGCGAGATCGTCGGCGAAAGCCCGATCGCCGAGATTACCACCGAGGGCCGCCGCGCGATCGAGCAAGAAGCCAGAGTGCAGCTTCAAGAGCTCATGAACGAGTATGGTGCTGGCATCCTTATCGATGAGGTCCAGCTTCAGAAAGCCGATCCACCACCGGAAGTGATCGATGCCTTCCGTGATGTTCAAAGAGCGCAGGCCGACAGAGAGCGTGCGCAGAACGAAGCCGAAGCTTTCGCCAACGACATCATCCCGAGAGCGCGTGGCGAGGCCGAACGGTTTCTCCAGGAGGCAGAAGCCTACAAGCAAGAGGTGGTTGCCCGGGCTCGAGGCGAGGCGGACCGGTTTCAATCGGTTCTCACCGAGTACGAGAAGGCTCAAGACGTGACACTCAAGAGGCTCTATCTTGAGACCATGGAACAAGTGCTAGGCGGTATGAATAAGGTTATTATCGACGAAAATAATGGATCCGGCGTCGTGCCATACTTGCCGCTTCCGGAACTCGAACGCCGGGCACGCGAACAGCGAACCGAAACGAACACGAATGGAGACACGCAATGAACGGCATGGTTCGCTTAGGCATCGGTGCTGTCGTCATTCTGGCGCTGGTGGTGCTCTATCTTTCACTCTTCACCGTTTACCAAACACAACAAGCTCTCGTCCTACAGTTCGGCGAGCCCAAAAGAGTCGTCAAAGAGCCTGGGCTCAATATGAAGCTGCCAGTCATCCAACAGGTCGAGATGTTCGAGCGCCGCGTGCTCGACTATAACGCGCCTCCGGTCGAAGTTATCCTGGGCGATCAAAAACGGCTGGTTGTCGATGCCTTCGCACGCTACCGGATCGAGGATCCGCTGCGGTTCCGGCAAACAGTCGGCAATGAACAGCAGTTCCGCGGGCGCTTGGAGCCAATCCTCTATTCGGCACTGCGTTCAGTCTTGGGTGAAGTGTCGTTGTTCACGGTTCTCTCGGCAGATCGTACCCAGCTGATGTCGCGCATTCGCCAGGAAGCTAACGCGGCTCTTGAGCGATTTGGTGTTGATATCGTCGACGTGCGTATCAAACGAGCCGACCTGCCGCAGGCCAACAGTGAAGCCATTTTCCGGCGTATGCAGACGGAGCGCGAGCGGGAAGCCAAAGAACTGCGCGCCCAGGGTGCCGAAATTGCTCAGCGAATTCGAGCACGTGCAGATCGCGAACGACGCGTTTTGATCGCCGAGGCGCAGCGCGAAGCCGACATCCTTCGGGGTCAAGGCGATGCCGAGTCGATCAATATCTTTGCCGAAGCCGTTGGCCAGGATGTCGGCTTCTTTGATTTCTACAGGTCAATGCAAGCCTACAAACAAGCCCTGACAGATGATTCGACCAGTGTGGTGTTGTCGCCCGACAATGAGTTCTTCCGCTTTTTCGGAAGGTTGAGCGTCGATACACCACCCGTCGCCGAAGAGGCTGCTATCGGTCTGTCTGAGCCCGAAAGCGAGGTCGAGCCTGGACTTGAAGACCCCGTCGAAGAACCGATCATTCCAGGCGATGCTCAACTGGAGCCGGATAACCTCGAGACACGCGAACTCTTGGCTGAGTCACCTGAGGAGGCACTGTCCAATGACATCAGTCCCGCGGTACCGGATCAGACCCGGCAGTTCTTGACCACTCAGTAGCTTCAATACTGATGGCGGATTTATGGACGGCGCTTGCCCTCGTCCTGGTTATCGAGGGCAGTCTGTGGGCGCTGCTGCCCGACATGATGCGTCGAGCAGCAGCTCAAGCCCTGACGATGGAGGTGCAGCTGTTACGTTTTGGTGGGGCTTTCGTTGCGGCTATCGGTGTTGTGATTGTTTGGTTCATCAGAGGTTGAATGCAAACCGCCAGAGATAAGCTAAACTCTCATCAACTCCAACTGCCGCTTGTCGTTCTAACGCTTTTTGAGAGTAACGTATGACCAACTATTGCGATGCATTCCAGCAACTCGGTGTCGGCGGAGGATGGCGTCGGCGGCTTGGAATCATCGTTATCACGCTGGCTGTTTTGGCCGGCCCATCCGATGCCCTTCGAGCGCAATCCGGCGACGCAATCCCGACTGTGCCTGCTCGGGGTTTTGCGGACTTGGTCGAGGCCGTGGCACCCTCGGTTGTCAATATCTCGACGCGTAAGGCTGTCGGTTCGGATGAGCCTGCCGTTCCGGCGCCCGAACTGCCTCCCGGATCACCCTTCGAAGAGTTCTTTGAGGAGTTCTTCGACCGCGATCGGGAACGTCAGCAGCCACGCCGCACGCAGTCATTGGGTTCCGGTTTCGTCATCGATCCGGAGGGTTTTGTCGTCACCAATAATCACGTGATCGCGGAAGCCGATGAGGTCACCGTTATTTTTAATGACGACCGCGAGTATCCTGCCGAAGTCGTGGGGCGGGACCCGAAGACCGATTTGGCGCTGCTCAAGATCGAACCTGATGCGCCGCTCGTCGCACTCGAATGGGCTGACAGCGATGCCGTTCGTGTTGGCGATTGGATGTTTGCGATCGGCAATCCATTCGGTCTCGGCCTCACCGTGACGGCCGGCATCGTTTCGGCGCGCGGCCGAGACATTCGAGCGGGACCTTATGACGATTTCATTCAGGTCGACGCGGCCATCAATCGCGGCAACTCCGGCGGGCCGAGCTTTACCCTTGAAGGTAAGGTCTTTGGGGTCAACACGGCGATATTTTCACCTTCTGGCGGCAATGTCGGCATCGGCTTTGCCATACCCGCAATGCTGGCAAGGCCAGTCATTGAAAGCCTCAAGGATAGTGGCCGAGTGGCGCGGGGTTGGCTTGGTGTGCGCATTCAGTCGGTTACTGATGAAATTGCTGAGAGCTTGGGGCTGGAATCGGACTCCGGTGCGCTTGTTGCGAGCGTGACTCCGGGAGGTCCGGCGGCCGCAACCGATATTGAAGCCGGCGATGTTATTTTGGATTTTGATGGACGACCGATCGAGCAGATGCGTGATCTTCCGCGGATTGTTGCAGAGACGGAGATTGGCCGGGAAGTCGATGTCATCCTTTGGCGTCGCGGCGAAGAGAAAACTGTCGGCGTTGTCTTGGGCGAACTCCCGGAAGATGCGGAATTGGTGCAATTGGGCCAGGCGGAGAGCGAAGGGACGGCGTCAACCGCGATTGTTGAATCATTGGGTGTGACGATTGCCAGTCTCAATGAGGAAATCAGACAGCAGTTTCAACTCGCTCCCGATATCGAAGGTGTTGCAATTACCGAGATCGAGCCGGGTGGTCCAGCTGAAGAGGCCAATGTTCGTGTTGGCGACGTGATCGTGGAAGTGGGCCAAGAGCCTGTCGCCTCGCCTCCGGAAGTGATGGCCCGTGTCAATCAAGAGGAATCGGAAGACAAATCGACCATCTTGCTCTTGGTCAATCGCCAGGGCGACCTGCATTTCGTCGCGATCAAGGTCGAATAACGTCTGTATCTGACCGGGACAGAGACGTACGAGTCATGGCTTGTGCTGTGGAGTGGCGAAGGTCCCATTCGAAACCCCTTTCCCACCGAAGTACTCGAGCGTAGCTACACGCTGGTTCTTCGGGCTGGCCGATGCCGCGACGACCCAAGTGACACAAGCATCAAGGCTCTGCCATACCCAAAATCGACCTAGACAAGCTCCCGACCTTTAAGGGTACAGGATATCCGAAAGAGTATCAGGCCGCCTCCGAAGAACGCTTGCGCCAGCGGCTTGGCGATGCGGGCGGCCTTACGGATTTCGGGGTTAATCTGACCCGGCTGCCACCCGGCAGCTGGTCGGCCCAACGGCATTGGCACTCACACGAGGACGAGTTCGTCTTTGTCCTGTCGGGAGAAGTTGTCCTAGTGGAGGACGAGGGCGAGACAATCCTTCGGGCCAGTGACTGCGCTGCTTTTCCCAAGGGAACCAGGAACGGACATCATCTCCTAAACCGAGCGGAGGCTGACGCCGTCTACATAGAGATCGGGTCGCGGCAGCCCGATGACGTTGCGACTTGCTCAGACGTTGACATGATGAGTTCGAACGCAGATGGCCGGTTTCTCCGAAAAGACGGGAGTCCATTTGACTGAGAGGCAGGCTTCCTCACAGGGGCGAAAATGAAGATCCTGATCACCGGTATGTCGGGAACGGGAAAGTCTTCGACGATCGCCGCTTTGGCCGCGCGCGACCGCCAAGCGATCGATCTCGACGAGGACGGTTGGTCTAGATGGATGGCCTGCGAAGGCGATCCGACCAGGGCCAATCCAGGCCACGACTGGCTATGGGACGAAGAACGGCTTGCTGAGCTTTTGAACAGTGATCACGACGGACCGCTCTTTGTTGCCGGATGCGCCCCGAACATGGTGAAGTTCATTGCCCATTTCGATCACGTCGTTCTCTTGAGCGCACCAACTAAAGTGGTGCTTGAACGCATCAGGAACCGATCGAACAATGACTATGGTAAGTCATTCGCTCAAGCGTTTAGCGTTCTTGAGAACATACGGAACATCGAACCACGGTTGCGCCGAATTGCGACACACGAGTTGGAGACCACTCAACCGTTGGATGAGGTGGCACGATCCATTCTGCGTCTCGGGATACAAACCAATCCAGGCAGGACAAAGTGATCCGAGCAGTCCAACATACGCAGAAGATCAACCGCCGGCTATATGAGTAGTTAGTCCGAATTGATACTTCGTCCGATACACTGGACAAAACCACCTGCCAAAACCCAAATAGCCTTATTGTTCCGCGAAGTCTCGGCGCCCGTAGCCCTGGAAGAAGAGGGCAGAGATGAGCGAGGTCTGATCGATCCGGGCGTCAGCTGATCGCCGCAGGACATTGTGCGCACGATAAGCGAGGCCAATCCCGGCCGCCTTGATCATGTCGAGATCATTGGCGCCATCGCCGATCGCCATTGCATTGGAGGTGTCGGTTTGCCGGCCTACGGCCATGGATCTCAAGTAGGAGAGCTTGGCCTGGCTGCCCTGGATCGGTGGAATGACGTTGCCTGTCAGCTTGCCTTCTCGCGACTCCAGCTGGTTTCCGGTGTGATGCTCGAAACCGGCCAAGGATGCGACGAAGCTCGTGAATTCCGTGAAGCCTCCAGATACCAGGGCTGTCGCAGCACCGTGAGCCCGCATCGTCTGGACGAGCGCGCGGGCCCCGGGTGAGAGGCGAATGCGCTCACGACAGATCTCGGCGATCACGTCGAGGGAAAGTCCCTCCAACATGGCCACACGCTTTTTCAGGGCCTCTTGGAAGTCGAGTTCGCCATCCATGGCCAACCTGGTAATCGCCGCGATCTCGCTCTTGATATTCAGGTAGCCGGCAAGTTCGTCGATACATTCGACGGTGATGATGGTGCTATCCATGTCGGCGATCAGAATGTTCTTGCGGCGCCGCTGTCCCGGAAGGATCGCAAAATCGAGTGCGATGGCGTTCTCGATTTCCGTGGCAATGGAAGTCGCACGCTCAGGCGTGAAGTCTCCGGTGAATGCGCATGCTTCGTCATCGGCGAGCCATTCGACACGCGTGTTAAGATCGCGTGAGACCGCTTCCATCGCAGATGGCTCAAGAATGGACCGTGCCGGATCGGCGACAAGTGTGAGAGTGAGGCTCATGATGGGGAGCTTGGGAATGGAGCAACCGCAGTGGTCATCCTGATAGGGGGCACCACGGCAAGCGGCAAGTCGAGCCTGGCATTCGCTCTCGCCAAACGCCTCGGCGCTGCCATCGTTAATGCGGATAGCCGGCAGGTCTATCGTGATTTACCGATCCTGACCGCGCGGCCAACGGCTCAGGACGAGGCGCGCGTCCCTCATCATCTCTATGGTTATTTGCCGGCGCAAGAGCGCAATTCTGTCTGGTCATGGCTCGAGCGGGTCCGGCCAATCGTCGAAGAGGCGACATCGAGCGATCGAGACCTTGTCGTTGTCGGCGGGACCGGTCTCTATCTCGAAGCACTCTTGGAGGGAATGTCGGCAATACCTGATGTGCCGGAAGATGTTCGCCAAGCCGTTCATGAAGAGACCGATGCGCTAGCCACATTGGCGATCCATGAACTCTTGTGTGCGCGCGATCCGATCATGGCCCAAAGACTGAAGCCAAGCGATCGACAGCGAATGATACGGGCCCTCGAGGTCGTGGCTGCGACCGGGATATCTCTTGCCGAATGGCAACAATCGCAGCCTTGCCGGATCGCCTTGCCGGAAAAGGTCTATGGCTTGGCTATTCTGCCCGATCGCGACACCTGCGCGTTGAGGATTGAGCGGCGATTCTTGACAATGATCGAGCATGGTGCGTTGGAGGAGCTGAAAGACGTTGTCGATCGAGTCCCCGATTTTGCGGCGACACCGCTTGCCACGGCCTCAGGAGCCAAAGACCTTTTGGCTCATCTCGAGGGCACGGTCAGTCTCGATGACGCCATCGAGCGATCGGTGATCGCCACCCGGCAATATGCCAAGCGCCAGCGAACCTGGTTCCGCAACCGTATGGGCCGGTTCCGAATCGTCGAGGATATCGGCGACAATCTCGACGCTGAGAAGCTCATCAGCGAGTTTTGTTGACCCCTTGATTCGCCATGGCTAGTGTCACGCTCCCGCTTGGCCCGATTGCTTTCATTCCCTTAATCAAATCGCAATCGCAGAGCGTATCACACAATACTTTGAGCACCTAAGGAGACGAACGATGAGCACCACAACCTTGACCCGCGACGTCGCCGTGACGCCGATGACAGGGTCACAGGTAGTGGTAGAGGCCCTTGTCGAGCAGGGTGTCGAGGTCATCTTCGGTTATCCGGGCGGTGCGGTCCTACCACTCTATGACGCGCTGTTTCAGCAGGATAAGGTCCGCCATGTGCTTGTGCGTCACGAGCAGGGTGCGGTTCACGCTGCCGAGGGCTATGCCCGCTCGACCGGCAAGACAGGTGTGGTTCTCGTTACCTCGGGCCCCGGTGCCACCAATACCGTGACCGGCCTGACGGACGCCCTCATGGACAGTGTGCCGATCGTTTGCCTGACGGGTCAGGTTCCAACCCACATGATCGGCAATGATGCGTTTCAGGAAGCCGATACCGTCGGCATTACCCGGCCCTGCACCAAGCACAATTATTTGGTCAAGCGGCCGGAAGACCTCGCCCCATCGCTGCACGAAGCGTTTCATGTCGCCAAATCGGGGCGGCCGGGGCCGGTGGTGGTCGATCTGCCGAAAGACATTTTGATGGGGCAATCGCCCTATCTGCCGCGCGATAAGGCAGCCCATCGCGGCTACCGTCCCAAAATCGAGCCGGATCAAGCTAAGGTTGAGGAGACGATCGAGCTGCTGCTGCGCGCCGAGCGCCCTGTCTTTTATATCGGCGGCGGTGTGATCAATTCAGGTCCCAAGGCCTGCGAACTGGTGACCGAACTCGCACGGACGGTGGGGGCTCCGGTGACGCTCACCTTGATGGGGCTTGGCGCATTTCCGGCAAGCGATCCGCAATTCGTCGGCATGCTCGGGATGCACGGCACTTATGAGGCCAACATGGCGTTGCATGGCTGCGACGTCATGGTGGCCATTGGCTCAAGGTTCGATGACCGCGTGACCGGACGGATCGACGGCTTCTCACCCGGCAGCAAGAAGATCCACGTCGATATCGATCCCTCCTCGATCAACAAGAACGTGCTGGTCGATGTTCCCGTGATCGGCGATGCCGAACTGACGCTCGAGGCCTTGATCACAGCCTGGCATCGCCGCAGCAACGAATTCGAGCGCGGTCAGATTGATGCCTGGTGGCAGCGGATCGACAAATGGCGCGATAAGGATTCGCTGCGCTTCAAGCAGAGCGGCGGCATCATCAAGCCCCAATATGCCATCCAAAGGCTGTTTGAGCTGACCCGTGACCGCGATGTCTACATCACCACCGAGGTCGGCCAGCACCAGATGTGGGCGGCGCAGCATTTCAAGTTCGACAAGCCGTACCACTGGATGCCGTCGGGCGGGCTCGGCACGATGGGCTATGGCTTTCCCGCCGCCATGGGTGTGCAGGTCGGCCATCCCGATGCGCTGGTGATCGATATTGCCGGCGAGGCGTCCTGGGTGATGAACATGCAGGAAATGTCCACCTGCATGCAGTACCGGTTGCCAGTGAAAAGCTTCATCCTCAACAACAGCTATATGGGGATGGTGCGGCAGTGGCAGGAGTTCTTCCACGGCAATCGCTATTCCGAGAGCTACATGGACAGCCTGCCCGACTTCAAGAAGCTCGCGGAGGCGTTTGGCGCTGTCGGCTTGCGCGCCGAGCACCCGGACGAACTCGATGACGTCATCAAAGAGATGATCAAGGTCGACAAGCCGGTGATCGCCGACATTGTCGTTGATAGGGCGGAGAACGTCTATCCGATGATCCCGGGCGGTGCGGCGCACAACGAGATCAAGTTGTGCCCGGAGGATGACGAGCCGGTCAAAGGATCGGAAAAAGGCATGGTACTGGTTTAATCCGCGATCTTCCGTTGGCCGCCTGCACACCGGGCGACATGTCCCGCCTTCTCGAATGAGCCGAATCCATGTCTGAAGAACAAAGGCGACACACCGTTGTCGTTCTCGTCGATAATGAGCCCGGCGTTCTCGCCCGGGTCATCGGTCTGTTTTCCGGCCGTGGCTACAATATCGACAGCCTGACGGTCGCCGAGGTGGACCATGATCGGGGACTGTCCCGGATCAACATCGTGACCACAGGTACCGAAGCCGTCATCGAACAAATCAAGGCTTTGCTCGGCCGACTGGTGCCTGTGCATCGGGTTCAAGACCTTACCGTCGAGGGAGCCTTGGTCGAGCGCGAGCTCGCCCTCGTCAAAGTCTCCGGCGACCGCGAACGGTTGGTGCAAGCGCTTCGTATTGCCGACTTCATGCGCGCCCGCCTCGTCGACAGCTCGCCGAGCAGCTTCGTCTTCGAACTGACGGGCAATTCCGATGAGCTTGACGCCTTTATCAGTTTGGTCGAACCGCAAGAGGTGAGCCGCGCCGGCGTGGTCGCCATCGGCCGGGGCGATATCGTGCTCAAGCCAAGAGACGAATAAAGCGGCGGCCCGTCCGCACTTGAAAGACATTAGTGAAGAGAGCGAAAGAGAAAGGAACAATGGGGATGCGAGTCTACTACGACACGGATGCGGACCTTAATCTCATCAAAAGCAAAAAAGTCGCCGTCATCGGCTACGGCAGCCAAGGCTTCGGTCATTCCAACAATCTCAAGGACAGCGGCGTCGCCGATGTCGTGGTTGGGCTGCGCGAGGGATCTCCGTCGCGAACGAAGGCCGAACAGGTCGGGCTTTCCTGCATGACGCCGAGCGAAGCCGCGCGATGGGCCGACGTCGTCATGGTGCTCGTGCCGGATGAGCTTCAGGCCGAGCTCTATCGAAGCGAGCTCGCACCCAACCTCAAGGATGGCGCGGCGCTTATGTTTGCGCACGGCTTCAACATCCACTTCCGGCTGATCGAGCCCCGGCCCGATCTCGACGTGCTGATGATCGCTCCCAAAGGACCCGGCCATCTGGTCCGTGCGGAATATGAGCGCGGCGCTGGCGTGCCGAGCCTCTTGGCTATCCATCAGGACGCATCCGGAAGCGCCCACGATGTCGGTCTTTCCTACGGTGCCGCGATCGGCGGTGCCCGCGCCGGCATCATCGAGACCACCTTCCAAGAGGAAGTGGAAACCGACCTCTTCGGCGAACAGGTGGTGCTGTGCGGCGGCCTTTGTGCCCTGATTCAATCGGGCTTCGATACACTTGTGGAAGCCGGCTACGCGCCGGAAATGGCCTATTTCGAGACAGTTCACGAAGTCAAATTGATTGTCGACCTGATCTATGAGGGCGGCCTCGCCAATATGCGGTACTCGATCTCGAACGCGGCCGAATATGGCGATTATGTCACCGGCAAGCGGCTGGTCACCGACGAAACTCGCGAGG
>CAYPOV010000128.1:0-12418 GCA_964412385.1 uncultured Geminicoccaceae bacterium
TTGATCTCGGCGTCATCCATCGTGACGAGTTCAACCACGGCTGCGTGAAGTTGGTTTTCGTCCCGCATGGGTGCCGTGCAGCCTTCGAGATAGCTCACATAAGAGCCCTCGTCGGCGACGATCAGTGTTCGCTCGAATTGTCCCGTGCCGGCGGCATTGATGCGGAAATAGGTGCTAAGCTCCATCGGGCAGCGCACACCTTTCGGCACGTAGACGAAGCTGCCGTCGGTAAAGACCGCCGAGTTTAATGCTGCAAAATAGTTGTCGCCCTGCGGCACCACCGTGCCGAGATAGCGCTTGACCAGTTCGGGGTGATTTTCGATCGCTTCCGAGATCGAGCAAAAGATCACGCCCATCTCTTCCAGCTTCTTCTTGAACGTCGTGGCCACCGAAACGCTGTCAAACACATAGTCGACGGCAACGCCGGAAAGGATTTCCTGTTCCTTGATCGGAATACCCAACTTGTCGTAGGTGCGCCGGATCTCCGGGTCGATGTCATCAAGGCTCTTGGGCCGCTCCTTCTGCTTGGGGGCCGCGTAGTAGCTGATCCCTTGATAGTCGATCGGCGGGTAGCTCACTTTTTGCCAATCGGGTTCCGTCATGGTCTCCCAGCGACGGAGGGCTTGAAGCCGCCATTCGACCATCCACTCCGGCTCGTTCTTCTTCTGCGAGATCAGGCGGATGGTGTCGTCGTCCAGGCCTATAGGCGCAAGCTCGGCTTCGATCTCGGTCGTGAAGCCGTATTTGTACTCGCGGCCGGTTTGTTCGGTGATTGTATCGAGAGCTGTAGCCATTGTTGGTCCGTCAGTACCTGAATGTTGAAAGATTATCTTTAGATAGCAGGCGAACGCTCGGCAAAATCAGCAAGCCTCGAAGCCGTTCGCGCCGGTATCGTCATCGGTTGGGACATGTCTGCGAGCGATATATCGAGAAGCGCATCTCTGATTGCGTCATTGATCCGCTGCCAATTGGCGCGTGCGGGGCAGAGCGCCTCGATACCGCATTCGCCGGGTGCAAGCTCAACACAAGCCGTGAGTGCAATGGGGCCATCGAGCGCTTCAATGATGTCGGCCACGGAGATGGAGTGAGCGGGCCGGTCGAGACCATATCCACCTTGAGCGCCTCGATAGGATCGCAACAGCCTGGCTCTCGCCAAGAGCTTAAGGATCTTGCCCACCATGGGTTGCGGCAGATGCGTTGCATCGGCGATTTCGGTCGCCGCCAACGGTTCGCCAGACCCTTGTGCAAGATGGGTCATCACGACGATGCCGTAGTCGGCCAATTTGCTCAGACGTATCACGGTTTCCCTCACCCGCTTGAGCCATTCAGTGAATTAGAACTAATATGGTTCTAATTAAAATGCGAGATCGGAATTGTCGCAACGATTTCAAGGGGGATCGCTAGGAGCGACGCAGAGTTTCGAAAAAACTCTTTAAGAGCGCGCTCGACCGGCGCGCATCGATGCCGCCATAAACGTCCGGGCGATGATTACAGCTCGAACTCGCAAAGATTCGAGGACCATGCTCGACACCGCCGCCCTTGGGGTCTTCAGCGCCAAAGTAGAGTCTGCGGATGCGTGCAAAGGCGATTGCCTGCGCGCACATCGGGCACGGCTCCAGCGTCACATAGAGATCGCAATCGACAAGTCGTGAGCGCCCCAGACTCGCTGCCGCCCGTCTGAGAACGAGAATCTCAGCGTGGGCCGTCGGATCGTTCGACGCTTCGATTTCATTGCCGGCTGCAGCGATTACGATACCTTTGGACGAGATAACAACCGCACCTATTGGGACCTCGCCGCGCAATGCGGCCAACTCGGCTTGGTCGAGGGCCGCAGCCATCGGAGAACGCACCAATGTTACCTCAGCCGGCTGCCGAGCGGAAACTCAAGCGGAAAGTGCGCGCCGAGGAAGGCGGGTCGCGATAGCGTATTTCGAAAGACATCGAGGCGCCCCCATCCAAATCGGATTGGTCGAGATCAAACATCCGACTGCCGACCACCTCAAGGTTTTCATCTAGCAGGTCCAGTTCAAGCGATGGAATCCGGCTGCCGGCATCGGCAAAATTTTGGATGTTTCCGCGTATTACAAGCGCCGTCTCGTTTTGATCCGCTACCTGCTCCGACATAAGGCTGCGGAATTCGAGGTCAGATCGAAGAATGAGTGGCAAGCCGACTCGTTGATAAATTGCAGCCGTTTCAGGAATGGCGGCCGCGATGTCATTCCGCCCGAACACAATCCCCACGGCCGCTAGTATGACCAGAACCAATCCCAGCCAAGCCATGACCGTTTGTGTGGCACGACGGAGGTCTGCACCGACTGCCATACGGTTTGCCTTCTGCGCAGAAAAAGGCGCTTGGGTATCATCGGCAGGTTGATCGGTGTCGACTTCGAGCTGCGGCACCACGAACCAATGGTGACTACAGTGACCGCAGCGGACTTCCCGACCGGTTTTGCCCAACGCCGTCACCATAACGCGGTAGCGCGTTCCGCATCTCGGACAAGAGACAATCATCATGGGGCGGGGCTGTGTACGAATGAATTGCGCTATGGTTGAATGAGTTATAGACCTATATCAATCATATTGCTAAATCTTCGCTACACAAGGAACTTGTGGCGGGATGAAGACGCAACCGATTACACCACTCACACTTTCGAAGAGCGCCACTTTCGCACCTCATCAGGCTGACACCATGATTCGCCTGCGAGATATCTCGCTTCGCTATCGGTATCGCCGATCTGCACTGCGCCACATCGATCTCAATATCGAAGAGGGGTCCTATCAATACCTCATCGGTCCCAGCGGTGCGGGTAAGACCTCCCTCTTCGGGGTAATTGGTCTCTACCATAGGCCTTGCGAGGGATCCGTTTCGGTCTTCGGTATCAATGTCGCCGATGCAAGTGACTTCCAGCGATGCCTGATTCGCCAAAATATTGGCATCGTTTTTCAAGATTTTCGACTGCTTCCCCACATTTCCGCTTTTGACAATGTGGGTTTGCCTCTGCGTCTAATGGGCGTCCAACCTGCTGCGATCAGCAAATCCGTTTCGGAGCTGATGGGCTGGCTCGGCCTCGAGAATCTCATCGAAAAACTGCCGGAACAGCTTTCCATCGGTGAACGCCAGCTAACAGCGATCGCCCGAGGTGTCATCACGCGGCCAAGACTTCTGCTTGCGGATGAACCGACGAGCAGTGTCGATGAAAAGCGCAGTCTTCGTGTCATGTCTCTCTTCGACGATCTCAATCGAACCGGCACCACCGTCATTGTTGCAACCCATAGCAAACGTCTCATGAGATCGTTTCCCCACACGGCAATCGAAATCGAGGGGGGAATGCTCAACGGATTTCAACATGTTGGGGCAGCGCCCGGACCAAGAGATGCGTCTTTGGCAATGGCGAGCTAGCCATGGCAATCGCAGCCTACCCACTCGATTTGCCACTCAACACGTCCTCGAGCGGACGTTCTCTTAGCTGGGTTGTTGCCGTTCTCGTCTATTGGGGCCTCGTGTTTCTTGCCCTTGCTGCGCTAAGTCATGCCGTAATCAAGTTCTACCAACGGCAACCCGTCTTGATGACTGTCGCACTCCCCCCAGCGCCGGCGACGATTGAAACAACACAAGCCAACGCCAAGATCACTCAACTTCTCCGCGACGTTGATGGCGTTGTATTCGTCAACGCAGTTGAGCTCGACAAGCACGCCGAGCCATTCGGACCTTGGGTTAACTCTCAAGACGTGAAACTCGCTGTGCCTCGTTTTATCGATATCGGATTTTCCCCGAGAGCCGATATCGATTTTCTTGGGATCGATGCCAAGCTCAAGGAACTGACGCCTGGCCTGGCGCTCGGTGAAAGGCATGTCGCAGGCAGCGCCATCTTGCCCACTGCTCTAGCGTTCCGCAGTGTGTTGCTTGCGACGGGCGTGATTTGCCTCTTCGCCGCTGTTCCGTCGTTGATGCTGACAATCGGCCTAGCTTTCAAGAGACAGACCAGAAACATAGGTTTGCTTCGTCAATTCGGAGCCAATCGAACTTACATCGCTCGCCAGTTCGAGCACTATGCCCTCATTCAAAGCTTAAAGGGCGGAGTTTTGGGCACCCTATTCGCTATTGCGACCGTTCTCGTAGCGATAGCGATTGCCAATCTCGTCGTCGGCGAACGGCCCATTGATTTCGAACTTTCGCTATTGGAGTGGATAGCGTTCAGCCTGGTTCCTGTATGTCTCGCGCTGCTCGCGGCACCGATGACGCGGTTGGCAGTCAGTTGGCGTCTCTCGGATCAATAATCGAATGGATAAGTGTTCGACCACGCTTGCACAACTTGGCGAGTAGCCAATAAGGTCTATTGGTTGCCGACCTCAACGAGAGAAAGGGCTGGACCACGCGCCTCCTAAATTCGGTTTTGTTCCAGGCACTATACGTCTTGTGGACGACCGTTCTTGCCATCTCGGTCCTGCCGCTAGCACCCTTTATGTCCGATAAGGGTATGCGCCGTGTCGCCCGCATATGGATGGCTGGCGTTGCGTGGGCGGCCAAGACGATTGTCGGGATGTGCTACAAGATCGAAGGGATCGACAATCTCGGAACGTCGCCGGTTCTGATTGCTTCAAAGCACCAGTCGGCTTGGGAGACACTCACATTTCACCGGCTGGTTCCAAGCATTGCCATCGTTCTGAAGGAGGAACTGACACGCGTTCCCATCATCGGATGGTATCTCATGATCGGTGGCAATCTACGGCTCGATCGAAAAGGTGGTGCTAAGTCGCTCCGAAGGCTGTCAGAGGACGCTCGGTCAGCTCTTGAGCGAGGCAGCTCTATATTGATCTTTCCAGAAGGTACGCGACAGGATCCGAATGCACCGCCAGATTACAAATCAGGGGTCGCGGCGCTCTACAAAGTTCTCAACGTACCCGTGGTTCCGGTGGCACTCAATTCGGGTGTCTTTTGGCCGAAGAGTGGACTGACGAAGCGGCCGGGCGAGATCACGTTGCGATTTCTCGAGCCCATTCCACCAGGACTTGCTCGTCGGGAATTCATGAGCCGCCTGGAGAGCCAAATCGAAACGGCAACGGCTAATCTTGTCGATCAAGTGACGCCGCAAGGGTCTCCAGACTGGGCTCGGATATCCCCATCTCGCGAAGATGGTCGAGCGTATTGAATACATACTCGATGCAGGCACCGCCAAGCCCATAACCCTGCCGCACCAGATCTCGTGTGGCTTCTAGGGGAAGTAATCCTGCATATTGTTCGTGGCTGCGATCGACAACATAACACCATGCTTCCACCTGGGTGCCATCCGTGGCTTCAGGCGTGAGAACCGGCAGTTTGAGACGACGATAGACATTGGTGACCAGTTCACGTTCATCGAGATAGGCCAGAACATGAGGCTCGCGCTCGGCCCTAACGCCAACTAACACGCCATCGCACATTCCCCCCGCATCCAGACCCATCACCAAACCGGGGCGCGCCGCTGTGCCTCGATGGTGGTGCGAATAGATGCATAAGCTTCGATGATAGCCTTGCAGCCGTCCAGGCTGGAAAGCGTCGACAGAGAAGCCGGGGTTCCACATCAAGGAACCGTAGGCGAATACCCAAGAAAGCGCTGCCTCAGTCATCCTCAGACGGTGATATCTGCGCGGGTTGGCGTTCATAGGCTTGGCCGGCCTGTTGGACACCGCGCCGGATGGCTCTGGTGCGCGTGAAGACCTGCTCCAAGCTTTCGCCATCGCCGAAACGGATGGCGCGCTGCATCCGGGTCAAGTCCTCAGTGAAGCGGCCGAGCATCTCTAAGACAGCAGCCCGATTATTGAGGAAAACATCACGCCACATAATCGGATCGGATGCGGCGATGCGTGTGAAGTCTGTAAAACCGCCGGCGGCATACCGGAACACTTCGGTCTTGGCCTGCTCTTCAAGATCGGCAACGGTTCCGACGATCGTGTAGGCAATGAGATGCGGCAGATGAGATGTTATCGCCAGCACTTGATCATGATGTTCCGGGCTCATCTCGTCGACGAAAGACCCAAGCTCCTCCCAAAGCTGCCGGATCTTGGCGAGTGCGGCGGGATTGGTGTCCTCCACTGGTGTCAAGACACAGCGCCGTCCCTCGAACAAGGTTGCAAACGCAGCATCGGGACCCGATTGTTCCGTTCCCGCTACCGGATGACCCGCCACGAATCGGGTCGGGTCCGGCAAGTGCGGATAGACCGACCGTACAACCTCACTCTTGATTGAGCTCACGTCCGTGACGATGGTTTTGCCGCCAATTCCAGGGGCCATGGTTTCAGCGACTTTGCCGACGGCTCCGGGAGGAACGCCAATGATCACAAGATCCGCACCCTCGACGGCAACGCTTGCGTCCGAAAAGGCTGCATCACAAAGGCCGCGCTCAAGAGCCCGTTTGCGGGTTTCCTCCGCTCTTGCGCAGGCGGTTATGCGTCCCTGAAAGCCGCGTGCTCGCATGGCCAGCGCCATCGATCCGTTGATCAGGCCAATGCCGATGAACGCGACATGGTGGAAATCCGTCTTCATACCGGTGCTTGTTCGGCGAATCTGGTCATGACCTCGACGAGCTTTCGGTTCTCGTGTTCAAGACCAATGGAAATCCTCAAGCAGTGCGGCAGTCCATAGCCTGCAACCAATCGCGGAATGACCCCGTTCGCCTCAAGAAACGCGTTGGCGTCAGTCGCTCGTTTTCCGTCGGCGTCCGGGAATTCGACGAGAACGAAATTGGCAACGCTCGGGTGGACCTTGAACCCAAGCGCCGACAACGTCCCACTTACCCATTTCCGCCAATGATCGTTGTGGGCCTTGGAACGCTGTTGATGTTCGATGTCCTCGAGTGCGGAGATGCCGGCAATCTGTGCGGGTACTGAGACGTTAAAAGGTCCGCGTACGCGGTTCATGACGTCAATGATATCGGAGTGAGCGTACATCCAACCCAATCGGAGCGCAGCAAGACCAAAAATCTTTGAAAACGTCCTCAACATCACGACGTTTCGGTGGTCGCGTACCAGTTCTTCACCTGACGAATAGTCCTCGACATCGACATACTCCGTGTATGCGGCGTCGATGATCATCAACACATCAGGAGGTAATCCGGCGTGAAGGCGACGGAGTTCGGGCGACGTGAGATAGCTGCCTGTTGGATTGTTCGGATTGGCGACGAAGACCAGCCTCGTCCTCGACGTGACGCGCGAGAGCATATTGTCCACCGAAGTCCGCATCGAATGCTCCGTGGCGGCAACCGGATGCGCGCCCGCAGCAAGTGCCGAGAGCCGGTACATCAAGAAACCGTGGGCGCTATAGAGGACCTCGTCACCCGGTCCGGCATAGCTCTTCACCAACAAGCTGATGAGCTCGTCAGACCCAGCTCCACAACACAATGTTTCGGGGTCTAGATTGAAACGGCGTCCGATGGCAGCGCGTAGACTGTCGGCGCCGCCTTCCGGGTAGCGATGAAGATTGTGCGCTGTTGACCGAAGAGCGTCCATGGCTTTGGGCGAAGGTCCCAAAGCACTCTCATTCGAAGACAATTTGACGATGGAAGCTTGCCCCTCGATTTCGGACTTGCCGCCGACGTAAGGGCTGATCTCGAGAATGCCGGGCCGCGGCCAAGGGTGGGCCAAGTGGGACTGCACCGTTAGTACCTCCAGGATCCGAAAGGTGCTTGAACCCGATCCTTAGCCGTTAGCGCTAAACGTGGCTAGTATAGCCCGAGATCTTAGAGGGCAAGGGACTGGGATAGCCGCCCAGGGCCACCACTCTTCGAATGCTGTCCCGCATCGACCCCAATGCATTCGACAGGATCGGCTCTCGTTCTTCGACGAAAATCCCCACTTCCACGAGATGATGCGAACTCTCGCCATGGCCCCGGGCGACGGCTAGCCAATTTGGAGCGAGGCCCGCCGTCTCCAAGGCAGAGCGTAGACGAGCCCGGCTCAATCCGCCTTCGGCTTCGATCAAGACGATCGCCCGGTCGTCGCCTGATGGCTCGTGGTCCAGTCGTGCAATGACAAGCGCACTTGCGCCTTCAGGGTAGCTCTGCTGCCGCGCGAAGGGCAGTTTGGCCACGACCGTCGGCAAACCTGGCTCGGAATGGGCAAGCGTGCGCCACCACATATCCTCATCATCGGGCATGGGTAGGACGACAACATCCGCAGGATTGGTTGTTCCCATCCGCATTGCTTGGGCCGGCGATGAGGTGCGCCTCAACGGTGTCAGCGAGCCGAAATGGTCTCTCGCCAAGTCCCACATCCACTCGCGATCATCGGGAACATAGACGAACGCAGTGTACGGCGTCTGCATTCTGGTGGTCATCGCCAGAATTTCGCGCCAGATGCGAACGAGCGCACAAACGTTCAGCTTGTCATCAGCAAGTTCCGCCAAGGTTCGCAAGATGACGGCTTCACGTGCCGGCCTCATTGCCAATCGCGCATTGTCACGATCGCGTTTTGCAGCAGCGACTTTGTCGACAATATCGAGACGCCTGCGCATCAGTCCAACAATCGATTTGTCGATCTGATCCAGTTCCTGGCGCAGTGACGATAGCTCTAAGTTGCTCAAATTTCTGTCAATCTAGCCCGAAAACACTGCCTTTTTCGCCTCGATCGAAACCGGAGCGTTGCGGCAACCAAAATCCAAGCGGGGTCATAGTTCATAATCGAAGTGATACCCAAGCACTTCCGACAGACGGAGGGTGATCTTGACAACCGAACTGCTGCCTTCGACATTCAAACCGTGGGGATTTGGCCGACCGGCTTGCGACCACGTTAAACATTCCGCTAAAAGGTCGCTGAAAGTGTTCTTGAAGTGGCCCCGGCGGTTCGATCGGAGCACTGACAGAACGGGCCCGCTTTATGCCTATACGCATCCCAAACGATCTCCCTGCGTTTGAGCTTCTGCGCACCGAAGGTGTCGGGCTTATCGGCGAGAATGAGGCGGCGCGCCAGGATGTGCGTCCTATGCAGGTGGCGCTCCTCAATCTGATGCCCGAAAAGCCGAAAACAGAAACTCAATTGGCAAGACTATTGGGTGCTGGTCCGCTTCAAGTCGAGCTGACCCTGCTTACGACCTCTACATATCGCCCCAATACGGTTCCCCTGTCGCATCTTCAATCCTTCTATTGTACGTGGGAGCAGGTGCAGGATCGGAAATTCGACGGTCTCATCATAACCGGAGCTCCGATCGAGCATCTTCCATTCGAGAACGTGAAATATTGGGCGGAGCTGGAAAAGGTATTCGAATGGTCACGTCACAATGTCCATTCATGTTTTCACATTTGCTGGGGTGCACAAGCGGCGCTCTATCATTTTCACGCCGTGCCGAAGTTCATGCTGCCGATTAAATGTTTCGGCATCTTCCCCCATCGTGTCATCGAACGGCACGACGTGCGACGATCTCCATTATTGCGCGGTTTTGACGATACGTTCCTGGTTCCGGTCTCGCGCCACACCGAGGTTCGAGCCAGTGACATAGAACCTGTTCCTGGTCTCGAAATTCTTGCCATGTCGGATGAAGCGGGTGTGTGCCTGGTTCAGGAAGAGGCACACCGCACCTATTACATGTTCAACCATCTCGAATATGACACATTCACGTTGCACGACGAATTTCAACGGGATTGCTCATCCCGGAGCGACGTCGCCTTGCCTCTCTATTATTATCCCGGAAACGATCCCGAAAAGGCACCCCAAAATTGTTGGCGCGCCTATGCCCACTTGATGTTCGGCAACTGGATCAATGAGATCTACCAGACTGTGCCGTTCGACATTCTGGATATCGGCAGTTCACAACCAAAGGCGACCGCTGCCTAGCATTGCGGTGCCGCAAGCCGGCTTGCCTGCCTCGACACCACATTGCCCAGGATTTCCTCGAATTTGACGGGGCGGAAACTCCAGGCATCGACACCCACATCGCACTGCCGCGTGAGCGGTCTCATTTTGCCGTGACAGTGGCCGTGAAGATTGAGGGCGCCCTTGTCCATTTTTCGCCATGACCGAAATGGATAGTGGCACAGGACAATCATTCGGTTCTCGAGTTCCAATTCGGCATAGTCCTGAACACTAGACCAGCCCGAAGCTTCACGACATCGCCTCTTGTCGTTGTTCCCGGCAACGAGGTGTTTTCTCCCTGACAGCTGACTAAGGCAGGACTCAATCCAATCGCGACTGCGGCCGACTGCAAAATCACCGAGATGCCAGACTTCGTCGTCGGCCCTCACATGTTCGTTCCAGCGTTGGAACATCGTAGCGTCCATCGCTTCGGTGGACTCGAAGGGGCGTTTGAACAGCCCGCGTGCGCCACCATGGCCGAAATGCGTGTCGCTCGTAAAAAAGACTGCCAGAATCGACCTCGACTAGGATTCGTGCTCGCGCAAGCGGGGCAGAAGCTCGGCGAAATTGCAGGGTCTATGACGGATATCGAGTTGGCTCGACAGGATATCATCCCAAGCATCACGGCATGCTCCGGGCGATCCGGGCAAGACGAAGATGTAGGTGCCCTTGGCGACACCAGCATCGGCACGCGATTGAATCGTGGAGGTGCCGATTTTCTGAAAGCTTAACATACGAAAAAGTTCGCCGAAGCCGTCTATTCGTTTCTCAACAACCATTTGCAACGCTTCAGGCGTAACATCACGCCCCGTAACACCTGTGCCGCCGGTACTAATGATGATCTCGATTTCGGGATCTTCGATCCACCGTCGAAACGCTTCGACGATCGCTTCGAGATCGTCGCGGATGATTGCACGGTCCGCCAGAACATGCCCCGCTGCCTGAAGCCGGTCGACGAGGGTTGCGCCGGATCGATCGTCATCAAGGCCGCGGCTGTCAGATATCGTGGCGACAGCTATTCTCAGGGGATGGAATTCTATCATCTCGTCAATACGGCCCGGCAATTCGTCCCTCTTGCGCATCATATGGGTGATAGAGTGGCCATCTACCGGAGGCCAGGGCGTCAAGCGAGGGGAGCGGTTGGCCCAGACGGATGCGATAGGCCCACAAATTGGCCATCACTTTCTTCGTGTAGAGCCGCGACTCGGCGACCGGAATGCTTTCAAGAAAGAGCAGCGGATCGTCAGCGACGTCTTTCAGCTCTTCCGACCACCGGGCAAGACGTCGGAGCCCCCCATTATAGGCGAGGCAGAGATGAAGGATACTTCGATTTACGGTATCGGTGCCAAGCAGATGATCGATGTAGATCTGGCCGAGCTCAATATTCTGTTCGGGTGAGAAAAGCCCCTCTTTTCCCCCGTATGTGACCGGTGATCGCGCAGCCATGCGCTTTGCCGTAGAGGGGAGCATCTGCATGACACCATGGGCGCCACGACTGCTTTTTGCAGAAGGATCGAAGCCGCTTTCCGCACGCGCGATCGCATAGATCAAGGCGCGGTCGACAATGAAGTCGGAAGCTGGCTGCCAGTGGGGGATTGGAAACATCGCGCCGTCATGACGTTTGCCATCGAGCAAGCGCAGCCGCTGGGCGACCCGCATCTGAGCAGCAGGTAGTTTTAGTGCCTCAGCCAGAGCCGTGAGCGCCTTCAGCAGTGACTGACGCGACCGGGCGGCCAATTTCCGTATCTCGGCTGCCGCCATATCGTCATCGCCAATCTGACTCAGGGCAATGGCGCGCTTCGAGCCATCGAACTGCAGCAGCAACTCGCGCATGTCGCCGCGCAAATCCGTCTCATGCCAATCAAAATGAATCGTACGACCGAGAAGTGCTTTGGCGAGAAGTCCATAGAATTCGTCACTGATCGTGGCGGCACGTGTCAGAAGCTGCGCGACCTGATCCGGTTTGCCCGCTCGAATAGCCGCTCTCGCCGCCCAAAACGCCCCGCGGGCGCCATCCTCGCCATCCGCGGCGTCCGCATTAGCCAACTTTCTGAATTGATCGAACGATCGGGCGTATTCACCCTTGCGCCACGCTGCCAAACCAGCTGTCCAGTGAAGCCGCGGTTCATGCGTGCCCGATCGATCAGCCGCCTCGCTGGCAATTGCGAACGCTTCATCGAACTTCTGGTTGGCAAAATAGCCTCGGGCGATCCACCAGCGGGAAAGATCGCGCTCTACCTCGTCAGTATAGACAGCGGCGTCGGAGGTCTTGAGCAATTCCAACGCTTGAGTTGGGCGGTCTCGGGATACGAGATTGATGATCCGGTTACCCAATTTTCGCGCTGCGACCGACTGTGCACGAGAGCGTTCCTTGTCGCTCTTGTATTGAGGCGGCCTCTCTTGGAGCAATTCCTGTCCTGAGCCGTTGAGAAAGCCCTCCACGGGTTTCGCAGGGCCATTGACCGATCCCGGCTGCCGTTTGCGGGCGAGGCGGTAAATTCTTTCCGCCTGAGGGTGATCACCATAGTCGCCAAGCCAGTCATCAAGTTCGGAATATTCAGAGATGTATGCGGTTGGATGATGGTAGCGTTGAGCA
>CAYPOV010000129.1:0-12406 GCA_964412385.1 uncultured Geminicoccaceae bacterium
CTGAGATCTGGCAGATAATAGGTCTCGTAGTCGAGAACTGCGCTATTTGATAGGTTGTAGGTGTAGACCTGAAAGCTGGGGCTGTTGCCATAAATGGGGCTCACTGCAGGGACAATTCTGCCGAAGCTTGCATCCTCGCCTAGGGCATTATGGTAGAGCCGAAAACTGTCGTGGTGAGTATGGCCCATAAAGCCGATGAGGATCTCTTCTTGATAGCGAAGGACGAGATCTCGAAATTGATCTTCGTATTGATCTTGCCAGAACGCGACGGTCTTTTCACTACAGGTTTTTTCTCGTGAATGATTCGTCGAGAACGCGTCAAAGCCGGAAGGGATATGGTAGATCATCCAGACGGCTTGCTTGTTGGCCGCAGCGTCTTCGAGCTTGACCTCGAGCCAATCCATCATGTGCGTGCCGGGATCTGCGTCCGCATCACCGCACGCATTCTGGTACTTGGCTGACCAAAAAATGTTGTTGAGGACAATGATCACGGCATCATCGGATGTCGGATGTGTTAGTGCGTAGTAGCCGCCCGCTTCGAAACTCTCGTCAAAATCTTGATGCAGCAGGTTTTGACCAACGAGCCCCCGAAATGTCTCCTTGATCGTTTTGAGATAGTCACCTCCCGGTTCGATCTTGTAGTCGCCGCAATTCGAGTCGGTGTTGCCAAGAGCCGGGATGATTGGTTTCTCCGGAAAGCGCTCTTGGAACATGGTTGAGACATAGAGCGTAATCCCTTCTGCCATATGGGCGATGTCATCGGCGCTCGCGTCTTTCACGATCTCTTTCAGATCACGTTCGAGATGATGCATGACGAAGTCACCCGGATAGAGGATGAAGTTTGCATCGTGACCAACGGCACCGATCGCATCGAGGCTTGATTGAAAAAGTGGATAGTTGGCGTCTTTGCCGAAATCAGCGAATTCTAGGGTCTTGCCGCTTTCAAAGATCGCCTGCCAGTCTGTCGCATGATGATCGAGAAGCTGAGGCACAATGGCCGGATCGGCCAGCGCATCGAAATGGTAATCGCTGACGACGATGAACCGGCTTTGCGATTGCGCCAATGCCGACGTCGACATCATTGCGCCAAGCGCCAGAGCTAGTGGTTTCCACATTGTTGTCTCCGACTTGATTGGTCCCGGCGAGCAGCCTCGAGCGTCTCTATCACATTTGGCACGTCGGCCAATCCGCAAAGAATGTCGCGGGATCGTCAGTAATGACTTTTTGTTGGTAAAGACAAGTGTCGGCCTCGATGATACGTCCGGAGGACAGCATATATTGATTGGGAAGGTATCGGGCACTCTCCAGCCTATATTGCTCTTTTAGATTTTTCTGACTTTGCGATGCCTGCTCAAGAAGTTTGTCGTAATCGATCGTAACCTCGATATAGCGCATCAAATCATCACGAATATTGGCAACCTCGCCCTCCGCCTTCTCGAAAATATTGTGCTGCTCGGTCGGATCATCGGCAAGATCGATGAAGAGCGGCGGATAGTTCTGAAAATGCGTGAGCTTGTAGCGCTCCTTGCGCAGCATGCGAAATGCGGTACCCGGTCCCCAGCGGTCGTTGAGATGATCGCAGTAGACCAGCCGCTCCGGGGGCTGGTCGCCCTTCAGAACCGTCGCCGAGAGATCGACACCCGAGCTGTTGCCGATGGGGGCTCCCGCCAGCGCTGAAAATGTCGGCTTGAGATCGAGCAGGCTTACCGGCCGGTCGGTGCGCATCGAGGGTTGTCGGCGCTTGCGCTGTGCCGGTGTCGAGATGAAGAGCGGCACGCGGGTGCAGCCTTCATACCAACCGCTTTTCCACCAGGTTCCAAGCTCGCCCGCCATCTCACCATGATCACTGGCATAGACGATGATGGTGTCGTCCAAGAACCCCGAGGCTTCGAGCCTCAGCAGAAAATCGCCGATGATTTCGTCGAAATAGGCGACATTGGCAAAATAGGCAGCCCGCGCCCGCATCATCTCCTCTCGGTCGATGCGGCCGACATTGAAGCCTTCGCGGATCACAGCACTGACGGGATGATCGAATGTGTCGCCCTCGGCAGGCGCGAAGGGCTCGCTGATGGCCTCAGGCCGGTAGCGGTCGATGAAGCGCTTGGGAGCGGTCAGCGGAAAATGGGGACGGCTGAAGGATGCCGTGAGAAACCATGGCTGATCCGGAGACTTGGCCTCGAACTCCCTGAGCCAGGCGAGGCTCTCTTCGGCAATGATCTGATCGACGATCTGCGATTCCGGGATGCGTGTAGCGCCGGCATCGCGGGTTCGCACGTCGACGAAATCGCCGGTGGTCGCGGGATGATCGGAGTCACCGCCATAGACCGGGTCGTCGGGCCCTAGAGGGATGAAGTGCTCGTATTGGTGCGAGACATTGCCAAGAATGTCACCATAGGGCCTGTGCTCGAACCCGTGAAACTGAGTCGTGCCGCGAAAATGCATCTTACCGACCAGGCAGGTGGCGTAGCCCGCTTTGCCTAGAGCCTTGGGCATGGTGTCGAGAGCAGGGTCCATATAGGCGTCATTGTCCCAGGCCCCCGAGCGCTGCGCTTCGAGGCCTGTCAGCATGCTGATCCTCGAGGGCACACAAAGAGGGGCCGCACAGTAGCAATCGGTAAAGACCGTCGATTGCGCCGCAAGCCGGTCGAGCGCAGGCGTCGCCACGTTCTCACCACCCGCTTGCCGGTCCAGGTGACCCAAAAAGCGGAAGCTGTGCTCGTCACTCAACAAAAACAAAATGTTCGGCTTGCGCATCAAGTCCTCTCCCTCGTTTCATCTTTTCGGCGGCGGAGCTGTCGATTGTCGGACGATAAGCTCGGCAGGGAGCACATCATCGCTGACTGCGACGTTATCCTCGTTCATCCGCCGAACCAAGCGCTGCCAGGCGAGCCGCGCCAACTCGTCGATAGGATGATGAACGACCGTCAGTCCTGGGGTGACAATCTCGGACCAAGCAGGATCATCGAAGGCGGCAAGCGACACCTGTGCAGGGCAGTCTACCCCGAGTTTTTGCAGTCCTCGAAATGTGGCAAGCACAACGGTGCTGTTGCCGGCAATGACCGCTGTCGGCGGATGATCGCGGCGAAAATAGCGGGCTAGCATCGCTTCATAGGCAATCACGTCGACCGGCCACTCTTCAATCCAAGTTTCCAGCTTGCCGTGTTCACGAGCTCTTATGTCTTCAAGTCCCTCAATTCTATTCCGTGTCGTGATCACCGCTAAACTCTGAGCGACGAATACGATGCGCGAATGGCCGAGCGCCACGAGATGATCGGCAAGTAGACGCATTGACCGCCGATTATCGAGTGTCACGCTATCGAAGCGATGCTCATGATCGGGACGGTCGACCAACACCGTCGGGACCGAGGATCGTACAATTTGTTGGAATGTTGCGCTTGGTTCGAGACTTGGGATGAGAATGAGACCGTCGATCTGTCTCGCGAGCAAGGCCGTCATCCTGCGCACCTCGCGCACCGGATCTTGTTGCGTCAACACCTGAATGAGCTCGAACCCCTGGCTCGCGACGACCGTCTCGAAGGTCTCGCACAACGCCGCAAAATACGCACTCTGCGAATGCGGCATACAGAGCCCCACGAAGCCCGACTTGCGCCGCCTCAACCCTTGCGCCAGCGTGTTCGGCTGAAATCCCAGTGCAGCCGCAGCCTCGAGCACGCGCTCACGGCGTTTTGCACTGACGGGGCGGGTACCATTGAGAACGTTGGATACGGTCCCGACGGCGACACGCGCGCGGGCGGCAACATCGAGTATTGTCGGGCGGCGCTCCAGATCACTCATGGGCATTGCCTATAAGGGGCATTGACAAGCCTTGCCAAGCAAGCCTATTGGCTAACGCAAATGTTGAAAGCTTTCAATTTTCAACAGAGGAGGCACTCCGACCTATGCGCGTCACCAAAATTGACACGAGAACCGTTTGGGCGGATTGGGTCAACTGGCTGTTTGTGCGCGTCGAGACCGATGAGGGCCTCGTCGGTTGGGGCGAGGCATCTCTTCACGGCGCGACGGGCACGGTCGAAGCTGCAGTCAAAGAACTCGGTGCGCATCTTATCGGTCAGGATCCGTCCGGACCGGAGCGGCATTGGCATCGGCTTTACAATGCTTGGCGATGGCGCGGTGGATGTGTTCTCCAGAGTGCTCTGAGTGGCATCGATATCGCCCTTTGGGACCTTGAGGGAAAGCGGTTGGGCGTTCCCGTCTATCGTCTTCTCGGCGGCCCGCACCGGACACGCTTGCCTGTCTATGCAAGCCATTGGCTTAGAAATGTGACCACACCTGAGGGCGCTTTCGAAGGTGCGAAGGAGGCGGTAGCCCGCGGATTTCGCGGATTCAAATGGAATCCGTTCACGTTCGAGGCGCTACGAGACAATGAATTTGGGTCAATCACAAGAGCGAGCGAGATGATGGCGGCTGCGCGCGAAGCGGCCGGCCCTGAGATGGAGATCTTTGTCGAATGCGGCGAACTACTATCGCCGCGAACAGCTGTTCTCGCTGCCGAGGCCTTCAAGCCTTACCGGCCAGGATGGTTCGAGGAACCAATTCCGTTCGAAAATGCCAAAGCCATGGCAAATCTGCAGCGTGAGATCCCGGTACCCATCGCCACTGGCGAGCGCCTGCTTTCTCGTTTTGAATTTCGTGAAATTTTGGACGAAGCTGCGTGCAAAATCATCCAACCCGATATCATGCATGGCGGCGGATTTACTGAGGTCCGCAGGATCGCTTCGCTGGCCGATATGTATTACGTGCCTGTCGCACCCCACAATCCGGGCGGACCGATCTGCACGATCGCGTCGATGCACCTTGCAGCCGCAATCCCGAACTTCTTGGTACTTGAAGAGATCGAGCCAGACCGTTCGATGCGTGATCGTGCTTCGAGACCAGCCGTCACCTTCGAGAACGGAGAATTTGTTCTGCCGGAAACTCCGGGACTCGGGCTCGAGCCCGACTTTGAGGCGGTTCTCGACGCACCTGGTCGGGCGCAGCCATTTCTCGAACGATCAGGTGCTCTTTACCGATAGATCATGGACAGCAAGGGAGGTCCAATTATGAAAACGGCAATCATGCTCCTCGCCGGCGCTTCGTTTGGCGCCACGAGTTTGACGGCGATCGCGCAAGAGCCCGTCACGCTCCAATGGCAGACCGCCAATCTGACCGAAGATCAGTTCAAGCCGATCATGGATCAGCTTCTTGCCGAGTTCCATGAATCGCGTCCGGGAATTCAGATTGAGCCGATCCCTGTCGCGCGAAAAGACCATTGGACCAAGTTTGTGACGGCAGCGCAGGCGCGAGAAGCCCCTTGTGTCGTATCGGTCCAAGTCCCGACAGCCGCCTATAACGGCTATCTCATGCCGCTGGACGACTATTTTGGGGCTGAGTCGGAAGAATGGCAAAGTGCCTGGAGCGATGGGGTGCTTGCTGCCGCTCAGCTCGAGGGCGAACTCTACGGTCTTCCGAGCTGGGGCGGTATTTACGGCGAAGTTTACAACCGCGATCTTGTCGAAAAGGCCGGTCTCGATCCTTCCAATCCACCAACCAACTGGGAAGAGTATCTTGCTTGGTCCCAAGCTCTGACCGGCGAGGACCATTGGGCAACCGTTGTTCTCGGTGGCCCCACCGACACAACAACGAGGATTCTCTTGACCTGGATTTGGTCGAATGGTGGCGAGGCCTTCAATGAGGACATGACCGAAGCGACTTTTGCGAGTAATCCGAAGTCGCTCGAAGCCATCAAGTTCTATCTTGGATTGGCGACCGATGAAGGTGTCGCCGCACCCGGGGCCACCACGACAAATTATCTTGAGCAGACCAATCTCTTCGCGCAGGAAAAGATCGGAACTATGCGCAACGCCTATTGGGGCGTTGCCAAAGTCACGATCGACAACCCCGAACTCGAAGGCAAACTGTTTGCGACACGTCCGCCTGCGCAGGTCGAGAATGCACCAACGGTGGCGACCCTTGCCGCTGACAGCATTTCCTCGAATTGCGAGCATCCCGACGAAGCATGGGAATTCATCAAATTCAACAATGAGCCCAAATGGGCTTTAATGCGCGCCCAAGTGGCCAACTGGATGCCGCTCCGTAACGACCTCACCGACTTGCCCGAGGTCCAATCAGACCCAATGCTCAAGCAGTTTCTCGAGATCGGACAGAATGCCCGGACCTATCCGCTACCGCATCCCGCATGGGCCGAGATATCCCAAGATGATGTGGTGGCAGCCGTTCAAGAGGCCCTTCTCGAACCCGAACGAACGGAAGAGATTTTTCAGAATCTCGATCAGGAGATTACCCAGAAGCTCAATGATTATTAATCGCTAGACACCTCATGACGCAGTCCGGACGGCCCAACGATACGATCAATTGGCGCCAGCCCGGACTGCGTCGCGAACGTCTTTATGGCTACTACTTTATCGCGCCGGCATTAGCCTTGCTTGTCGCGATAATTGTTTTCCCTCTGGGTCACGCGTTTTCGACGAGTCTCTATCGCATCCGAGGACTTCGCAGCAGCTTTGTCGGCTTCGAAAACTATAGCCGCGTGCTCTCCGACGACGCCTTCTGGCACAGCCTCGGTGTCTCCATCACTTTCACCAGTTTCTGCGTAGTCCTACACGTCGCTATCGGTCTTGGCCTTGCTCTTCTTCTCAACCAGGTCAAAGCCCTTCGAACCCTATTGCGAATTGCGTTCCTAACACCTTGGATGGTCGCGCCAGCCATCAGCTCGATCATTTGGGTTTGGCTGTTGGAGCCGCAATTTGGGGTAATCAACTACCTATTGCGCGAAGTAGGTTTGATCAGCACCTATCAGATCTGGCTCGGCGAACCTGCTCTAGCGCTGGGCTCAGTGATCGCGGTCGATGTGTGGCGCGGAATTCCGTTCATCATGCTCTTGATGTTGGCGGGATTGCAGGGCATCCCCAAGGAACAATATGAAGCCGCGTCGCTCGATGGAGCGGGTGCGTTCGCGCAATTCCGATACGTAACTCTCCCCAATCTCCGCTATTTGATCATCGTCGCAAGCACGTTGGACCTGATCTACACCGTCCGACATTTCGACATTATCGCCGTCATGACCGGCGGTGGGCCCGTCGATGCAACGGAAGTCCTGCCGGTCTTGCTCTACAATACGGCGTTTCACGGCAACCGCTTCGGTGAAGCCGCGACGATCGGTGTTCTCCTGCTACTCCTAGTCCTCGCGTTTTCTGCTTTGTATATCAGGCTACTGCGTCCAGGGCGAGCGAGCGAGGGCGCATGAACACAGTCTCTTTATCCTTGGCCATTGTACGATGGGTCGTGATCCTCGGGCTCTTGATGATCATGCTCTTCCCGTTTTACTGGATGCTGAACACTTCCCTCAAACCGATTGAAGAGGTGTTTCTCTCCCCCCCGACATTCCTCTCCTCGAACTGGTCATTTGCGGCCTATTGGGACCTTATCCAAAACCGACCTATCTTTCTCTACTTCATGAACAGCATGATTGTTGCAGTCGGCACGACACTTCTGTCGCTACTCTTGGCGTCCCTGGCTGCTTATGGTGTAACCAGATTTCACATCCGATTCGAGATGTTACTTATCGTGTTTTTGCTTTTTACAAAAATGCTACCCGAGACCCTGCTAGTAATTCCCTATTTTCAGCTTATGTCCACCTTTGGACTTATCAATAGCTACGTTGCATTAATTCTGGCCTACACCTCGTTTGCTCTTCCTTTCTCGGTCTGGATGCTGATCGGATTTTTCCGAGCTATACCTCGAGAACTCGACGAAGCGGCTATAATCGACGGCGCCTCGCGGATTCAGACCTTTTGGAAAATCATTCTTCCGCTCGGCCGACCTGGATTGGTTGCAGTTGCGATTTTCACATTCTTGATCGCCTGGAACGCCTATATCTGGGCGCTTGTCTTGACTACTGATCCAAGCCGCTATGTGCTCGCTATTGGCGTCGCCAACCTGATGGGAGAATACCAAATCGACTGGAACGAGCTGATGGCCGCTGCCGTCATCGCGGTGGCACCAGTTATGCTGCTCTACGCATTTCTTGAACGTTATTTGGTTGCCGGCATTACCGCGGGAGCGGTCAAAGGATGAGTGTCCATTGGCGGGGTCTGTTGGCGATATTGGTCACCCCGTTCGACGACAATGACAATGTCATCGAAGAAGATATCGATCGGCAAATCGAGTTTTGCGTGAGCGCGGGGGCCAAAGCGATCGCCGCGCCGCTTCTGGCAAGCGAGTTCTATAAGCTTACCGACGAAGAGCGTGAGCGCTATTTCAACCGAGTGTCGACAACGCTAAACCGTCGCATTCCGTTTCTTGCCGGTGTGTCGGGAACTTCTTCAGCCCATGCCGTCCACATGACAAGGATCGCCGAGGATGCGGGAGCCGACGGTCTCGTTGCGATGCCGCCCTATGTTGGCCGTAGCACCCCAAGTTCGACGGCTGACTATTACGACCGTGTGTTAACCGCCACCAAACTGCCCGTAATGGTACAAAATGCGCAAGCGCCCTTTGGTGTGCCATTGACTGCACAAGCATTGGTTGCATTAGTTGATCGCTACCCTTGCGTCGCCGCAATCAAGGAGGAGACCGACCCCAATCCGCAATCGATTGGTCATGTCGTCAATGTACTTGGCGATCGCCCGCATACCGTTTTCGGTGGTCACGGCGGTCTCAATCTTATGAACGAGCTTCGCCATGGGTCTAGCGGCACGATGCCCGCTTGCGAGTTTGCAGACATCGTGGCTCAAGTGCTGAAACACCATGATGCGGGCAACGAGCATGCATGTCGCAGCCTCTTCGCGCTGCTACAACCGATGCTGGTGATGGAGAAGCTCTACGGTATGCGCTTTGCCAAACATTGTCTCAAGAAGCGCGGGATCATAACGACGACCCATTGCCGCGACGCATTCCCTTTGCTCGATGACGAGGACGAGGCGGAAATTGATGCGTTATGGGAACCGTTGTCAGAGCAATTTCGCGTTTGAGACCATCGGTATGAGAAGTCCCTATTGCAGCATTCGACCGAGGGGATGGCCGCCGCAGATGTGGATGTGGAAATGCGGGACCTCTTGGTGCGCATGTTCACCGTGATTGGAGATGATGCGGTAGCCGTCCTCGTCCAGGCCCAGATCAGTGGCGATTTTTGAGACGGCGCGAAACAATGCCGTGATCTCTTCCGGGCTCGCCTTGGCCCCGAAGTCCGCCATCGAGACATAGGAGCCTTTGGGGATGACGAGGACATGGGCCGGGGCTTGTGGTCGGATATCCTTGAAAGCCAGCGTGTGCTCGTCTTCGTGAATTTTGTCGGCGGGGATTTCGCCGCGCAAAATTTTGGCGAAAATATTGCCGGGATCATAGGCCATGACGGCTGCCTCCTCATGAGCTTGGGCGCGTTCGGTCATTGCCACGCAGTTCGGCGTCAATCACCTTGGCTTGTCAAGCCGAGCGCCCCTGATCTAGACACCGCCATGAGCAATGCTCGACCCTCTTGGAGCTGATGCGATATGTCACTTGCGGTGGCCTTTCAAATGGACCCCATGGAGTCCGTCGACATCAATGCCGATACCACCTTCGCCATGGCGCTCGAGGCGCAACAGCGTGGTCACGGCATCTTTTTCTACGGCCCGCGTGAGCTTTCCTACCGCCATGGCCGCGTTGTGGCCCGAGCGCGGCCGATGGAGGTGCAGCGGCAGGTGGGTGCTCATGTTCGTTATGGCGATGCGGAGACACTGGATCTCGCCACGCTCGATGTCGTGATGATGCGCCAGGACCCGCCATTCAATCTGGCTTACATCTCGGCGACCCACTTGCTCGATCGCATTCATCCGACGACCCTGGTGGTGAACGATCCGACCTCCGTGCGCAACGCACCGGAAAAGCTGTTTGTCACCCAGTTCGCCGAGCTGATGCCGCCGACCCTTATCACCTACAGTATCGAGGAGATCCGCGCGTTCCGCCGGGACCAAGGCGACATCATCGTCAAGCCGCTCTATGGCAATGGCGGTGCCGGCGTTTTCCTCGTGCGGCAGGGCGACAGCAATCTTGGCAGCCTGGTCGAGCTGTTTGGCCAGTTCTTGAACGAGCCCTTGATGGTGCAGCGCTACATCCCGGAGATCAAGGAAGGCGACAAGCGCATTATCCTGATTGACGGCAAGCCGTGCGGTGCCGTCAATCGCGTGCCGGCGCAAGGCGAGACCCGCGCCAACCTCCATGTTGGCGGCCGTGCCGAAAAATCGCCTCTCAGCAAGCGCGATCTCGAGATTTGCGAAGCGATCGGCCCGGCACTCGAGGAACGGGGTCTACTCTTTGTCGGGATCGATGTGATCGGAAGCTATCTCACCGAAATCAACGTCACCTCACCGACCGGCATGCAAGAGATCGACCGATTTGATGGCATCAACATCGCGGGTCAGCTTTGGGACGTGATTGAGACGCGCGCCCGGGCTGGCGCACATGATGCATGAGACGACAAAAAAGGGCCCGCAACGGCCCCCTTTTCCGACGGTTGGGATCTTGCTCAGGCGGCCTGAACCAGCACCTTTTCCAAACGCCGTGTCGCTTCTTCCTCGTCAACACGCTCGATCGCCGCGACCTCTCGGGCCAAACGTTCAAGCGCAGCGCGATACATTTGCCGCTCGCTATAGGACTGCTCGCTGTCCTCGGCGCGATGCAGCTCACGGACCACCTCAGCGATCGAAACCGGATCGCCGGAATTGATCTTCGCCTCATATTCCTGCGCACGGCGGCTCCACATGACGGAGCGTCGCGGACGGATGCGCCGCGTCAATGTTTCCATCGCTGATTGTATTTTTTCACGCGAACTAAGCTTGCGCATGCCCGACTTCGGTGCTTTGTCGACGGGGACCCGAAGGATCAGTCGTTCGTTCTCAAACGAAACCACATACATCTCAAGGTCGGTACCTGCGATGGTTTGGGTTTCAATGGCTGTTACACGCCCGACACCGTGCGACGGGTATACAATGTAGTCACCGCTATCGAACGCGAGTTTTTTGGTCATCGAAGAGTTGTCTCCTGTCAACAAAGGCGCCGTGGCGTGATAGACACCCATGGACTGCCGCTGGAGCCGATTATTTGAGGCACACGTTTAGTGGCACCACACCAACCCTAAGTTGCATGGTGGATCCACTATCGCCTGCCGGTTGAGTTGCGATCGCTCGTTGCCCAAAAAACTGACGCACCGATGATCATAACCGAAATTCGTATCACAAATTTTCGTAGAATGCCACCCTTTTGCGCGGCCTGCTGGTCGCAGCACGTGCGGTCAGGCTGCGAGACTGTACCTCAAGACAGTCTCAACAGTGCCGCGATCGCCGGATGTTAGCGGTATCTTAAGAACCTGTTCCCGGTTTTTCCGAGAAAAACTTGTCAAACTTGCCTTCCATACCCCGGTAATCATCGGCATCCGATGGCGGCTCGCCCTTGCGCGTAATGTTGGGCCAGCTTTCCGAATATTGCTTATTGAGTTCGAGCCATTTCTCTGCCTCGTTCTCGGTATCAGGCAAAATCGCCTCAGGCGGGCATTCAGGCTCGCAAACCCCGCAATCAATGCATTCGTCGGGATTAATCACCAGCATATTGTCCCCCTCGTAAAAGCAGTCGACGGGGCAAACTTCGATGCAATCCATGTATTTGCATTTAATGCAGGCTTCGGTGACGACGTAGGTCATCCGTACTCCACTCCAACTCGGTTCGAAGGACTTCCGCAACCGCTCATACGCATCGCTCGGCCCAAATTGTCCGGACCTCTTAGCTGCGTGCGAAAAGCTGGTCGAGATCTCGTTTGCGCACCTCGATATAGGTAGGCCTGCCATGATTGCACTGACCGGCATAGGGTGTCGTTTCGATCTGTCGCAAAAGCGCGTTCATTTCCGCCACTGAAAGCTTGCGCCCGGCCCGAACGCTGCCATGGCACGCCATGGTCGCAGCCACCTTCTCGAGTGCCTCTTTGAGGCTCAGGGCACTTTCCAGCGCCGCCAAGCTCGATGCCAAATCCGCCACCAACGCCTTGACATTGGCATTGCCCAAAATCGCGGGCGTTTCCCGAACCACCAGCGTTGACGCACCGAATTCCTCGATAATCAAGCCGAGTTCGGCAAGCTCATCCAGACGCTCGACAAGCCGTGCATGGTCGCTCGGCTCGAGTTCGATCACCTCAGGCAAGAGAAGTCCCTGGCACTTAACGCCACCATTGGTCATCTCGTCTTTCATGCGCTCATAGACGATCCGCTCATGGGCTGCATGTTGATCGACCAGCACAAAGCCATCGCTGCTTTGCGCAAGGATGTAGGTACTGTGGAGCTGGGCGACGGCAGCACCCAGGGGATGTCTTGCAGCCTCATGATCATCCGCAGCGAGCTCCGTGCGGGCCGATGGTGCATCC
>CAYPOV010000130.1:0-12386 GCA_964412385.1 uncultured Geminicoccaceae bacterium
TAATAGGGCCGCAAATGATGTCCGAAACGGACATATTCGGCGAGATCGACACCGTATACACTGGTTTCCGACATGTCCGTTGCCAGCGTGTCGACAAAGGCCTCAATGAAGGCGTCGCCTTCGGGAACTTGGCCGGCTAGTCGAACCGTGAAGAGTGAAAGGGCCTGCTCGACCGGGTGGCGCAGCACTGCAACGATCTTCACATCAGGTAGGAGTGTGTGAATACGGTCGGCAACAGGTGCAAACTGGATATAGGCCGTTGAGGCTTCGCCAATGGCGCGATGGCGCGACGTTGCGGCCTGGAACAAGGCCTCGTAGTCGGACCGTGTGCGAACCGAGCGATGCCGCATTCGGTTGATGACATCCGCTGCGACACCCTCGATCGGCTCACCTTCGTCGGTAAATAGCAGGGCATTAGGCTCCTTATTTTGACTGACGAAGATTTGCGGATGTTGTTCGAGCGCATAGTGGAGAGCCGTCGTGCCACAACGCGGTGCGCCGATGCAAAGGAATGTTGGCAGCATGCTATGTGTCCAATGAGGCTAATAGTGATGCCAGTTAAAGTTTCTCGGCTCGATCATCGCACAGTTGGTGCCTGGAAATAAGTCTTAGGGAAAGAAAAGCTGTGTAGTGTAATACGCAGAGAAGGGTTTCCTCCACTGATCAAGCGAAAGATCCACAGGCGCGTTTAGGCAAGGCCCTTTGATCGTTCACCTGAGGCGGCTGTCTCGGATTGCATCCTCCCAAAGATTCCGCGGTTCTTTCCGAAGATGGAGGGAGAAACTCCAAGAACAGACAGGAGCAATCCGGTCAGAGTGAACCCGGCAGCAATGATCGTCACCCATGCGACACCGGTCGGGCCGTAGCTGGGCGCAATGAGGATGACAAGGATAACGTTCAAGATGGCACCCAGAACGACAACGGTCGTTAATGTCCGATCCCGGCCTTTCGGAACGATCCACTGGTTTACGAGGGCGTTATTGGTGATCATAAGCGGCACAATCATCGCCATGATCCGCATGATGGAGGTCACGTCTTGAAAGCCTTCGGTCTCTCCGAAAAACAACACCACCACCAACGGTGCCATGATCCAGAGAGCTCCGCCTGCGGCGATCCCGATGGCTGATAGGATCAAGGTCGATAGCACCGCTATGGTGCGCGCTTGGTCGGGGGCATGGCTGAAGAGGTGTGCCAGACGTGCCATCAATACCATATTGATTGGTTGCACCAGCCAGGCGACTGGACGACACAGTTTCTCGCCTGCCGCGAAGACCGCAACTTGCGCCGGTGCCAGAAGGACGCCGATCAAGAGCGTGTTGCCCGCGGCCGTCATCATTGTGGCGATACGTGTGAGAAAGAGCGTGCCACCAAATTTCAGTGTTGCGCAAATCGCTTTGAGGCTCGGCCGAACAAATCTCATTTCCCGAGCGATCAGCAAAAATCCGGCCAGCGACGCCGCGCCGATGCAAACAGCATAACATGCGAGCACGATCCACTCATCCCCGGATTGATCGACCAGGGCGACGATGGCGACAGTTGCCAGGATTTTTGCAGCAATACCAATGGTAGCGATCACGGCCACTCGCTCACGACCCGTGAAATACCAGAGTGGATACAAGCCTTGTGCCACGCCATAAGCGAGTGCCGATGCAATCAACGCAGGCTGATTGTCAAAATCGGGCATGTGAGAAACGAGGACGATCGAGCCGATCACCATGATGAGGCTTAGTAGGAGTTGTGTCGCGACGATGTTGCTGATGAGTTCGGCGAGAGAGCGAATTTCCTGTCGTTCTCGTGCGACAGCCCGTGTGCCGGAGAGCTCGAAGCCATATTGGGTGGTAACGATAGTGTAAAGCGCAAGCGACTGAGCCAGTGCTACCAAACCGAAACCTTCCGGTCCCAGCGTGCGGGCAAGGAACGGGATCACCACAATCGGCAGCGCCTGGTCAATGATGCGTAATACCAGCAGCGTTGCCATGTTTTTGGCAAGGCGTGCTTCGACCAAATGCTGCAATTTGGTAATCATGGACATGAGGTTCGGTCGATCAAGACCAAAATTCCTGAAAGAAAGTCGATACTCTGCGCTGTCCTCTGCCCATCCGAAAGTTACTCATTGCCGAGACTATTCAACACGATCGATCATATCTTAGTTGTCCTGGATCAGGGATAAGACTTCCCCAGGTCCAATAGAAACAGCACCGACTCCATTCCTGAGTATGACTGATTTACCGCAGTTTGCGGGCGCAGCATGAGCGATACATAATGTGAAACGCACTTGGGCTCGTGGTGCCAGCTCGGCGATGCGAAGAACTACCCGATGGGACTCGGCTGCATGAAAGGAATACCATTGATCGTCCTCTGAGCCCGTCGGATTAGCCAGTCCCACTACCCATTTCCCATCCTCGCGAACCCCAGCTGCGGTATAGAGTTTACCTTTCAAGCCGCGACGGTAATCCATGTCACCTTCGAGGGAGCTCGTGGTCCGGCGAAGCTTCGTGCCAGGCGCAAAGCTTTGTGAAAGCAGCGCCAGCGGCCAATAATGCGGTGCAACATCGACACCACCGTCGAAACGCGGTGCCGCAAGCGCATGAAAGCTGAGGCTCTTGACCGGTCCAAGGAAGAACATCCAATGGGTGACCGCATTGTTCAGATCATTCAAGAACCGGGCACCAATATCGGCCGGTGAGCGAGCACCTCCGGATTCGGTTTGCCAATATTCCCAATTCTTCTGAAGCGCCAGTGTGCCATGATCTTTGGGAACGGCGGTGCCATAGGAGTGTGTCGCCATGGCGGACAGCAACTTCGCCGCATGGTTGTCGCTTCCGATCAACCGATAGTAGGTGCGCGAACTTGCGCCAGGGCAGCAATATTCGAAGCCCAGGATTTTGACCTGATGCAGTCCACGCTTGTCGAGGGCATGTCGTTGTTCCATCAGCATCGAAATGTATCGGATCTCGGGAACATTGATGCGAACGTCAGCGCCCGGCTCATTGATCATGCCCAGTGCGTCAATAACAATACCGTACTGATCGCGTAAGCGTGCAATGAGCTCTGCGATGTGATCGACATAGGAGCGGATGTCGACAAGTTGGCTGCCGTCGAGCCATTCGGGATGGTATTCCGCTATGTCATCCGGCTTAGCCGCGAATGATAGCAGCAGGTGCTCGACGCCGTGGTCACGTGCATCGCCAATAATGTTGGTATCGACGAGTCGGCGGACGAGATCTTCGATACCTTCGAAGCCATACCAAAGACGAACAACATTGGTATTGAGGGTCTCGAACAGGGCCTGATTGAGGGCAACGCGACCATCAGGTGTGACAAGACCTTGTGTGTAAGGATCGCCACGTCTTGGCACGCTCCATCCGAACGCTTGAAAAGTTTGCCGCGGTTCACTTCCGACATCGATTTTGATTGGTGCAGCCCTCGCATGCTCGGCATTGAGAGCAATCCAACTTAAGAACGCGGCGCACAGTGCCAATCGTAGGCTGGCGGCAGGCTGAATTCGTGAAATTTTCCATCCCGAGGTTCTGATTTTGGTCATGGAAGCCGCTCCCTATTCGGATGGTGCCTTCCCGCCAGTTCTACATTAACTCACCCCCGGTATGGCAATATTATAGTGCATACATGGATAAGTATTTGCGAAGATGATCGAACCGATTTTTCTTGCCGCTCCAAGGTACGCTTCTGGTGCCGCAACTCTTGTTTTCACATACAATTACTCTCTATGGATCTCAGTGTTTCAATTTTCGAAGCCATGATCATGGTGTTGACCAACTGAAACATGTCATCACAGGAATATTGTCGTGATTGCCTCAGGTTTCCTTCGAGCTTGCACGGATCGTGAATAGCCAACTCACTGACCCGTCTGTGTATCACCGGCAGTATGGGAACCGTTCCAACGAAGCAAGAGAACACACGCCTACTTTCATTCGTTGGCGCAACTACTCTGCGTTTTTTGTTGTTGCCATCTATCTCTTGCTCAACTGGGGAGCGCAACAGCTTCGAGTGCCGCCTGTCGGCGGCGGTGGCTTGCCTCTCGCAGAACTCTTCCTCGTTATGTTCCTTGCGACAGTCGATCCGGTCGCCACGCTCATGCGCTTCGGGCGTGAGGTCTGGTTGTTGCCTTTTCTGATTTGGTGGGGATTGGGGGTTGGGCGGGCACTCTACGATTCAGGAAGTGCCGGTCTTTGGGCCATTCGTGACGCATCGCATGTCATCGAATCGCTCTTTGTGCTGGTAGGCTTTGTGGCGACAGCGAGGCCCCGAACACTCGAGTTGTTCTTTTCCTTGCTTCCGAAATTCCTCATCGTCGCCTGCGCCTACGGCGTATTGTACCCCGTCCGCGACGTCGTGGCGACGTTCTCACCGACAATCATCTCCTTCAACGGATTGGTCGTGCCGCTTGTCGGCATTATGGCCAATACCCAATACCTCATGATCGTGTCTGCGTTCTACGTACTGCTCTTCCGAGCGCGAACCCTTACCAATGCACTCCTGATTGCAGCACTTATCGGCTATCCGATTATTCTCTTCCAGCAGCGAACGCTCTATCTCATCATGGCAGCACTGACGATTACCATGATTTATTTCAGGCGTTCCAGCATCTGGTCGTTTCTCGTCATTGCCATGCTCGGCCTATTCGGGCTCACACTGATATCACTCACCGGTGCACAGTTCGAAGGCCGATTGGGCGCGCATGCGAGCCCAGAATTCATTCTCCATCATCTCTTGGCGATCTTCGGCATCTGCAACACGGACTTGCCCGGAATTTGTGCGGCCGCGGCCGGCGTCGATCAGCGTTTGGGCTGGTGGAGCAATATCTTCGAGCAGTTAATGTCCTCGCCCGCCAATCTTTTCTTCGGTCTCGGCTATGGTGTGGTTCTCACGGATCATGCCGGGCTCCTTGGTGTGACCACGCGCGAACCGCACAATTCCTATATTTCCGTAGTGGCCCGCATCGGCTTGGTGGGACTTCTCGCTTTTGTCGCGCTGACGGTCGCGATGGTGCGTCAGTGGTTTGTCGCCTACGCTCTCTGTACCCAACGCGGCTGGAAAGAGGGCCAACATCGGTTATTAATTCTACTCGTCTATTTCATTTGTATGTGGGTCTTGGCCATTGGCGAGGATGGCTTCGAGAAGCCCTATAATTGCGTGCCTTTTTACTTTCTCTGGGGAGTCGTGTTGCAGATGGGCCAGCTGCTTCGAGATGGTGCAATCGGCCCGGCTGTTGCCGCGGAGGGAACTCACCAAGAAAGATCTTCTAGGTATATGGCAAGCAACACCCATCAAATAAGTAATGCCACACGCAGGTACATATGACGATCAGATTGCATTGCCTCCAATACCTGAATTAGGTTCATTTGTTCATGGTGAATTCCTTGCCAAAGCCGATTCGGGCCAAAGCCGATTCTGGAGGACGCTACATACTGTTGTTATGGGTCAGGGTCCAGATATCATTGCTAATTCTACAATAGAGACCCGGCTAACAAAAATTCGACGGCGTGAGCTTCGAGGGAAATGAAATTATGATGGGATCGATTTCTGGGACTACAATAACAGAACTACACCGCCGATTCCATGCGTCGATCAAGCGAGAGCCGCTATCAAAGAGCACGGCACTGTGGCCAAGCAAGCGAAAACTCCTTAATGTGGACATTAGCATTGCTAGTTATCAGGATTGTATCAACTGTATTCTGGCCGCCGCTCGAAGTCATCGTCCTGCACTTGTTACGGCGTTTGATTCTCGCGCCGTTGTCGTTGCGAGTGATGATCCCGAGCTCTCTAAGCAAATCAACCAGTTTGAGCTCGTCGCTCCCGATGGAGCACCAGTTAAGGTCGCGCTCAATTGGCTGTATCGAGCCGGTCTGGCAGAGCGAGTATCGGGTCCCGATCTTACGCGTCATCTTTGCGAAGCTGCGGCGCGTGAAGGTCTACGTGTTTATTTCTTTGGTGCGTCGCAGGCGACTGTGTGTAATTTAGTTGATCGTATGACAGCAGATTACCCTCAATTGAGGATCGCAGGTCATGAGGAAGGTATCTACAGACCGATGTCCGCGGCTGAGACGGAGGCTTTCTCGGAACGCGTACGGCGAAGTGGTGCGGAGATTCTATTTTTGGGCTTGGGAAATCCCCGTCAAGAAGCCTTTGCGTTTGCCAACAAGGATACAATCGACGCGGTGCAGATATGTGTCGGTGCGGCCTTTGACTTTCTGTCTGGCAGCAAAGCGCGGGCACCGATTTGGTATCGCAAGCATGGTTTTGAATGGGCTTTTCGTATCTATCAAGAACCAAGACGATTGCTGGGGCGCTACCTGGAATACGGCCCTAAATACATTGTCCGAATTATACTTCAGCTCGTTAGACAGGGGCAGGGACATTGGCATTACGAAGCCGGAAAGACATCATCATCGCAAGTTCACGACCGGTCGTCGATCTGAACCATGATCGTTGTTAGCAGGCACGATAATCAAGCAATTGGGATCTGGTTCCGTGCATAGTAGCGTTCTCGACGTGCCGCCAATTGTCCGCTTCGTTTCGACGAATGCCGTGCGCACTTGGAAGGTCAGGTATCCCACAGCGATTGTTTGCCATCGATATCGCCTCCTATTCTTTCCCATTCCCAAGGTTGCCACCTCGAGCATCAGAAAGCTCATCGCAAGGCTCGAAGGACGCTCAACTCTAGGCAATCCCCACCATGACATCGAGTTGGAGTCCGTGTGGACCAAGGATTTGAGAGGCTTTGAGGGCTACACGCGCTTTACCGTCGTGCGCAATCCGTGGGATCGATTGGCATCATGCTATTTCGACAAGATAGCAGGTCAGACCACAGATACCGATTTTTCGACTAGACAGGGTATTCACGAAGGCTTCGAACGCTATAACCGCCTTCTTCCACGAAGGTTGTTTTACCAATCAATGTCATTTTTGGACTTTCTGCGAACAGTTTCGAAAATCCCTGATTGGATCTCTGATGAACATTTTCGATCGCAATACCGGATGCTAAGTGGGCCGGACGGTGAATTGATGACTGAAAATATACTAAAGTTCGAAGACTTGCCTCACTCAATCAACTCATTTCTCGACGCTCAACAGATCAATGTTAGATTGGAAGACCGAGCCAATCGCACGAAGCACGATGATTACAGATCATACTATTGTAAAACAGCCAACGAGATTGTGGCAAGAAGATATCGACATGATATTCATTTATTCAGCTATTATTTCTGAATGCGTTTAACAATACTTTCATTGGCGCTTAGAATCCACCGCCCCATATGATGGCAAAATCGTATATGCGTTGCTGAGTTGAAGGCGTCGACCCATTTCGGGCGTAACGACGGCCGCTCGTTCGTGCGTGGTCTGGCGAGTTGCATGGCATTGAAGTCGCCGCGGGTCATAGACTTGGAGAACGCACCGGACGACACGGGTTGAGAAAGGGCGTGCATCCGTGTTATGCAAGAATTCTCCGGTCGTCGGATGAAGCGTATTCGCCTATCCTTCAGGGCTAGATCCTGGGAGATTATGGCGGTCCTGTCGGTCGATGCGCTATCCGCGATGGCGCGTTCAAAATCCTGGATAGTTTGTTTGAGCAGCGATCCGATCGCTTGGACAAGTGGGTTCGAACCGCTGAGAACCTTTAGACTGATGCTCGTTTGCGGAGTCGTCATGCCTATTCTTCCAGGAGTTGGCGATCGCATGCTGGTAAATGTCGAGTAGAATTTGAAGGTTTTCCTTTGCCGAGAGGTTTTGGCGACACTCAAGGTTCGCGCACTCAGCTAACCGAAGCAATCTCGATGGATCCGCCCAAAGACTTGAGACCTCTTGGTAAAGATGATCGGAAGAGAATGCTTTGAATATGACGCCATTCACGTCATGCTGGACGAATTCTGGGAGTGCTGCAATATTTGACGCAGCGACAGGTGTTCCTGCGGCAAAGGCTTCGCCAATTACCAATGGACATCCTTCGAACCATTCGGAAGGAAGTACCAAGAGTTTTGCTCGCACGATCTCCCTTTGCACGAGTTGGTGTAGCAACGCGCCGAGATAGTCGATCTTGCCGTAGTTATCGGCCTGGATGAAAGACAGCAGGTGCTCCTTAAGAGGGCCGTTTCCTACGATGCGAAGCTTTGGTGCGAAAGCACCCCACATGCGCCATGCGTCCAACAAGGTTTGAAGTCCCTTGTCTCTTGCGAGACGTCCGACAAAGACGGTGTGATCGTCTCGATCTTCCCAACATTGGAAAGAAGCCTGTCCAGGATGAAAGTTCGGCTTGATATGGGTTGTGTCTGCCGGAAGGCCTGCATCGATCTATGTGTTTCGTTGAAACGCGCTCAAGGTTATGTGGGCATGAACGTATCGGTTCCACGTAGCGAGCGCTCGGTTGATGGAAATTCCAGCAGCGATCGGCAGTGTTGCGAGGCGGCTGTTGCGATAGCAACCGTGACGAAGCGACGGCAAGGCCGAACGCTTGTCGAGGCACTCGACACATATCGCACCGTTGCGCGCGGGTGTGGACGCCGCGCAAAACAGCCGATAATTGTGTAGGGTCATCACCACCGCGGCGCGGCGATGAGCGGTTCGAAGGATTGATGGTGATAACAGAGGAAAAGTATTGTGCACGTGGACGATGTGCGGCCTTGTCTCGCGAAGAGCCTTGGAAAATGATGCTGCGGCAAAGGGATTCCACGGTATAGCAGCTCCGGCCAAGATTTTACCCACGGGACCCGCTGAATGAAGATTATCACTGTGATATGTGAAAACATGAACGTCAAATCCGTTGTCACGAAGTTGTTGAACCTCCTGATCAAAAACGATGTTCTCGCCAGAAGGATTTCTTGAGCTGTAATAATTGTGGGCCATCAAGATCCGTATGGGTCAAATCTCACCCCTTTTTTGAAAAACGTCTCTGTAAATGTATCAACTCAATATCTGGTGCGACGAGATTTTCCTCGCCGAAAGATTTACTCGGCGGCGACGGGTATGGGGGGCGAATGAGAGATCCGCTTGGCAATCTGGGTCAGATCGCTTTCCACCATTTCGGTGACGAGTTTTTCGAATGGTGTCCGATGTTGCCAGCCGAGCTCGGTTCGCGCCTTCTCGGGATCTCCAAGCAGACTATGAACCTCGAGTGGGCGGAAGTAGCGAGGATCGACAGCGACAAGTCGTCTTCCTGAGTCGGAATCGAAACCGATCTCATCGACATCTGTCCCGCGCCAGACAATGTTGACCCCGACCACGTTGAACGCGGCCTCGATAAACTCCCGAACGCTGTGGGCTTCGCCTGTGGCAAGCACGAAATCGTCGGGCTTCTCGTGTTGCACGATCCGCCACATGCCCTCGACGAAATCTCTCGCATGTCCCCAATCGCGCTTGGCATCAAGATTGCCGATATGGAGGCAGTCTTGCTGCCCGAGGGCGATAGCGGCGACGGCGCGGCTCACTTTGCGCGTGACGAATGTCTCACCGCGAACCGGACTCTCATGGTTGAAGCAGATCCCATTCGAGGCATGGATGCCATATCCTTCTCGATAGTTTTGTGTGATCCAGAACGCGTAGAGCTTGGCACTCGCGTAAGGACTTTGTGGAAAGAAGGGGCTGCTTTCGGACTGTGGCGGTGCTGTCTTGCCATAGAGTTCAGATGTCGATGCCTGATAGAAGCGAACCGTATTCTCCATTTTTAGAATGCGAATGGCCTCGAGAAGACGCAAGGTTCCCAATGCGTCTGCATTAGCCGTGTATTCAGGTGTTTCGAAACTGACTTTCACATGACTTTGAGCGGCGAGGTTATAGATTTCATCGGGCTGAACTTCCTGAACAATGCGAATCAGATTGGTCGCATCGGTCATGTCGCCGTAATGAAGGTGGAAATTGGCGTGATTTTGATGAGGATCGGAATAGAGATGATCGATCCTCTCGGTGTTGATCTAGGAACTCCGGCTCTAAATAACATGTAACTCATATCCTTTGCCGATTAGGAGGTCCGCGAGATAAGCACCGTCTTGGCCGGTAATCCCGGAAATGAGGGCGATCTTACTCGGCATGATTAGTCACCATGGCTCGGGTTTCCGGAAGTTCATCAAACGCTTGAATGACAGCGCTTTTGTTGATGACTTCGCCGAATACGATCATCCGACAAGTTCTCATGATGATTTGAAGATCCCTCAAGATTGATCGATTTTGTATATAGTAAAGATCAAGAACGAGGCGTTCTTGCGGTGTTAAAAGACTATTACCATTGACTTGTCCCCAGCCTGTCATTCCCGGGCGCACGCTATATCGATCGATTGCTCCCGGTAGTGCAAGGTCGGGCATATCGCGCGGCAGAATGGGCCGTGGCCCGATCAGATCCATATCACCAACAAGAACATTGAAGAGTTGGGGAAGCTCATCGAATCGGGTACGACGCAGGATCCGGCTAAAACGTGTCTGACGTTCGGCATCGCTGAGATGCCGGCCCGTATTGTCAAGGTCGGGACGCATCGTTCTGAACTTACAAATATTGATGGGTCGCAGATCCTTACCTGGGCGGGCCTGGCGAAAGATAATGGGATTGCCCAGATCCAACCAGACAAGGAACGAGACAATGATCATCAGCGGCGCAAAGAAAGCGAGTGCCGTGCTTGCGAAGAGAATACTTATGGCTCGTACGAAGAGAGACGATAGGTACGAAGAAGCGTGCTTACCGCAACCAAGGGAAGGCTCACGCAATTCAGGATAACCAAGATACGGTTCCAATTTGGTCATCAAGGCATCTCGTCGAAACTCGAGCGGATCAATACAGCCTTCAACGATCCGGTCATTCGACGGTATGTGCTTTGCGGGTTCTGTTGTACCATCCCAATACAAAGCCTAGTCTCCCTAAAAATTCGAATCCGATTGCAAGCCTATTATTGGTTCTATGCCTTGATGCTGCGGATTTGCTCCTTTGACAGCACTTGGTCGTCGATATCCTAGTGCCCGGAGATCCGCTTGGTCAGAATATTTGCAGCGATCAGTGTCTCGATTGGCAAAAACAGCAGCCAGGGGGATCCATGAGTTGATTGCCTCCGGTACCAGTCATGAACTCAAAACGCTGGAACGCGTAGGAGGCAATATCCATTCTGCCGGTGTTTTTGCCTAGATCAAATGCAACCGTGAACGCATACCTTGGTGTATCGCGTTCGACTATTCCGCGGTGCGGTGCCGAAGGGCTAGGCTGGCGGGCCCATCCGGTCCGGTCCGGATGGGCAGCGTCAAGAGCAGTAAGCTCGCTACAGCGGGGCTCGATGCCTGCGACTATTGGCCATTGGGCGATGTCAACTCCCAAACGTCGAGCGTTGTAGAGCTGCGGCATGAGGCGACAATCTGCAAGCGTCGGGCTATCGCCGCAGCAGCGACCGTAGCGGTGAGCTGCAAGGTACGATTCTGTTCCTCAAAGGGTCAGCGAATGGTGGCAATCGGCATAGCCACGACTTGAACAGCCGCGCCAACCTCGATGATCATGCCGACGATATCTTCTGCGGTAAACAAGGGTGCCCCCGAGGTGCCGAACTGCACCGACAGATTGTCGACAAACAGCCGCCGCTCGAGATTGGAGACGCGATTGATCGCCCCCCGACCGGGTCGGCACATACCAATCGCCGATGTGACCAACAAATCAGACCGGCTCGCCGAACTCAACCTATGCCGCCTCAGGCGCCAGGCTCGCCCGCTCCCACGCCCTATCGTCCGCCCAGGCGACGGTGATCAATGAGAGATCGAGTGAGGAGGCTGATAGTCCCCAAAAACTCGCCTCCCAATCGCTCGACGACCGGGGCAGCGGTTTCACCGGCCGCGTGCGGGTCGAGAATGTCTCGGATCAGCCGGTCGACGATTGGGCGATCACGCTCGAATTCACCGAAGAGGTGGCTCTGAGCAATGTCTGGAGTGCCACGTCGAGCGAGGCCGACGCGGATAGCATCAGGTTCGAGGCGCTTGGTTGGAATGAGGTGATCGCCCCCGGGCAAAGCGTCAATTTCGGCTTCAAGGGCAGCCCCGGTGACCTCGGCAGCCCCGGCATCACACTCGAAGAGATCACCATCGCCTGAGGTAAAGCCGGTGAAGATGCCGGCCAGCGGGCCTTTCGAGGCGTTTGCAGGGTCGCCAACAAATCGTGGGGGTTGAAGGGGGAGATCGTCATCTCCCTCTCTCTGTCTCAGAAGTTGACCGGCCTTGGGGCCTAGTTGCTGGCGGGGTCGGACGCGCCGCTGGTGGCCATGCAGCATAGGAGCTTGAGTTCGACGTCGCGGGTGTCGAGGTTAGTATCGGCAAAGCCGCCGAAGCCTGCCTGAAAGCGCACGGCGAGGCGTTCGGTGAGCATGCCGTTGACGACCAAATAGACGACGATCGTGCCGATACGAAGCAGG
>CAYPOV010000131.1:0-10632 GCA_964412385.1 uncultured Geminicoccaceae bacterium
TATCGTGGAATAGCGGAATTGTCGTTCAAAACATGATCCATAATGAGTTGAGCATGAGGAGAGCATATCAGGATCAAATAGCAATTTCAAGGAACAAATGCACTAAGAAAAAATTTTCTTTAGGGAGATGCGATCTCCCTAAAACCCTGCGATCAGTTGGGTTTGAGACAAGCTCGACCGTATTGCGTGGCGCTTGCCACGTTAACGACGCAGCATCGTGAGGGTCGTCGCCCGAACAATAAAAAGAATCGTGGGGTCCTAGGGGAAATCGCATTTCCCCTAGAAAACCCTTTGCTACCCGTCTTCGAAAAGCTCGGTGATGACGCCGAAGGACGCTTCCCAGCCGCCGCCGATGCCTTTGCGGGCATCGTCGCTGCTGATGGATGAGTGAACCAGCCGGACGAATGTTCCGGAGCCTTTGGGCGTGAATTCGACCTCGACCCTCGAGGATGGGGTGGCTTCGCGGGCTCCGTCGGCATAGGTGACGACGTGGGACCAGGAGAAGACGAGGCGCTCGCCGGGCTGGATGTCATGGTATTCACCTTCAAAGCCGACCGAGCTTGTGCCGTCGTCTTGGCGGACGAAGCGCCAGCTTCCGCCGGGGCGGAGATCGATGGTGGCGGAATGGAGCGAGTTGGCCTTGTAGCCGAACCATTTGACGACGATCGTGGGATCGGTCCAGGCTTCAAACACTTTGTCGGGTGGTGCTGCGAAATAGCCTTCGACAATAATCGGATCGTCGCCGATTGGCGATTTGACGAAATTCATGAGGCTTCCCGCTTGTTTTGTGCTTTGCGTTCCTCGTGGAGATGACGAGCCAGATTATCGAACTGCTGAGACCAGAAGGCCTGATAGTCCTGGAGCCAGGCGACGGCTTGTTTCATGGGCTCGGCATTGAGGCGGCAATAGCGGGTGCGGCCGCGGCGTTCGACCGTCAGCAGGCCGGCATCGCTCAACACGCGGACATGTTTGGAGACGGCGGTTTGCGACATGGCGAAGGGGGCGGCAAGGTCCGACAGCCGTTCCTCGCCTTGGCTCAATCGCGCCAGAATCGCCCGCCTCGTGCCGTGGCTGAGGGCTGCAAAAGTGGCATCGAGAGTGTCCATTAGCTCCTTTCCATGGTGGCTCGATCGTCATCACTGAAATTACTGAACCATAGTGTTGACAATAAAGACAACGGATTTTATTGAACCAATACGTTCAGTGTCTGAACGACGATCAACAACGCTCGAGTTAGAATGGAGAGCCGTCATGCCTGATTTTCTTTTCGCCTATCATGGAGGCAAGAAGCCCGAGACCGCAGAAGAGGGGGTCGAGGCCATGGCCCGTTGGAATGCCTGGTTTGAGGGAATGGGCGATGCCGTTGTCATCCCGGGCGCGCCTGTCGGCATGTCCAAGACGGTGAGTGCCTCCGGCGTCGTTGACAATGGCGGTGCCAATCCGATCTCGGGCTATTCCGTGATTAGGGCCGAAACTATCGAGGCCGTGGTCGAGCACGCCAAGAAATGCCCCATTCTGGATGGCGGGACGATCGAGGTAGCACCGATCATGGAGATGTAGGTTTTCGTAGTCGTGTGAGGGGACAAGGTTTTCCCTCACACCACACGCTTCAATGACGTTTCGGGCAAAGAAAAAGCCGCCCGAAGGCGGCTGAATGTGGAGGAGGGAAGAGAGCAGAGAAGATGCGTTGTGTTTAAGGCCGTCTTCCGGTCCTGAATGTGACGACGATCACGTCGCGGAAATATTTCGATCCACGGTGCCTCGGTTGTTTCAAGGTTACAGCGTGGCATCGCTTGGTGACCTTGATGTCATCGAATTCGAACCGATTGCACTCTGGTTGTGTGCGGGACTGTTCGCGGGCTCTTGCGATAAGCCTTACTCTGCGCCGAGCGGTGGGCCCGTGAAACGCAGTTTGTGGCGTGCTGCAGCTTCATTAACTCTTGGCATGTCGTGGGGGATGCTGAATTGTCCCGCCGCCATTTCGGCAAAGAAGCTCTCGAAGCCGCCGGGTGTCAGAATTATGAGATGCCGGCTGGGTTCATTGCCGACGACGCGGAACGTATGCTCTTTGCCACGAGGCACGAAGATGCTCTCACCCGGCCCTTTGGTGAAGGTCTCACCTTCGAGCCAAAATTGGCACGAACCGGAGATCAAGATGAAGGCCTCGTCTTCGGCTTCGTGGACATGGCGTGGTGGGCCGGAGCCGACAGGTGACAGGCTGTCCACAATCGCCATGGCGCCACCGCTCGCTGCGGCTGTCAAAATTGTCCGATAGCGGACCCCGAGCCATTGAATGACATCAGGACCGTCAAGTTCAAGGATCATTATTGCCTCTTTTTGGGTGTGGCTATGGGAATCGAAAGCGGTCTCGTAGCGGCAAGCTGTAGCGCGAGTTCATTTCCTTGAAAAATTGTTTGATCCCGATGAGATCGCCCCTTGAGTGAAAACAAGTGCGATCACGGCTCTGCTCCACCAAGCTGTCCGCAAAGTGATCTGTCCGATGGGTGCTCAAGCCGCATATCGGATCGACGACGGCCGGCTAGCGTGTCGGGTCGGGGCTGACGTGGACGAGGAGCTTGCCGAAGTTCTTTCCTTCGAGAAGGCCGTTAAAGGCGTCAGGTGCATTTTCGAGGCCCTGGACGACATCTTCCTTGTAGGAGAGACGGCCCTCGCGGATCCAGCCGCCGACCTCGCGCAAAAAGTCCTCCTGCATGTGAGCGTAGTCCCAAACGATCATGCCGCGCAGCAGGAGGCGCTTGACCAGGGTTTGCCGCATCAAAAAGGGCAGGTGGTCGGGACCGGGCGGAAGTTCGCTTGCATTATAGTGGGCGATACCGCCGATCACCGGAATGCGCGCGTTCATATTCAAGAGTGGCAGGACGGCTTCGAAGACCTTCCCGCCGACAAGCTCGATATAGATGTCGATACCGTCGGGGCAGGCGGCCTGGAGCTTTTCGGGCAAGCCGGGCTCACGGCGATCGAGGCAGTCATCGAAGCCGAGCGTGCTTTTAACATAGGTGCATTTCTCAGGTCCGCCTGCAATGCCGATGACCTTACAGCCTTTGATTTTGGCGATTTGCCCAGCGACAGCGCCGACGGCACCGGATGCTGCGGGAACCACCACGGTTTCGCCTTGCTGGGGCTCGCCGATGGCCAAGAGGCCGCTATAGGCTGTCAGGCCGGGCATGCCGAGCACACCGAGCGCCGTTGAAATCGGCGCGTTTTGGGGATCAATAACACGGATGGCGTCAGCATCGGCGGTAAAATATTCCTGCCATCCGCCGCGTGCGAGGACGAATGAGCCCTCTTTGATCTCGGGCGACTGGCTGATCACCACTTTGGCGACTGTTTCGCCCGTCATCACCTCGCCGATCTCGAGCGGGGCCGCGTAGCTGGCACCCTCGCGGATGCGGCCGCGCATATAGGGATCGAGCGAGAGCCAGATCGTGCGGCACAAACACTGGCCGCTCCCAAGAACGGGGAGCGGGGTGTCAACGAGCTCGAAAGTGTTGCTGTCAGGGGCAGCCTTTGGACGTTCTCGAAGGCGCCATTGGCGGTTTTCGGTCATGGGCGTTCCTCATGCTTGTCGCGGCGTTTTTGGCAGGCTCTTGGCAAGCCCGTTAATCACCTCCTCGAAATCGAGATTGGCCTCGGCCCATTCTTCGACCTTCATCCGGCCGAGATCGGTTTCGGCAACACCCTGAAAAATATCGGCGGCGCCTTGAAAGCCTGCGGGCGTGATGCCTTCGGCAGCGAAGGTCTTGGCGATCTCTTCCATTTCGGCAACCCAGCGGAACGCCTTGGGCACGGCACTTGGCACCATATTCCGCATGCGCTTGAGCTGGGCAGCCTGGCTTGCCTCGAATTCGGCCATGAGCGTGTCGATCACGCCGAGGCGGCGGGCCGTGACAATGAGCTGCGTCATCAAGGCTGCCGAGCCTTTGGTCATCGCGGCGTAGCACATCTTGACGGCCGAGGCGTCGCCTGTGCGGCCGCCGATCATCGAAACATCCAGGCCGAATTGGCGGAGCTTGCCCATTTCCTCGACGGCCGGACCGCTGGCATAGAAAATGGTGCGACTGTCCGGTTTGCGGGGCGGGGGACCGATGATCCCGGCATCGACGAAGCGCCCGCCTGCCTGTTCGATGATGCTGCCGATGGCGCGGGCGGTGTCCGGCGCGATGGCGTTGCAGTCGGCATAGGCGATGGGTTTACCGCTTGCCTTGATGGCGGGTGCCAAGCGCTCGGCCAGGGGAATGGCGCCCGAGGGGGCGATTATGGAGAGGATGATGTCGCACTGGGCCACCAGCGCTTCATCGCTTCCCAGATCCTCGGCACGGGCTTGCTCAGCGAGACCGCGAGTGCGTGGCGAGCGGCTCTCGAGATTGGTGACGACCCTCGCGCCACGCTGTTTCAGAAGGGCGGCGACTGCACCGCCCATATCGGCGGGCATCATCACGCCAATTGTCGTTGTGTTGTCGGTCATCGCTCCCTCCCTTTGTTTCGCCTGGTGTTTTCGATAAATCAATCAAGCGTGTCTCGATGCGCGCAACCAAGGCTGGCTGCTGAAAGGTAAATCATCATTGCGAACGCATGCCAGGGTGTAGATAGTCGCTTTTTGCGTGCTTTCCCGCATCAAGCCGGCAAGGTTTCGGAGAGACGCTGGGGGTCAAGTTCAGTCTTGTCCGCGTAGAGAAAGCAGGAGGCGGTTTGGTGTGTTCCAAGACGGTAGAGCGGTGGCACAGATTGACACTGGTCCATCGCCGAGGGGCAACGTCCCTGAAACGGACATCCGCGGTTCGCCTGGCCGGCTTCCCGAGCGATGATCGGGTGTTCTCCCCAACTTCGTTCGAGGTCGGGCCAGGGAATGGAATCGATCAAGAGACGTGTATAGGGGTGCTGTGGATCCTGAATAACCGCATCGACATCGCCTGCTTCCATGACAGCACCGCGGTAAAGGACGATAATCGATCGGGCGATATGGAAAGCGGTGGTGAGATCATGCGTAATATAGATGATCGACACCCCGTAATCGCGTTGCAGCTTGCGCAAGGTTTCGAGGATGCTGGCACGCAGCGACGCATCGACCATCGATACCGGCTCATCGGCGACAAGCAGGCGGGGTTTGAGAAGCAGGGCCCGGGCAACGTTGATACGCTGGCGCTGGCCGCCGGAAAGTTGATGGGGATAACGTCCTAGCACATCCTCCGGCCGCAGCCCGACAGCATTGAGCGCTTCGTCCATCTTTGCCCGCGCCTCGCTCCTGGATGAGGCCAGTTTGAAGTGCTTGATCGGCACGGTGAGGAGGTGGTCGACAGTATAGAAAGGATTGAAGACGGCAAACGGATCTTGAAAGACCGCCTGCACCTCGCGCCGGTAGGCGAGCTTCTCCTCACCCTTGAGCGTGCTGATATCTCGCCCGCGATAGAGAATCCGTCCTTCGGTCGCCTTGGTGAAGCCCAAGAGAAGCATGGCGAGCGTTGTCTTGCCGCTGCCACTTTCACCGGCGACTGTGAGAATCGTTGGCTCATCCTCACGCAATGTCAGCGAAATATCGCGTAACGCTTTGGTTTCTTGAACATTAATCAGGCCACGCGAATAGGTTTTGGAGACACAGTCGAGCTCAAGCAGGTTCGACATGGGACACCTCCTCTTCACATAGGAAGCAGGTCACCGACCGGCCGCCGGGCAGGCTGTAGGCGGGAGGGCGCTTTTTGAGGCATGGGTCAAAGGCGTGGGCGCAGCGTGGATGAAAGGCGCATCCGGAGGGCAGGCGAAGGAGCGAGGGGGCGAGCCCCGGTATGCCCTTGAACACACCTTTGTTGGCAAGGCTGGGCAGGCTGCTGATCAGCGCCCGGGCGTAGGGATGCTTGGGATCCGTGAACATCTCCCGCACGGTGCTGATTTCAACCAGGCGCCCGGCATACATCACTGCTACTCGGTCGACGAATTGTGCCATCAGCCCCATATCGTGGCCGATCAGAATCACCGCCGCATTGATCTTGTCGCGAACCCGATCAATGGTTTCCATCACTTGGCGTTGGGTGACCACATCCAAGGCACTGGTGGGCTCGTCGGCAATGATGACGTTGGGCTGAAGCAGGATACCGATGGCGGTGCAGACGCGCTGTTTCATCCCGCCGCTCAATTCGTGGGGGTAGAGACTGAAGACACCGCTATCCAGATCGACCGATCGCAACGCGTCTTTGCAGCGGTCATTGATGGCACTCTTGGCCTCGTTCGGCAGGTGTGCCTTGACCGCATCGACCATCTGCGCACCCACGCGCATCACGGGGTTGAGCGAGTTCATCGCACCCTGCGGAATGTATGCGATCTTGCTCAGACGTTCCTTGCGTATGGCGTGGTCGTCGAGGGCGAGCAGGTCGGTGCCGTCGACGATGACTTCGCCTCCCTCGATCCGGCCCGGTTTCTTGATCATCCGGGTCATTGCAAGTGCCAAAGTGCTCTTGCCCGACCCCGATTCGCCGACAATGCCGAGTTTCTCACCGGAGCGGAGATTGAACGCGACATCGTCGAGTGCCCGAGCACGACCTGCGTCGGTATAGTAGGTGACTTCCAAGTTGCGGACCTGGAGGACCGGTTCGTTCGTCGATCGCGTTGCCGTCATGCTGACTACTCCGCACTTCGCACGCGGGGATTGGACAATTCATCGAGTCCCATATTGATGAGGGCGAGTGTGGCGAGGATGAGGACCATCATCAGCGACGGAATGACCGGCCACCACCACCAGCCATTGAAGAATGCGCCTTGAGACTGGGCCGCCCAGATAATGTTGCCGAGCAGCGGCTCACGAAGCGGACCCAAGCCGAGCACGGCAAGATAGAACGATGCAAAGACGGCCTGGAACACCTGGCCGACAAGGGCGGCAGCGACAAAGGGCAAGAGATTGGGGAATATTTCCTTAAAGATGACGCCCATATCACCAACGCCTGAGAGCTTGGCGACCGACACGAACTGCCGTTCCTTCATGGTCAGGACCTGCGCGCGAATCACCAGTGTCGGTCCCATCCAGGCCAAGAGCACGATGATCCAGGCCAGCGTGATCACAGTGACGTCACGTGGATCGAGCGAGCCCGCAATGACGATTTGGATCAGTATGGCAGGGATCGGAATCAGGATCTGACAGATGGAGCGCACCGAGGCATCGAACCATCCACCGAAATAGGCAGCAGTGAAGCCCAACAGGATGCCGATGATCGTGCCCAGGCCGCCAGCTACCACGCCGATAAAGATCGTCTGCCAGGTGCCCACCACCATGGCCGCGGTAAGATCACGGCCGAAGAAATCGGTGCCGAAAGGATACTGCCAGCTCGGCGGCTGCCGAGGCCGGACCTTCAACGGATAGGCGTCGCTCGGGTCGATCACCATCATCCCGATCACCGTGAAGGCAATCAGCAGCAACATCAGGAGGAGGCCGATCGTCAGGCTGCGGTTTCTTCGCAAATAGCGCAGCGTCATGGCAAATCGGCCGGGTTGCACGACCGGATCCGTCGCTACCGTTGTCGCCGACAAGGCTCTTTCTCCCTATTGGTTGCGAATACGCGGATCGAGCACAGGATAGAGGAATTCGAGCAGTGTCATCAGCACAGCAACGGCGATCGTAATGAAGAGGACGATGCCATAAATGACCGGAAAGTCATTGGCTCGGATCGCATTGATGAGCACGAGGCCGACGCCGGGTAGCGAAAAGATGGCTTCGACGATGATCGCCGAGGTGATCACCGTGCCCAGGGCCAACGCCAAGGCCGTTACCTGCGGCAATATTGCGTTTCGCAGGTAGTAATCCCTAAATATCCGAATGCCGCTCAGTCCTTTGTGTTCGGCGAAATTGACGTAGTCTTCACCCTGGATCGTGATACCCATACCCCGCATTGTCAGAACCCAAAGACCCACTGTGCCGAAGATCAGCGCCAGCGCCGGCAGAATTTGGTGCTTGAGCATGTCGAGTGCGAAGCTCCAGCTCCATTCGGGAATGAGGCCGATGGAGTATGCGCCACCCAAGGGCAACCATTGCAATTGGAAGCCAATAAAGAAGATCAGCAAGACACCCATCAAAACCGGCGGGATCCCCATGAACAAGACGAAGGGCAGGGCGAAGGCGCGCGACCAGCCGGGTGCCCGCGGCCATGCTGCGATCGCACCCAATAGATTGCCGATGACAAAGCCGATGATGGTGGTTACCAGCAATAAGGCGATGGTCCAGGGCAATGACTGCGTGATCAATTCGGCGACGGTCGCCGGATATCCGTTGAGCGAATAGCCAAAATCTAGACGAATCACGCTCCAGATATAATCGAAGTATTGTTCGTAGAGCGGTCGGTCTAAACCAAACTGCGTTGAAAACGAGGCAATAATTGCCTCGAGATCGGCGGGTGAGAATCCACCCGATTGCGCAAGTTCGGCAAAGCGCTCGCGGATCGGGTTGCGGTCGGATAGACGTGGCACGAAGAAGGTAATCGTCGATGCGGTCCAGATCACCACAAACAGGAAAAGGATCCGCCGGACAATCAAGGCAATCATGGCGATCGCTCAAAACCTCTATTTGTTGGAAAGGCGGGCGCATGCCAAGCACACGCCCGCCCTGATATCAGAAGACGTCTAGTTTGCGTCTGTCGCCTTAAGATGCGCGATCATCGGCATCCCCGTGTGAGCCCAAAACGCGCCATTCATGCCGAGGCTAAGATTGTCCTCGGTCGGCCAGTTGGTCCAGTGGGTCTGATTATAGGCGATGCGATGCAGCCACTGGATGATCGGAATGTCGATCTGATCCCGCCAGTAGATCTCGAGTGCCTGGGCGGCCAGCTCCTTGAAGCGGGGATCGTCCGATGACAACGGTGCCATCTCATCGAGAATGGCGTCATACTCAGGATTCTCGTAACGAGAGAAGCGGCCGATGGCCGTGCTCGTCCCTTCCGGTGCACTGAATTTGCTGTGGTACATCTCCAGTGTCGTATAGGGATCCTTGAGGCTGCCGCCATGGCCGAACATGTAGAAACCGGGTGCACCGTCGGCCATCTGCTGGAGGGCGTCGGCACCGAAGTTGATCGAGGCTTCAAAACCACCGGCGCGGAGCATCTCCACCAGTACCGGCACGATATCGCTGTGAATACCTTCAAAGCCGGCGATCGATGCGTTGATCGTCTCTCCATCCTTTTCCCAGAAGCCATCACTGTTCATGGTGAAGCCGGCTTCCTCCATCAAACGGGCGCTTTCGTCGGGATCGTATTTGCCCGGCTCATATTTCTCGCGCAGGGCCTTTACTTCCGGTGATTCGACGAATTCGACCAGGCCAGGATAGAGGGGGAAGGGATAGATCGATGAGATAGATGCACCCTCATAGATGATTTCGTCGATCAGCTCGCGATTGATCAAGAGACTCGCCGCGCGTCGAACCCTAGGATCATCGAAGGGTGCTTGCTGGGTGTTCATCCACAGCGAGTTGGGCCACCAGTCCAGATAACCATAGGGCGGCTCGTTGTGCGTGTGGGTGGTGATATCCGGGTTCTGCGCCAGGACATTGCCGATCACCGCACTCCGCAGATCAAGTGCCGAGTCCATCTCATTGTTGACAAGCCGCTGTGCCACCGTGTCCATGTTCTGGCCGACCGTGCCGCCAAGATTGAAAATAACGATCCGCTTGACCTGGGGCTGCTCGCTGATGCCGGCATCGACGGCCCACCAATCATCCCGAAGATCCATGATGCGCTGGTTGGCGTTCCACGAGATTGTTTCATACGGCCCCGAGTGAGGGATCTCGCCACCGCCACCATACTCGGTCGGATTCTCGATCCCTTCGTAGTGGTGAGCCGGCAGGATGCTCATGCCGGTGTCGAATTTCTGCTGCAGCACCTCGAATTTGAAGCGAGGGGCAGGGATCTTGAACTGCACGTCGACAGTATGATCGTCCACTGCCGTGACGCTCTCGACGAACTGGTTGAACGCTTCGTGATATTTGAGCACCTGATGCTGTTTTTGGCCCTCGAACGTAAAGACGACGTCTTCGGCCGTGACCGGCTCACCATCGCTCCACTTGGCATTGGGATTGAGCTTGATCTGCAGCGACGTGAAGTCGTCGCTCGTGTACTCGATGCTTTCAGCAAGCCATGGGATTTCTTCGTCGCTGAAAATACCGAAATACATCAGCGGTTCCCACGAGAATCCATTGCCGTTCTGGTGAGTGTAGGCAGGCAGTGCCCACGGATTGGTAATCCCCAATCCGTTGGGCCGGATGCTCCAGCCAAGCACAAGCGTGTCTTCGCGCGGAACATCCGCCAATGATTCCGATGGAGCAATCTCGGTCGTTTGGGTGTCTTGGGCATAGCTCAAGGCCGGTGCCAGTGTTGCCGCGAGCGAGAACGCTGCAGCCGTCAATACCCTAGTAATGATCATTTGTTGAACCTCCCATTATATGGAAAACTGAACCGTCGCCACCATACGAAAATGCCTGATCCCGATGGCTGGAACAGGCATGTTAATCTTCCTCGTTCTTGGCTGCCGTGTCTCCGTCGTGTTCTTGAGTTATTAGTTGAGTGCGTTCCCGAATATGGCACATCGGGGACGTGCATGACGTAAACCGTTCGAACGTTCAAGCACTTAAATCGCAAACTTCTG
>CAYPOV010000131.1:10732-12385 GCA_964412385.1 uncultured Geminicoccaceae bacterium
GACGTGCATGACGTAAACCGTTCGAACGTTCAAGCACTTAAATCGCAAACTTCTGTTGTCGACCCAGCGAAGCGCTTAACGTCTGAGATCTGAGCCATGGCTGGAGATTTCAGCTTGCAATTATGTTCTCCTGCTGGGTTAGCCAAGTGCATTAGACTCTTGATTGGAGGAGGCCATTCAACAAAAGGTCAAGATGCGCTTGTTGAAAGTCTTCGAGCGAAAGATGTTCGTGCCGCTCGAACGTGATCTGCCAAATCGCCGCCATGAGCGCCGGCGCCATCATAATTGTGGGTTGCGATGAAGCTGGTCCCTTTCGGAACTCGCCGGCGTCTACTCCCTTCTTGATGATCCACGTCATGATCCGTCGGCCCTTGGTGATGATTTCCCGATGATAGAGTTCGGTAAGCTCCGGGAATCGCTGGCCCTCGCCGACCATAATCTGCAGAAGTGTGCGGAGCTCAGGGTTGGTGACGAAGCGCTTATAGAGCGTTTCGACGAGCAATCCGATCATGTCGCTGGCACGCCCTGGGAAGCCATCGATGCGGGCTTCAATCTCGTCCAGCGTGACGACCACCTTGGCGCGCACAGCCGCCTCGAATAGCGCCTCTTTGCTGTCGAAATAGCGGTAGATCGTGCCTTTGACGATGCCAGCCCGGCGCGCAATCGCACCCATCCGCGCTCCCGCAAAACCGTGCTCGGCGAATTCCTGAAGCCCGGCCTCGATAATCTCGCCCGGACGCGCCTCTTTGCGCCGTCGGTTGCGGGGCTCGTTGGGCGATTCCTGTTCGCTCAAGACTGCCATTCCTTCATCGATCTTGTTTTTAATGACCAAATGGTCATTTACTATGTAGACACTAACGCGACAATGTGCTCGGAGCTTGCACATGCAAGACGCGAGAAAACCCCAAGGCACCGAGCCCCAGCGCCAGCAACGAGCGGCAGCCGAAGCCCAAGAAGATGCATCCCTGCCATGGCTCGTGGTCGATCGAAACGCACCCGCGGTGCCGTCGTCGCGCGTAACCATTCTATGGCGCGTTGCCCTAAGAGTCCGCTTTTTGCCGTTCCTTCTGGGTTGCGTGGCTCTAGGTTGTGTAGCGTTGGGCGGTGTCATCGGGCTGTATTTTCAGCCGCCAGGGCTGCAATTCATGATGCGGTCGCTTGATCTCGAGCCTGGGGCCGGTTCGTCGTCTCCCATGGCTGTGCCGCCGGCAGCGAATGTTGCCGCATCCGCAGGTCCCGCATTTGCCGTCTATCAGCCGGGTAACGTCGTCGGGCTCGGGATCTTGCTGCCTGCCGGACGTGTGCTGACGATCGGTTTTCCCCATGGCGCCGGTGATGCACGTATCGCGGAACTACGCATCGATGGAGGAGCCGAAGTGGAGAAGGGCGAGGTCTTGGCGGTGCTTGATAGTGAGGCGCAGTTCGAGGCCGCGGTGGAAGCGTCGCGGGCCCATGTCGCAGTCAGTGAAGCCGCTCTGGGACAGACGCGTGTCTCGGCGAAGGCCAATCTCGAGGCTGCCCAAGCCGAGTTGCAGCGAGCCCGAAGTGATCTCGTGACAGCTTTTGTGCGCGCTCCGATCACAGGTACGATCCTCGACATCCGCGCGCGTGTCGGCGAGCGCCCCCATGAGGACGGTCTTTTGACGATGGCTG
>CAYPOV010000132.1:0-12376 GCA_964412385.1 uncultured Geminicoccaceae bacterium
GACGTCCGCACCTTCCTGATCACGGAAGAATTCAGCGACAGTGAGGCCCGTCAGGCCGACACGCGCGCGCGCTCCAGGCGGCTCGTTCATCTGGCCATAGATCAGCGCCACCTTGGATTTGTCGATCTCGTCGGTGTTGATAACGCCCGATTCAACCATTTCGTGGAAGAGGTCATTACCCTCGCGGGTGCGCTCGCCGACGCCGGCAAACACCGACACACCGCCATGGGCTTTGGCGATATTGTTGATCAGTTCCATGATCAGCACGGTCTTGCCGACACCGGCACCGCCGAAGAGGCCGATCTTACCGCCCTTGGGATAGGGCGTGAGCAAATCGACGACCTTGATGCCTGTCACGAGGATTTCAGACTCGGTCGCCTGATCGATAAATTCAGGCGCCGGTTGGTGAATGGGCGACGTCGCTTTGACATTGATGGGCGCACCCTCATCCACAGGCTCGCCGACGACATTGAGGATACGTCCGAGGGTCTCACGGCCGACGGGCACGGTGATGGGAGCGCCGGTGTCCAAGACTTCCTGGCCGCGCGTCAGGCCGTCGGTGCCGTCCATCGCGATGGTGCGAACGGTCGACTGGCCGAGATGCTGTGCCACTTCGAGCACCAGGCGCCGGCCGTTATTGTCGGTCGTGAGCGCATTCAAGATCGCGGGCAAAGTCTCGTCGAACTCGACATCGACGACAGCACCCATGACCTGCGTAATCCGGCCGGCTGCGACATTTCCCTTCACAACGGCTTCGTTCATTCTCTAACTCCCAAACTCGGCAATGCCCTAAATGGCCTCGGCACCTGAGATAATTTCGATCAGTTCCTTGGTGATCTGCGCCTGACGCTGGCGATTATAGCGCAATGTCAAGCTGTTGATCATGTCACCCGCATTGCGCGTCGCATTATCCATAGCCGCCATGCGGGCACCCTGCTCGCTCGCAGCATTCTCGACGAGCGCACCGTAAATCTGCACCGCGAGATTGCGCGGCAGCAACTCGTTCAGGATCGCCTCCTCGTCGGGCTCGAACTCATAGATCGCCCCGTCGCTGGCATCAGGTTCCTGGTCGGTTTCCTTCGGCAGTTCGACCGGTATGAGCTGCTTGAAGGTGAGAATCTGGCTCACCGCCGATTTGAACTGATTATAGATGATCGTGCAAACGTCGAACTCCCCGGCTTCGAACCGGTCGTTGACCTTAGCAGCAATCGCCGCCGCGTCCGCATATTCCATGCGGCGCTTGCCGGCAACACCATCGACAAACTCGATGATCAACGGCGCAAACTCGCGGCGAAGCACGTCCCGGCCCTTGCGTCCAACGCAGATGATCTTGACGGTTTTGCCCTGCTCGCGAAGCTGTTGGATTCGGCGCCTGGCACCGCGCACAATGGAGCTGTTGAAGCCGCCGCAAAGACCACGGTCGGCGGTTGCCACAATGAGCAGATGCGTCTCTTCGGCTTCGTTACCCGCAAGCAGCGGCGGAGCGCCTGGAAGATCTCGCACGCCGGACGCCAGATTGGCCAGCATCGCCGACATTTTCTCGGCGAAAGGCCTCGACGACTCGGCTTGTTCCTGGGCACGCTTGAGCTTCGATGCCGCCACCAGCTTCATGGCACTGGTGATTTTTCGCGTCTGCTTGACGCTATTGATGCGGACCCTCAGGTCCTTAAGGCTGGGCATGACCGGCTCTAGGCGAAGGAGTTGGCGTAGTTATCGAGCAGCTTCTTCAACTTGTCTTGCGACCCGTCACTGAGCTGTCCGCTGCTGCGGATCGACTCTAAGATGTCTTGACCGCTAGCGCGAACCTCGCCCAAGAGCCCCTCCTCGAAGCGACCGACATTGGCCACCGGCACCCGGTCCAAATAGCCGTTCACCCCGGCAAAGATCACACAGACCTGCTCTTCCATCTTCATCGGCTGGTATTGCGGCTGTTTGAGCAGTTCCGTCAGACGCGATCCGCGGTTCAGCAAGCGCTGCGTGGCTTGATCGAGATCGGATGCAAACTGCGAAAACGCCGCCATCTCGCGATACTGGGCAAGCTCGAGCTTGATCTTGCCGGCAACGGATTTCATCGCCTTGGTCTGTGCCGAAGAGCCCACCCGGCTGACCGAGAGGCCGACATTGAGCGCGGGCCGAATGCCCTGGTAGAAAAGGTCGGTCTCGAGGAAGATCTGGCCGTCCGTGATCGAAATCACGTTGGTCGGAATGTAGGCCGAGACGTCATTGGCCTGGGTTTCGACGATCGGCAAGGCCGTGAGCGAGCCTGAGCCATTATTGGCGTTGAGCTTGGCCGCACGCTCCAAGAGACGCGAATGGAGGTAAAACACATCACCTGGAAAGGCTTCACGACCGGGCGGGCGACGGAGCAGCAGCGACATTTGACGATAGGCTGTCGCCTGCTTGGAGAGATCGTCATAGACGATCAGAGCATGCATCCCATTGTCTCGGAAATATTCGCCCATGGCGCAGCCGGCATAAGGTGCCAAAAACTGCATCGGCGCCGGATCACTCGCTGTCGCCGCCACGACGATGCAATATTCCATCGCGCCGTGATCCTGGAGCGTCTTGACGATGCGCGCGACGGACGACCGTTTCTGACCGACGGCGACATAGATGCAGTAGAGCTTCTTCTTGTCGTCATCGCCTTCATTGATCGGCTTTTGATTGATGAAGGTATCGAGGGCGATTGCCGTCTTGCCGGTCTGGCGGTCACCAATGATCAGCTCGCGCTGCCCGCGGCCGATCGGGATGAGGGCGTCGATTGCCTTGAGCCCGGTCTGCATCGGCTCGTTCACCGATTGGCGTGGCATAATGCCAGGCGCCTTGACATCGACAAGGCGCCGCTCCGCCGCGTCAATGGGGCCTTTCCCATCGAGAGGATTACCAAGCGCGTCGACGACGCGACCCAAAAGCCCTGGGCCTACCGGAACATCCACGATGCTCTTCGAGCGCTTGACCGTGCTTCCTTCACGAATGTTGCGGTCATCGCCAAAAACCACGATGCCTACATTATCGGTCTCGAGGTTGAGCGCCATGCCGCGCGTGCCGTCCTCGAATTCCACAAGTTCACCGGCCTGAACCTCGTCGAGGCCGTAGGCGCGGGCGATACCGTCACCAACCGACAGGACACGACCGACTTCTGCAACTTCAGCTTCGGTACCGAAGCTTGCAATTAGTTGCTTGAGAATATCGGAGATTTCGGCAGCCCGAATATCCATTAGCCAATACCTCTCATCGAATGCTCGAGATTTTGTAATTTGGTTCGCAACGACGCGTCGATCATGCGCGAACCGATGCGCACGACAACGCCGCCCAAGAGTTCGGGTTCAACCCGTACACTAAGATTGACGTCTTTGCCTGCTTGAGCTGACACGCTTTCGCGAAGCGCCGCAATTTGGTTATCCTGAAGTTCCGCAGCCGAAATCACCTCGCATGAGATTTCGCCCCGATCCTTTGCAACAATCGCGCGAAACGCCTCGATGATTTGCGGCAGCGCAAACAATCTTCTCTTGTGAGCCAGCAATCCTAAGAATTGCTTTGTCAGACTACTGAGACCAGCTCGATCGGCGACAGCCGTGATCGCCTGCGCCTGCGCTGACGCGCTGATGACGGGACTACGGATAGTCCGTCTCAGATCCTCGCTCTCGTCGAGCATGGTGCGAACACTATCCAAATCCTGCATCACAGCATCGATCTGACCATCTTCTTTAGCCAGATCGAACAAAGCCGTCGCGTAGCGTTCGGCCAAACCCGAAGTTATGGTCGATGCTGCTGCCAATCCCTCACGCCTTTTGCTGGATTTCGAGAAACTCGTAACACAAGATCGTTGCGCGGCACATTCTGTCGCGCCCCGCCAAGTTCAGTCCGCTTAACACAAGGCCGAACGTAACCACAAGGCAGCCCTGTTAAGGCGACACTGGACACCTTGACGCGGCGATACGGCACCGTCGGCGTTGGTCAAAGAAAGCTAACCGGGTCGATATCGATCTGCAATCTGACTTTGCTCGGTATCTTGGCGGAGCGGAGCCAATTTCGAAGCCAAGCCGGCAGGTCAACGTCATGCGTGGCCTTGATCAAGAGACGTACCCGATAGCGACCGCGAAGCAAGCTCAGCGGTGCCGGCGCCGGGCCGAGAACGGTCACATTGTCGTCTCGCGGCGCCGTCGATGCCAGTTTGCGGGCCGTTTGCTTGACCATCTCGCCATCGGGACCCGCGAACACCAGTGCCGCGAGCTTGCCGAAGGGTGGCATTCCTCCCCAGCGCCGCTCCTCGCATTCGATGCGCAGAAACCCATCCTTGTCGCCATCGTGCAGTGCCTGGATCACTGGATGCTCCGGCAAATGCGTTTGTACGAGAACGTGGCCCGGTTTGTCCTCCCGCCCTGCCCGTCCTGCCACTTGATAGAGAAGCTGGAAACAACGCTCGCTCGCCCGGAGATCGCCACCTGTGAGACCGACATCGGCATCGACGATGACGACGAGAGTGAGGCTGGGAAAATGATGGCCTTTGGCGATAATTTGTGTGCCGACCAAGATATCGATGTCGCCTCGCTGCATGGCCTCGACCAGCGATGCAGCGCCATCGGCACCCCGCACGGTGTCGCTTGCCATAATTTCGACTGAAGCCTTGGGAAACAGTGACGAAACCTCTTCAGCGATGCGCTCGACGCCCGGTCCTGACCCTGCCAGCGCGTCAACGGCACCGCATTCCGGGCAATGATCCGGGACCGGGCGCGCGTAGCCGCAATGATGGCACACCAATCGACCGCGGAAGCGATGCTCGATCATCCAAGCACTGCAGTTCGGACAGCAAAACCGGAAGCCACATGCCCGACAAATCGTGAGCGGCGCGTAACCCCGTCTGTTCAAGAACAACATCACCTGTTGATTGGCCTCGAGGGTTGAGGCAATCGCCTGCCTCGCCTCTTCGGAAAGAAATCGACCGCGGGGCAGCCGATCGCGCCGAAGATCGATCAGACCGATCGCGGGCATTTTGGCTCCGCCGTGACGTGCCGGAAGCATGAAATGCCGATGCTCGGCGCTAACCGGTGCGTAGCCTGGGATCGCCCCGACCCGTTTAGCGGTTTCAATTGAAGGCGTGGCGCTTGCCAGTAAGATCGGACAATTCGCGATCCGGGCGCGGGTAATGGCAACGTCACGGGCGTGGTAGAGTGTGCCGTCTTCCTGTTTGAAGCTCGGATCGTGTTCCTCATCGACCACGATGACGCCAAGGTCCTGAATGGGTAAAAACAGGGCTGATCGTGCCCCGACGACCACGGATGCCCCACCATGGGCCACTGTTAGCCAGTTACGGCGCCGTTGTGATGCCGTGAGGCCGGAATGCCAGGCGATGGGCAGCCCACTAAAGCTGCGCTCAAATCGGTCTAGCCACTGCGCCTCGAGCGCAATTTCAGGCAGGAGCACGAGTGCTCGCTTGCCTTGTTGCAACGCCGCTCCAATGGCTTGGAAGTAGACTTCTGTCTTTCCCGAGCCGGGAACGCCCTCAATCAGAAGTTCCTGGAATGTCGACTGTCGGACGGCATCGCTGCAGGCCTCTGCAACGAGGATTTGCACGTCCGACAACGCCACGGGATCGAATTGGTAGCCAACATGCGCATCAAAGCGTTCCTCGATCTCGACACGCTCGAGAAGGCCGTCTGCTGCCATGGCGCGGACCACCGACGCCGTGACGTTGGCGCGTTTGGCAAGGTCGCTGGCTGTCAAGGGCCCCGCGGGCGAACAGGCGTCAAGAACCGCCTGCCGTTTGGCGGTGAGTTTGGCAGTTGTCGCATGAGGGCTCGCAACGAGACCCACCTTGGCGGGCTGGGGTTCGAATACACCAGGCACGCTCATGGCAAGACGCAGCACATTGCCGAGCGGCATCAGTGTCGACGCAGCGGTCTCCGCGACGAGCTTACGGATTTCCAGCGGCATTGCAGGTAACGGAATCGCTTGGTTGATCGCGCGCAGCTTCTCAACCGGGGCCCGCTTTTTCGGCGGCTCGTGCCAAACCACACCGATGACCAGGCGCGGTCCGAACGGAACGCGAACAAACTGTCCCTCTTCGACCGTGGCATCGTGGGTCTCGTAGTCGAAGGGCTCATCGAACGGGAGCGGCAAGAGGACAGGAAGGATCGCCATGGATGAGTATTGCCGGTATTGTTCCGCGCCAGGCGCAATACCATTGGCTCAGGGCGATGACTACTACCGAGGAACCCGGGACTGAAGCAGGGCGGTTCGTGATCGAAGGTGCGGATGACGACCTTCGTGAAACCACACAGAGCTGGCTTTCATGGTTGGCTCATGAGCGACAGTTGGCTGCAAGAACCCGCAAATCCTATGCCTCGGATTGGGCTGCGTTCGTCGGATTCACAAGCGGGCATTTGGGTGGTGCGGTATCACTCCGCTCTCTTGCCACAATGGACTACCGCGATTTTCGTGCGTGGCTCGCTCATCTTACCAAGAATGGCCTGAAGCGGAATTCCATTGCGCGAGCCTGCGCATCTGTTCGTGCGTTCTTCGACTATGTCGACCGCCACTATGACGTTCATAACCCGGCTCTGCGGGCGATGCGGGCACCGAGCTTCAAACGCGCATTGCCGCGGCCGCTCGCCTTCGGCCAAATCTCGGAGATTCGCGAGGAGATCGGAGAGAAAGCGTCGAGCGACTGGACGGCCAAACGCGATCTGGCATTGGTCATGCTGCTCTATGGGGCGGGCCTCCGAATCGGCGAGGCGATCGGTCTAAGCCGATCATCGATACCCGATCCAATCGAGCAGGTAACGAGTGTCAAGGTACTAGGCAAAGGAGGAAAAGAGCGCGTGGTTCCGCTTCTTTCTCAAGTCGTACGCGCCATTGATGAATATCTCCGTGCTTGCCCTTTCCAGCTCGCAGCAGAGGATCCGCTTTTCGTGGGCGTTCGTGGCAAGCGGGTTCAGCCGGCTGCCATTCAAAAAAAGATACGTCTGTTAAGACAAGCGCTTGGACTGCCCGAGACCACGACACCTCATGCGCTTCGTCACAGCTTCGCAACGCATCTCTTGTCGGACGGTGCTGATCTTAGGGCTATTCAGGAACTCTTGGGTCACGCCAATCTCTCGACAACCCAGATTTACACCCAAGTCGATGACCGAAAGCTCGTGGCACTCTATGCCTCCGCGCATCCCCGAGCCTAGCGCGTTGTCGCGGAAGCCGTCCGGCGCTAAAAGGCGTCTGGGGCAATTGCCCAGCTAGCTTGATCACCTTTCGCGATTGTAATTTAGGATACAGCGTAAATACCAGTGCGCGTTCTCATTGCGTCAACGTTTCTGCTCACAGTCGCTGTGCTGGCCGGGATCTTCCTCATTCCGCCCCGTATCGATCCGGCCTTTCTGGAACGACGATTGCTGACGACCCTCGAGACCGCGGGTATCGATAATGTCGAGGTTGGGGGCAATTCGACACTCTCGATCCTGCCAAGACCGACCGTAAGCTTTCGCAATGTCATGGTCGAACCGAGCGAGTCTAGTGTCAGTGCTGAAATTGCCCGTATCGATCTGATCCTCGATCTCGAACAGCTCGCACGTTTCAAAATCCGCTCCCAGACCGCGAGGATCGTACGTCCTGAGATCGACTGGGCTGGTGGCTATTCGACCGAGAGCTTAACGAGGCCCCTCCTGGCCAATCTCACTTATGCCGAGATCGTTGATGGCGTTCTCAGCATCAAGGGAGATGGCGCCGGTGAACCTGTGCGATTGACCGGCATCGACCTCAATGCCGAAAAGTCTGTGGCCGGGTGGCAGCTTCGAGGAAGCGGTGTGGTCGAGGAGAACGAGGTCACCTATGGGCTGACCTTCGGGAGCGGAAGCCCCGGATCTGTCGTTCCGGTCAGTGTTTCCTTTGGCCTGGGTAGCGGCCTTGCGCTCTCGGCCATCGGGACCACTGCAGACGACCTTGGCTCTTTCTCTCTTGAAACCGGGTTTCAGAGTGATCGCGAAACGCTCGACGTGGCTCGCCGGCTGATCGGCACGGTCACTGGTGAGCCCTTGCCTTCTGGCATCGATCAGGTTTCGGCGGAGGGCGAAATCGAGTGGGATGGAAGGTTGTTGACTTTGCAGGATCTCAATGCCGAGCTTAATGGCGGCGAGATCCGTGGCGATTTGTCTTTGTCGTTTGGAGAGGACCCGACTGTCGATGCCGATTTTCGCATTGCGGATTTGGTTTTGAACGATGGCTGGGTGGATTGGGCGACGACGTCCTACTGGCCCCAAACCATCGCCCGAACCGGGACCTTAGAGATTTCAGGCAGCAATGTTGCGTGGCGCGGCCGTACGGCTAGGCAATTTGCCATTGATGCGGCCATTGACGAGCCGGGCAACATTGCCGTTGAGGGCCTGAGGCTCACCACCGACAATGCAAGCACTCTTGAGTTTTTCGGTCGTCTCGAAGGTATGGACAGCAGCCCTCGGATAGAGGGCGATCTTCAAGCGTCAGGACCCGATCTTCTGAGGGTCGTTCGAGATCTCGGTCTTGACACTGGTTTTCTCGACACTGGTTTTCTCGACAACGAAATCGGTCGTCACAGTTTCGATCTCACCTCGCAACTCGCGATCGAGGGGCGGAGGTTTGCTTTTCAGGAAATCCAAGGACGCGTTGATAATTCCGACATTGAGGGATCGCTCGCGATCGTTGACGAGGCCCGGCCCAAGATTGCGATTTCTGCTCGAATCGACCGTCTTTCGCTGGACGATTACTGGGATGGCGATGACACGCTGCCGGACGGTTTTTTGGCGTCGATGCGCGAACGTGCTCAGAGCTTCGATGCCGCCGCCGATATCGCCATCGAAACAGTCGCCGTGGGCAATATCCGTGCCCGAGACTTCGTGCTGCAGAGCACACTCGAGAATGGCCGGATCACGCTCAGCGAACTGAGTGCCAGAAACATTGCCGCAAGTGCTGGAATGATCGTCGGATCGGCGGACCTGGGCCGCGGAGAATTCGACATTGCGATCGATGGTACGACCACCGATCCGGCGCGCCTGCTCCGACAGCTCGGCATCAACGCACCGCCGACCTTGACGAATCTTGCACCCGTTCAGCTTGGCGGTACCGCCCGAAGTTCGGACAATGAAAACGAGTTCGAGCTGGAAATGACAGGTCAAGGATCACGGCTGATGCTGGCCGGAAACACTGACGCCTGGACAATCGAGAGCGATCACGAAATTCGCGTCACGGCCCAGTTCGAGAATATCCAAGAGGCCGTGCGAAGCGTTCTCTTGAACGACGCGGCAGAGATTTTTCCCGCAAGTGACGCTGAAATTTCGTTGCTCAGCACAAGTGAGGCGCAAGCTCAGACCGTGGCCCTGGAATTTCGCCATCCGGGAACGACAATCGCGGGTGAATTCGAGATCTCTCACGATGCCGTGCCTGCGGATCTAGTGGGCGCCCTTGCCGCCGATCGCCTTGATCTTGCCACTATCGCACGCATTCGGGAAATCATCACCGGCGAGACGGGCCTTGTTCCCGAGCTGAGAACTCTCGAATTCGGGAGTTGGCCTCACCAACCCTTTCAAGGGCTTCCTGATTGGCCCTTGACCGCCAGCCTGCGCGTGGCCGTCGATGAAATCCTCGATGATGCTGGTGGATCGATCGGCAGTTCGGGGGCGACAGTCGATTACCGGCCCGATCGTATCTTCATCAAGGATCTTGAAATACCGGCCGCAGGAGGCGTTCTTGAGGGAACTGTCGAGGTTGCATTATCGGCCGAACGAACCTCCCTGGCACTAGGAATTGAGCTTCGAGACGGTGATTTGCGGCGCATGATCGGCCAAGACGACTTGATCAGGGACGACGAGATCAATGTCGATCTCGAGCTTGCAGCCCTCGGCATTGGTCCGTCGGTCGCGGCGATCGTTCACAACCTTCGTGGTCAGGGAAATTTCGCACTCGGTGACCTAGACATGGATTTCGAGGTAGCGAGAGGTGTTGCCACGGCCAGTTCATCCGAAGACTTGTCGTTTGATCTCTATGCCTGGATCTTAGATGGCGAGATCGAGCGCAGCGACGGGTCGGTCATTCGGGTTTTCGGTGCACCCGAAGATCTCGCCCTCGAAGAGATCCAAAGTGCGGTTGAACTGCCCTCACCTAATCGGACGGACCTACCATCGTTTCCGGGCGAACCAGGGAATCGAACTCTTCCACCGTCAGCAGATCAAGCGCCACAGCCGCTTCCTTGAGAGAACTCCCATCGGCATACGCCTTCTTGGCGACCTTTGCCGCGTTTTCGTAGCCGATCTTGGGGTTGAGAGCGGTCACCAACATCAAGCTCTCATGGAGAAGACTCTCGATACGATCCTTGTTGGCGGTAATGCCGACAACGCAATTGTCGGTGAAGCTTCGGCAGCCATCGGCAATCAGTTTGATCGATTGCAGCACATTATAGACGATGACCGGCTTGAACACATTGAGCTCGAAATGGCCGTTCGAGCCTGCCACCGTGGTCGTGACGTGATTGCCCATCACCTGAGCACAAACCATCGTCATGGCCTCGCATTGGGTCGGGTTGACCTTGCCCGGCATGATCGACGATCCGGGCTCGTTCTCTGGAAGGTGCAACTCGCCGAGACCGCATCTCGGACCGGACCCCAAGAGCCTGATATCGTTGGCGATTTTCATTAGCGAGACAGCCAGGACGTTGAGAGCCCCCGAGATCTCCACCATGGCGTCGTGGGCAGCCAGCGCTTCGAACTTGTTCTTCGCACTCGCGAAACCGAGGCCTGTGATCGTTGAAACCTCCCCTGCGAAGGCGTCGGCAAAGCCCTTTTTGGAATTGAGCCCGGTACCGACTGCGGTCCCGCCTTGCGCCAATTGAGCGAGCCGCGGCTGGCAACCCTTCACGCGCTCGATGCCATTGGCAATCTGGTGCGCATAGCCTGAAAATTCCTGCGAAAGCTCAAGCGGTGTCGCGTCTTGCAGATGGGTCCGGCCGATCTTGATAACCCCAGCGAACTCCTGCTGCTTGCTCTTGATCGCGGCGAGGAGATGCTCGAGCGAGGGCAAGAGCTCATGCATCACCATTTCCATGGCGGCGATATGCATCGCCGTTGGAAACGTGTCGTTGGAGGATTGCCCCCGATTGACGTGATCGTTGGGATGGACGGGCGATTTGGTGCCCAGATTCGAGCCCAAGAGTTCGTTCGCCCGATTGGCGATCACCTCATTGGCATTCATGTTGCTCTGCGTACCCGAGCCCGTTTGCCACACGACGAGTGGGAAATGCTCGTCCCATTTGCCCTCTGTGACTTCGGTTGCGGCACGCTCGATGGCCTTGGCGAGCCTGTCCTCCAGCGAACCCTGCCTGGTATTGACCCGCGCCGCAGCAAGCTTGACCACCCCCAGCGCCCTGATCATCGACGCCGGCATGCGCTCGCCGCCAATCTTGAAGTTGGTCAGGCTACGTTGGGTCTGTGCGCCCCAATAGCGGCTCGACTCCACCTCGATCGGACCAAAGGTGTCGGTCTCAACCCGTCTTCCTGAAGCCTCTGATGCATCATTGGTCATCGGTCGCCTCCAACGCGCCCTCGTTTTTTGTGATCGGGAGAAGAGGCTGCCAGAGGAACCGTGTCAATCAACCATATGCCAGCACACGCCGCTATTTTTTGCGGAAACGGTCCAGGCTCACGATTTCAGCACCTGCCGATTCGTCGGCTGATTCGTCTTGTTGCTCTTCCGTATTGGTCACCGGGCGGAGTCGATTTGGCGAGTTCAAGAGTTGCGGCTGGTTGCCCTCGGCTTCGCCACCCTCGTCATCGGCACCGCTCAGCGTGAATTGAAGCCCGAACTCGACACCCGGATCCGCGAAGACCTTCACCGCCTCGAATGGTACAAGAAGCCGTTCCGGGCGGTCATTGAAACTCAAGGTCACGCTGAAGCGATCCTCGCCGACATCCAAATCCCAAAACTGATGCTGCATGACGATGATCATCTCTTCCGGATATCGGCTGAGTAGATAGTCGGGGATCTCAACTCCCGGCGCATTGGTTCGGAATGTGATGTAAAAATGGTGAGGTTCGCTCAGCCCATTCTCCGCAACATCGGCCAACACGTCACGAACCACCGTGCGAAGCGCTGCTTCGACCATTCGGCCATATCGAATTCTACCCCGGCCATTGGCGGCCACGCCATATCCCCTTTCCATTCGCACCAAGTGCTATCGTGGGGGGCTTCTGTTGCCCGGCGCCCCCCGAGCCGCGCCACTGGCCGAAGCTAGTGGACTTTTTGAAGAGTTTCTGTTGCCCGGTACTCTTCAACCGCGCTTTCCGCTACATTATGCAGCGAGAGCAGGAGCCATACGGTTATCGTTGGCACTTGTAAGTTTTGGCCCGATATCGGCGGTACC
>CAYPOV010000133.1:0-12368 GCA_964412385.1 uncultured Geminicoccaceae bacterium
GGGTCGCCCCCGCCGGGTGTTACCCGGCACCGTCTTTCCATGGAGCCCGGACTTTCCTCCATCGTGACGTTGGCTCGCCACGACAGCGGTCATCCAGCCACCTCGCACCTATGCTCTAGCTATGAGCGGCAGCGTTCCGGCGCAAGTCTCGAACCGCCATCGCCAGTGACGAAGTCTCCCGATCAATCATGCCATCGAGGCAGGAAGGCCGGAAATGCCGCTGAAAAGCGCGCAGCACATCCTCGAGGTCCGATAGATCTCCGGCGATGCCATAACCGATCTCGCGCAACACCAGAGCCATGTCGGCAGGCGCGAGTTCTTGCTGAGTAGTGGGAGGGTCGGGCCAAAGCCCGAAACCTTGTTCTGCCAGCCAGCGCCAGTCGAACAGCTCTCCTGGGTCCTCTTTGCGCAGCGGTGCGACGTCACTATGGCCCCAAACATTATAAGCGGGGATCAACAAGCGCGTCGTGATCTCGCCCAACACATCTCTAAGCGCCGCCATCTGAGCATCGGGGAATGGCCGGTAGCCCCATTCATGGCCCGGATTGACGAGCTCGATGCCAATGGAATTGCTGTTCAGGCCGTCTTGTCCAGCCCACCAGCTGACCCCAGCATGCCAGGCTCGATCGGTCGGCGAGATGAGCTCGAAAACCTCGCCACATTCCTCGATGACATAGTGCGCGCTGACATTCGAGCTTGGATTGGTTAGTCGGGCCAACGCCCCATCACCTGTGCGCATACCGGTATAGTGCACGATGACGAGATCGATGGCCCTATTGGGCGGCCGGGCGTCGAAGTTGGGTGAGCGAAAATCCTTCCTGACGGCTAACGTCAAAAACGATCCAGCAAGCGGTCGATATAGTCGAGTTCAGACGGCGGGCGGGAGAGATCGCCCGAACGGCGATAGAGTTCCTCCAGCACATCGCGTGCCCTGCCGAGATCGTTCTCATCCGGAACATGGGTGCCGTAAGTGTCGAAGCCGCCCTGATTGCGCTGCGAGCGACCGAGCGGGTCCCGTCCCTCGCGGCCTGTCGGCATCGGCTGTCCGGTCATGCCTTGTCCCGGCTGCTGGGCCAGCTGCTGACGCAGTTGCTCCATCATCGCTTGTCCGGCCTGGCGCATGAAATCCAGGGCATCGCCCTGAGCATTGGCTGCGGGATCGGGTGCCCCGCCTTGCAGCGAATCGCGTGCCTGGCGCATTTGCAGCTCTGCTTGACCGAGGGCGCGCGGGATCTCCATGCCAGCCTCGCCCATCCGGCGCATCAACTCGCCCAAGGCCCGGCGCAATGCGTCCTGCTCCATCGCCGCATTGCCCATTTGCGATTGCAGACCCTGGCCACCTTGACCTTGTTGACCTTGGCCCATTTCGCCCGGCTGCTGCTGGCCTTGTTGGCCCTGTTGCGCCTGTTGACCTTGCTGGCCCTCTTGACCTTGTTGACCCTGCTGGCCCTGCATCTGGCGGTTCATGTCGAAGCTGCGGTCGAGCAGGTTCTGTTGCATCTCGATCATCCGCTGCAGATCGGAGACCGCCTCCTCGCCCGGGCTCGGCTGGCGCTGCATCTGGGCCATCGCCATCTGCATGTTCTCGAGCATCTGCTGGAGCTGCGCCATCATCTCCTGGGCGGCATCCATCATGCCCTGTTGCATCAGCTCACGGGCCTGATCGAGCATCTCCTGCAAATCACGCTGGGTGACGACCTGCGAGGGATCGATCTCCTGCATCGATTGCGGATCCATGCGCTGCTGGTTCTGCATCGCCTGTCGCATCATCTCCTGCAACATCTCGTTCATCGCACGCTCGATTTCATCGAGAAGTTCGGCAAGCTCCTGTTCGCTCGCGCCTTCCTCGATGGCGCGCTGAAAGGCCTCCTGCAGCTCCCGCAAATTCTGCTCGGCGACCGACAAGGTGCCGTTCTCGATGAACAGTGCCAGATCCCAAAGCATGTCGACGACATCGGGGATTTTTTCGTCTGCAGGCCGATCGCCTGCGAGCCGGCGGGAGGCAATGCTGAAGGAGAGCGGCACGGTGATTGGCAGCTCGCGCGCGGCCTCGCTGTCGCCCAGCACATCGAGACGTCCGGCAACCGCCATGTAGGAATCGGGCTCGCTGACCAGACGCTTGCGCTCTTGAATGACGGCGCGCGCCAGGGGATGCGTGAAGGTCCGCTCGGGCAGCGTCATCACCAAAGGTTCGCTCTCGCCCAACTGATCGAGCGGATCGCGCGCTTCCAACACCATCTCGACCGGTAAACCCGCGAGCGGGTGAGCGGTGAGATCGAGAAAATTGCTGCTTTCAAGCTCGGTCGGAAGGGCTGCGGGTTCGCTCAACGTGTAACGATGGATGGTCGAATCAGCCCCTTGATGGGCGCGGAAGCGAAGCTCGATTAGCGCCAAGCCGTGATCATCCTTGGCCTCGTAGTCGATCCGCAGCACGCCCCGATGGGTGGTGCTGGGCTGGTCGACAAAAGCGATTTCGGGACGTGTGTCGGAAACAATGTCAATCGGCCAGCGGTCGATGATCTCGCCATCGCCGCGCACCCCAAGCGCAAACACTAGCTCACCGCTCTTGCCGAGTTCGATTTCGGCACGCGCACTGCCACCGCCCATATCCTCGATGGGCATCGCATCGGCACCATAAAGAAGACGGGCATCGAGCCCTTGTTCGACGGCCGGAACGTTGCGCAGTTGGAGAATAGCGGTGCTACCTTCGGGCACGGTGATTTGCTCGGCTTCGGCAGTCTGCGCCGGGCCCAGCGGCGCCCGCCGGGTGTAGTCGGGTGGTGTGATCCAAAGTTCGGCCATGACAGGCTCGGGTGCGGCACGGACAGGGCCAGCGAAGGTAAAGGCATCAGCCAGCCGCGTGCGGAAATCGCCCCAGCCGTCGACCAACGCTAATGCCAAAACCAGGACGGGAACGGTGCGAATGGCCCAAGGATCGCGTTTGGGGACATCGCTCGTCGGCAAGCTCACCTGAAGTGCTTTGACCCGCTCGAACAGCCGCTCGCGATGCGCTTTCCAGAATGCTTCCGTGTCGGGATCGTGGACAGCACCCGGCAGCTCATCTTCCAGCGCCTGCAGGGCCTCGTGCCGAATGCCGCTATCCCGCTCGAGTCGTAGCAGTGCTGCGTCACGCTGCGGCAAATACAAAGAGCGCCAAGCATAGCGGACAACATAGACAAACGCGGCGGCGAACAGCATCAGCAAAAGGGCGTGAAGCCATACCGGCATCGCTTGCCAGAGGCCAAAGAACGTCACGGCCAAAAATGCGACAACGGCCAGAACCAGCGGCATGAATGCCGACCATGCGCGTTCGGCGAAGAGAGCTGTGCGCGACATGACCAGCTTCTGGCGGAGCACACGGGCAAATGGCTTGTTCATGAGGCTACGTCCCTATTGCGCGGCAGGCATCCATTCGGGGATGTGCTCGTTGGCGAACTGAGCCCGGGGCTCGGTTCGGGATTTGATCAGTGCAATGCGGTCACCATCGACGAGGATCTCGGCGGGCCGGGCACGCGAATTATAATCGGAGGCCATCACCGAACCGTAAGCACCGGCCCCCATAATGGCCACAAGATCACCGCGCCCGAGTTCCGGCATCAGCCGTCCACGTCCAAAAACATCGCTGCTTTCGCAGATTGGGCCGACAACGTCGTAGGGCTCAAGCGTCATTTCCGAATTGGTGCGCACCGGCACGATATCGTGAAACGATCCGTAGAGCGCTGGGCGCAAGAGAGTGTTCATACCGGCATCGACCACCAGGAACCGTCGATCAACACCAGGTTTGACATAGAGTGCGGATGTCAAAAGCACACCAGCTTCTGCAACCAATGCACGTCCCGGCTCGAAAACGATCTCGCAATCCAGATCTCCGAGTGCGTCATCGACGGTTTCAGCCAGCTTTTCCGGGGAAAGCGGCTCCTCGTCGCCATAGCGAACACCGAACCCGCCACCGAGATCGAGCCGTTCGAGCGGCACACCTTGGCTTCGAAGTTCACGGAACAGTGAGGCCCCTCGCTTATAGGCACGGGCAAAGGGCTCGGTCGTGGTAATTTGCGATCCGATGTGGAGATGTAAGCCCACAGGCCTCAATCCGGGTGTTGCCCGTGCCAACGCATAAAGCTCACCGGCGTCGCCATAGGGTATCCCGAACTTGTCCTGCTTGCGGCCGGTGCTGATCTTGTCATGCGTATCGGCCGCGACATCCGGATTGATGCGTAGTGCGACGGGTGCTTCGATGCCTTCTTCGACAGCAAGCTCACCCAAACGCATCAGCTCGAGCGCTGATTCGACATTGAACTGCAAGATCCGTTGCCGCAACGCAAAGCGCATCTCGTCATCGGTCTTGGCAACCCCGGCATAAACAATTCGTTCCGGCGCAACGCCCGCGGCGAACGCGCGTTCGATCTCACCCGCCGAGACGGTATCGGCGCCGGCACCTTCGGCAGCCAGCGTCCTGATCACCGCGAGATTGCTATTGGCCTTGAGCGCATAACAAAAAAGAACAGAGCGGCGTTCGAATGCATTTTGGAAACGGCGCAACCGCTGGCGCATGGCTCCGGCCGAGTACACATAGGCGGGCGTTCCGAACTCACTTGCGATGGCTTCAAGCGAGACGTCTTCGGCCCATAACACCCCGCACTGCCGTTCGAACGCCATCTCAGCCAAGATCCTCGATGCTTTCGATCTCTTCTTCTTCAGCCGGCGGCAGGATCAACTCGTTCTTGCGACCACAAGACGTCATCAAAGCTACAATGAGAAACACGGCAAAAATCTGGCACCAACGCAATGGGATCATGGCACCGATATCCTAAAGATAACGCTCGACCGCGTCGTCGATGGCATCGAGCACGAGCGCGGGAGCTGTTCCGCCGAGACTGGTGCGGCTTCGGACCGACGGGTCAATGCCGAGCACATCGAATACCGTCTCATCGATTCTCGGATCAATCTCTTGCAAATCCTCAATAGGCAATTCCTCGAGGCCGCATAATCGTTCCTCGGCCAATCGTACCGCGCGCCCCACAATCCCATGCGCATCGCGGAAGGCGACATTCTTGACACGAACCAGCCAATCCGCAAGATCGGTGGCCGTGGTGTAGCCAACGCCGGCAGCCTCGCGCATATGGTCCGGAAATACCGCCATGGTCTCGATCATCGAGGCGGCAACGGCCAAACAGAGCTCAAGCGTGTCGGCGGCATCAAACACACCTTCTTTATCTTCCTGCATGTCTTTGCTGTAGGCGAGCGGCAGCCCCTTCAACACCACCAGCATGGCTTGGAGCTGACCAAAGATGCGCCCGCTCTTGGCGCGCAACAATTCGGCCGCATCGGGATTGCGCTTTTGCGGCATGATCGAGCTTCCCGAGGAGAAAGTCTCGCTCATTCGCACAAAGCCGAACTGCGGCGTCGACCATAGCACCAGCTCTTCGGCGAGCCTGGAGAGATGCACAGCACTGATCGATGCCGAGGCCAAATAGTCGAGAACGAAGTCGCGATCCGAAACCGCATCGATCGAGTTGCGTGCCGGTACGTTGAAGCCGAGGGCAGAAGCCGTTGCCGCACGGTCGATCGGGAAGCTCGTGCCGGCCAAGGCTGCTGCACCCAAGGGGCATTCATTGAGCCTTTGGCGTGCAGCGCTGAACCGCGAACGGTCCCGTCCAAACATCTCGACATAAGCCAAGAGATGGTGGCCAAGCGTCACCGGTTGGGCCGCCTGAAGATGCGTGAAGCCCGGCATGACATCGCTGGAATGGCTGCGCGCTTGATTGATGAGGGCGCGCTGCAGCGCTTGGAGCCGGCCGTCCGCACGATCGATGGCGTCACGCACCCAGAGTTTGAAGTCGGTGGCGACCTGATCGTTGCGTGAGCGTGCGGTGTGCAGCCGGCGTCCTGCTTCGCCCACCAGCTCCGTGAGTCTGGACTCGATATTGAGATGAATATCTTCAAGCTCGGTGTGGAACTGGAAATTGCCGTTTTCGATCTCTGCTTGGATCTGCTCGAGCCCGCGCATGATCGCGTCTTTGTCTTCGGCGGAAATCAAGGCCTTTGCCGCCAGCATTTGCGCATGCGCCATCGACCCCGCGATATCGTGAAGGTAGAGCCGCTTGTCGAAGTCAATCGACGCATTTATCAGCGCCATTAATGGCGCTGGCCCCTTGTCGAAATGACCACCCCACATATCCCGAGCTGTCGGCTCAGCGCCTTTCATGGTTTCGCTCACATAGCATCCTATCGATTGGGTACGCCGATGCGCTTTCTGTTTTTCCTCTTGCTCACCTCGGTCCTCATCATCCCAAGTGCTCCACGCGCCCAAGAGACCGAACCTCAGAATTTGCCCAATGTGACTCTCTTGGACCTTGAGGGCAATGAAACAAGCTTGGCGGACCTCGAGGGGCAGGTCTTGGTCGTCAATTTTTGGGCCACCTGGTGTGCACCCTGCCGCCATGAAATGCCGTCTCTGAGCCGGCTTCAGGCGAAGTTCGACGAGCAGCCCGTGCGCGTGGTTGCAGTCAGCGTCGATCGCGGCAGCGTGCCCAACGAGAAGCTTACCGCCTTCATGGACGAGGTCGAGGTCGACAATCTGCTGGTTCTCCGCACGGCCGATTTTTCGGTCATGCAAGACTTCGAAATTCCGGGCCTGCCCGCGACATTGCTCGTTGGGAAAGATGGCCTGGAATATGGCAGGGTCCTCGGCGTGGCCGAATGGGACAGCGCCAAATCGGTGGAGGCGGTCGAATTTCTGCTCAACGAGACACCTTCGCCCTCCTAGCGGCCCGACGATTTGCGCAAAGACTAGCGGCCCTCTTGGTCATTCTGTCGATTGTCGGATGCGGCGGAGGCAAAGAGCCACCCAAACGCGCCGACGGCCGGTTTAATCTCTCGGCATCTCAATGCCTGAACACGGTTCGGTCAGCGGGCATTACACCGATCCGCTGGGATGCACCGCGACGCCAGCAATGCGAGGTGCCAACACCGCTCCAGCTCAAGGCGACGCGCAGCGTGGTGTTCGAACCGACGCTGCGTACCGCCTGTACCATGCTCGCCGCGTGGCTCACCTTCGAGCCGATCATGCAGGAGATCGCCCTCGACACGCTCGGCAGCCCTGTTACCGTCATCTACCATTTCGGCTCCTACGCTTGCAGGCCCATGCGCAACGGCCGGGCGATGAGTCTCCACGCCACGGCCCGTGCCCTCGACATCGCAGGGTTTCGAACGGCAGATGGCCGAACCATCAATCTCCTCGCTGACTGGGATGGCGGCGGCGACAAGGAAGAGTTTCTTAGAGACTTTGCGCGCGCGGCATGCCGCCATTTCAATGTGGTCCTGACACCCAATCACAATGCCGCCCACGCCAACCACTTCCATCTCGACATCGGACCCTGGAAAGTCTGCAAGAACTAGGGTCGCTGTGCCTCGTCGATCCACACCTTGAAGTCAGTGAGCTGATTGGGCCCGAACGTATGGGTCAAGGGCACATCAGCCGCATCGCGCCCATGCGCGATCAAGATCCGGCCGATCATCGGGCGGTTGTTGCGGGGATCGAAGCTCCACCACTGACCGCCGAGATAGCATTCCATCCAGGCCGCAAAATCCATGGGTGCATAGGGGGGAGGCTGGCCAACGTCGCTGACATAGCCTGTACAATATCGCGTTGGAATATTCATGCACCGGCAAAAGGTCACCGCCAGATGAGTAAAGTCACGGCAGACGCCAGTCCGCTCGTTATAGGTTTCAAGCGCTGTACGCGTGGGCCGTGAATACTGATAGCCGAACGTCACGTGATTGTTCACGAAATCGCAGATCGCCTGGACCCGCGGCCAACCTGGCGCGGTCCCGCTAAACAAGCGCCAAGCCTCACTCATCATGGTATCAATTTCGCAGTAGCGGCTGCCCAAAAGAAACTCGAGCGTTTCCGATGGCAGGTCTTCAACCGGATGCTGCGGTGCATCCCACTTTACAGGATCAGGTGCACCATCATCATGAATAATGCCGTCCGTGCCAAGTGTGAAGCGGCCGGCAGGGGCAACCAGCCGATTGCACCAATTGCCAAAGCCATCGCGATAGCTCCGAACGGGTACAGGCGGGCTGGTGATCAGCTGATCGGGCGCCTCGAAGAAACCCACCAGCGAATAGTGCACATTCAAGAGCACGATCATCGGTGTCGGCTTAGGAATATCGTAAGTCAGCGAACAACCTAGCGCGAGCCTCATGGGTTCTCTCCCAAAGTTTGGCAAGTCGAGAGCCCGGCCGGCAAGAGCGCTGGCAGCCATGCCCTTTGTTTTCACATCGCGTGCCGCCAACGCTTTGCCAAGCTTTTGCGCGCACCTTTTCGTTTGATCATGCCTTGGGCGCATATTGACTCGGGCGTGCATTTGCCGCCCTCGACAATGATGTGACCCGCGCAATCATGGGCGCCGTTCCAACGAAGGTGAACCCATGCCGCCGACCGATCTCCTCATTCCCTTCCTACTCGCCACTGCCGTCTTCGCCAGCGTACCGGGATCTGGCATGCTCTACGCTGCGGCCCAAACCCTTTCATTAGGCCGCAGCGCCGGCTGGTGGTCGGCACTGGGCTTTCATATCGCGGGGCTCGGCCACATCGCTGCCGCCGCACTCGGCATCTCAGCCTTGCTCACCATCGTCCCGGCTCTCTTCACGCTCATGAAGTTCGCAGGTGCAGTCTATCTGGTGTGGATGGGCATCAACTACCTGACAAGCGCGCCCCCGAAGATCGGAGGCACAGCGGCCAAACCTACCGCAAGAAAAGCCTTGCGCGACAGCATCATCGTCGAGGCCCTCAATCCTAAAACCGCGCTCTTCTATCTTGCCTTCCTGCCACAATTCACGGACATCTCGGCAACACTTCCCATTGGATAGCAAATCGTCATTCTCGGTGTCATCACCAATGCGATGTTCTCCATGTCTGATGTGATTTTGATCGAAGCCTCCCACGCCGTCGCCCAACGCCTCGGGTCGTCGGACCGTCTCATCCTCGCCCTTCAAAAGCTCGGCGGAGGGCTGCTTGTCGCCCTCGGCATCAAGCTCGCACTGACCTCGCGTCACTGACCGTAGTCCTGAAACGCAATGATTGCGGGACTAAACTACAACGGTCAGTCGACCGGAAGCCCCAATTCGGGCAACCGCGCCAATTCCGCCTGCCAATGGCTGGCAATCCAACTCGCACCGATTACCGACTGCACAATCGCCACGGAAAGCGCCGGCAAGACCGTGCGTGCCTCGTCAATGCACTCACGCGCAGCGTCGTCTCGGCCACGGCGCAGTTCGGCAAGAGCCATGAAGAGACCCGGCCACCAAGATGCACCCGGCTCGCTTGCCGCGCGGTCCAAAGCCGTGATAGCCTCATCGAGATCACCGGCCTCGTCCCGCATTAAAATCCCCAGCCCCACAAAGAAAAGATGGCCGGAACGGTACGCCGTCGCCGGCGCCATCTGCAACGTCCTCTCGGCGTTCGCGAGCAAAACCGCCCCATGCGCTCTAGGATCGGCAACCCATTCGGGTCGGGCAAAGGCGTAGGCGATGGCGCGGCCGTGAGGAGCTCCCCAGGCATTGGGATTGAGGTCTTCAACACGGTCTGCCGCGTCGAGCGCCCGGTCGGTCTCGCCGAGCACCGCCAAGATCGCCGCGAGCATGCCGAAACCATTCGCTCGCCGCGAATCAAGCGCGATCCCCTTGCGCACTGTCTCCAGCGCCTCCGTCGCCTTCTCGCGCATCGGCCAGGCGCCGCTGAGCGCCTTTAAATAGTTCACCATCGCCTTTTGCACCCATGCCTGCGGATCTCCGGGCTCGAGTGCTGTGGCCCGCGCCATCAAATGCTCGGCCTCCTCAAAGGCCTCGATCTTGCCAGTCGCGAGCAATTGATTGGCGCGCAGGCTGAGTTCGTAGGCCGAGAGCGATTCCGCCGGCCGGGCGCGGATCATCGTCTTGTCGTGATCGTCGATCTCGGGACACACCCGTGCGACGATCACCGGCACGAGCTCGTCTTGAACCGCGAAAATATCCTCGCTGTCCCGATCCCAGCGCTCCGACCAAAGCCGCCGCGATTCCGCGCCGAAGGTCAAGGAGGCACTCACCCGCACCCGCCGTCCAGCCCCGCGCACCGCCCCCGAAAGCAGGTAGCGGGCCGGCTGCTCCCCCTCGTGATCAACCACATGAAGCCAGCGAAACCGCGACAGCTCGGTTGCCACGTCATCGGCAATTCCCTCGGCAAGTGCCGCATGATCGGGATCCCGCCCTGGGGTCTCGAAGGGTGCCACGGCGATCGAGGGAAACGATGTCGCCACAGCAGTGCCGGCACGAGGCGCCGGCACATCATGTCCCGTAGTTGCCTCGCCGCCGCGCACCCACACCCGCACCGAGCTCGCGATATTCTTGAGGTCGTGCAGTCCCGCATCCTCGAATTCCGATCGCAAGGTGCCGTCCAGACTGGATCGGGCCGCATCGGAAATGGCAATGCCACCGGGTGCCGCCACCGCTTCGAGCCGTGCCGCGATGTTCACCCCGTCGCCATAAATGTAGCCATCCTCATGGCCCACATCGCCAATATGCCCGCCGACGCGAAGCAGCATCAAGGCATCACCGGGCTGCGCATCCTGCTGCGCGAGAGCATCCTGCACAGCCAGCGCACAGCGCACCGCCTCCGCCGCACTGTCGAAGGCCACCAGCCAGCCATCCCCCAAGCTCTTGACGATATTGCCGCGATGCGCCGCGACTTCCGGCGCGATCACCGCCTCACGCAGCCGCCGCAAACCCGCCAGCGTTCGCGCCTCGTCCTCGCCCATCATGCGAGAATAGCCGACCACATCCGCTGCAAGAACTGCCGCCAAACGGCGGACCATCGCCTTGTCCATGGGCTCAATCTAGCCCCGCAACCGGCCCGCAGCCAGCCTGTTCACTCGAGATGCGCGTCGATGAACGGATTACGGTTACCCTGGATCAAGGCGATCAGATCATTGCGCAGGAACTCCTCCTCGTCGGGTGGATCGGCCTCGTCCCAGGCCCGCATCAGTTCCAACTGCCCTTCCGGCAGACCATCCGCGGCATCGTAAGCCTCGACCATATAACGCACGGCGCGGGCAATTTCACCGCGCGCCTCCGGCCTCGGCTCGACTATCCCATCCTCCACCTCGAAATCACAGCCTGCCAGATCGCGATCCTCGCCGGAGACCTCCTCAAAAGGAAAACTTTCCCGCAAGGAATTCGACCGCACGCGTGTCGGATAAAGATTGTGGAGATCACCCTCCATGCGATTGAACAATTCACTTCGGCGCCGGCACTGTTTGCGGCTGCCGCACCCCACAGCCCTGGTCATCCATGCCGCCGCATAAACATGCTCGATATTGTGATCATCCCGGCCCGGCTGGTCGACAGCACAATAAAGCTCCTCGAAGGTGCCCGGGTAAAGCTCTTCCCAAAAGACATCCTTGGCATGCTCGTAATCGCTGATCTTATCCTGCTGCGCCCAGGCTCCATCCCCCAGCAACCAAACCACTGCCCCAACAATCAAACCAAACCGCCGCATCATCCCTCCTTGTTGGTCGCACGTCCACGCTCGTTTAGTGACGCTTCAGAAGCGTTGCATGGTTTAAGAGTGTGGTCCACCGCACTGGCAGCCTTGTCGCTCCTGTTCTAAGTAGGGGGCGTTGGCGCCAATCAGGAAAGCCCCTGACATGGAGCGGAGACTCGCAGCAATCCTCGCAGCGGATGTTGTCGGCTACAGTCGCATGATGGGCCGGGATGAGACTGGCACGCTGCGGCGGCTCAACAGCATTCGCAAGGAGGTGTTCGAGCCGACCATTGCGCGTTTCGGCGGGCGGATCGTCAAGCTTATGGGCGACGGAGCCTTGGTGGAGTTTGGCAGCACTCTAGGTGCGGTCGAGGCAGCAACCGCTATTCAGCGAAGCTTGGCAGCGCGTGCGTCCGACGAGGCTCATGATGAGCCGATCGCGTTCCGCATCGGCATCAATGTGGGTGATGTCATTCATCAAGACCGCGACATATTCGGCGATGGGGTCAACATCGCGGCACGCCTTGAAAGCATTGCGCCGGCAGGCGGGATCAGTGTTTCAGGCGCGGTCTTCGATCATGTCGAGAGCAAGCTTGACCTTCAATTTGACGATCACGGCATGCAAACGCTCAAAAATGTCGAACGTCCGGTCCGCGTCTATCAAATCAACCTGGACGAAACGCCGGCACGCTCGGTGCGACGGGCAGACGTCTCCACGGCCATGGCACGGCCGGCGATCGCGGTCCTTCCCTTCACCAATATGAGCCACGACCCTGAGCAGGAATATTTTGCAGACGGTCTTTCGGAAGATCTGATTACCGTCTTGTCCCATTGGCGGGCGTTCCCT
>CAYPOV010000134.1:0-12354 GCA_964412385.1 uncultured Geminicoccaceae bacterium
AACACTCCCTACAGACTTCCTAAGCGTTCTAATCGCGTAAATCGTCGCCCCAGCCAATGCCACGGCTAAACCAACACGACCGGCAAAAAGTAGTCCCGCACTTGCGAGCGACGTGAACACCACGACAAAAACTCGAACAGCCCGAGCCAGATCTTCGGGGCTTTGCGCCAGGAATTCTCGCAAGAGAATCGCCAAGAGTACAAAGATTCCGCACCCTGCCAGGAATAACCAAATCATCGGTTGATGGATTCCGGCTAGCTAATTTGGTGTGCGATTAGTCGGAACTGACCGCGACGTGTGCGAGCCAGGTTTCTCAGCGCTTCGTGGCCGCCGGTAGCATAGGCAGCGACAGCGACGATTAAATCGCGCAATTGATTGGGCGCGTTCCGATCAAACTGGCAATGGGCTCCGCGCGTCGCTTTCGCCATCTGCTGGAATGTTGCAGCGACATGAGGATCGTGGCCTTCTTGGAACATGAAGAGTTTGACTCCTCGAAGACCCAATTGTCCCGAAAGGTTAACAAGCCGATCAGCACTCTCTTCAACGCAATCGCCTATGAAAACGAGCGCACGCACCGGTCCTTTTTCAATTTCGTTGAGTGCATGCCGAAGAATGCGGCTAATCTGCGTGGCGCCAGCAATACAATGGACGCGTTGCATGAGCCGAACGAGATCTTTAGGGTCATTAACCCACCGACTGGCCCGACATTCATCGTAGCCACGATAGTAAACGAGTTGAACGGAGAGGCCGCCAAAATCGCCGACGGTTTGAAACATTTCAGCTTGGATCGTACTCGCCAAATCCCATGTGGGCTGACGCGATGCGGTCGCATCAAGGGCGAACATCAGCTTCCCCTGCTTCGCTTGGGGCACAATCTTCTTTGCCTGGTCAACGAAAGTGTCCAGATCGGTCTTGTGTCCCGAGACAATCGCCTTCGACGTCATTGCTATCATCCACCGTGATGTCCTTCCCCGAAACATATCGCGATTGACATCAGATTTTAGTTCTTGGCGTTGGCCTTTTTTGATCGCGGCTTCAGTTTTTTCTTAGGCTTCGAGGTCTTTCCGTCTTCACCTTCGGGGCCGTGATAGTCCTCGATGCCCCTAGTTACCGCGAAGCACGCAAGACGAATGTATTTCGGGATTCGAACTTCATCGCCGTCACGCTCGCCCTTTTCATAGTATTGAACTATTCGATTCTTCAGGCCCAACGCGTCGGCCGCCGCCTTTTGTGACATCCCGAGGCTTTTGCGCCAGGCCTTGAACTCGTGTGGTGTCATGAATTGTCTGAGAACCAAGCGCGTTGAAGACCGATCAGTAAGTCGCACGTCCCCCACTGAGGTCGAACACCGCACCCGTCGTGAACGAGTTCTCTTCCGATACGATCCAGGCAACCATGGATGCGATCTCATCCACGTCGACGAAGCGATTGCGGGGAATCTTGGAGAGCATGTAGTCAATGTGTTGCTGCGAAATCTGGTCGAAGATCTGAGTTCTCGCAGCGGCAGGTGTTATGCAGTTAACCGCGATATCGTACTGCGCCAATTCCTTGCCGAGTGATTTGGTCAAAGCGATCACGCCAGCCTTGGCGGCACTGTAAGGAGCTGCATTCGGATTGCCCTCCTTGCCTGCAACAGAGGAGGTTGAGCATATCCTGCCGTAGTTTTGTTCGATCATGCCGGGTATCACCGCCTTTAAGCAATGAAAGACGCCAGTCAGATCGATATCGATGACTTTCTGCCATGCATCGATTTCGTAGTCCCAGGTCTTGGCAGAAGGACCTGCAATTCCGGCATTGCATATCAAAATGTCGATCCCGCCTAACCGACCGACAGTGGTCCCTACGGCGTTCCTAACCTCCTCGAATGACGTCAAATCGACCCCTACGATTCCGACATCGCCTTTTTCACTTAGATGGCCCTTGACCCGCGCCAGCTCCTCTTGATCTTGGTCCCACAAAACGACCTTTGCCCCAGAAGAAAGCAGCCTGGAGCCAATCGCCAATCCAATTCCCCGAGCGCCACCCGTAACGACCGCCCGCCGGCCATCTAGATCAATACGATTCACAGTAATCTCGCCACAAAGCTCATTCCCAAGTTATGTGCGCTGCCGTTCTCCGGCCCCGCTCCCGGAATGTTACAAATAGGTCCAATGGAGCGCAATTGCGTTGTTCAAAAGATACATATACTAGCTGTCTAAAATCCATCTCTTGATATACTAGGTGATATTGCTAAGACATGTACACCATGATTTGAGTGTTTGTCTGATGCCGGCTAATGACGTTGACATCTTTCGTCAAAAGCACTTCGACGCGAGACTCGCGGAACCCTGTATGCCTAGACAGCGAAACTCGAACGCAGCTAAATGGATGTCGAACATGCTCCCTCGAATCTGCAAGAACGTTCGTATCCAGATGAAGACAAGAAGCCATTTGTTTCAGGCACGCACAAACGAAGCTATTCACTCTTGTTTGGCATCGAGATCCAGTTCCATAAAATACGTTCTCATCATAAACTATTCAGCTATAATTTTCCTTTTGGCTTTCACATGGGATAGTAGCAAAAACAACTTGGTTATTTCTATTTCTTTATTTTTATCTTTATTGGGATTTATTTTGAGTGCGCTCAATATACGCTTCTCACAAGCTTTGCCGATTTCAAGCCGTTCAGGCGAGCGTTCAAGATCTGAAAAACTGGATCGAAACAAACATATCACATATTCTGGGAAAGTTTTAGAATCTGAAAATCGATCTTTCGTGAGGACAGTCGATGCGCTGACAGGGCTCAAAAATACAGACTTTTTCTTAAAAATGTTATCAGAATGTACATTTTATCGTAGAGATCTCGGTCATGTTGTCGCCTTATTTGTCGTCGACGTGAGAAAGTTGCGTAAAATCAATAAGTATTATGGTTTTAGAGTGGGCGATAGCTTCCTCAGACAGTTAGCCCGTCGAATGGTCGTTTTTGCAAGCTCGAACGCCACGGTTTGTCGTCTTGGAGGGAATAGCTTCGCAGTCGTTTATCAACATTTGAATTCGTCGATAGATGCACAAAAGCTTGCAGAAAATCAGCTTAGAACTTTGACACGATCTCTCTATGTCGATGGCTATGACATAACACCAGAAATCAATATCGGCGTTGCGACTTTCCCGGAACACGGCAAAAACGTCGAACATTTGATCCGCTGTGCCAAGCTTGCTGTTGACGAAGCCCGCAAGAAAGAAGGCTCCCATGTCGGCGTATTCGAGAACGATATGGATGCAATTCTCAAGTCTCGGCGCACATTGGAGCGGGAACTCCGACGAGCGATGAGCGAACGCACGTTGATTCTGCACTATCAGCCTCAGTTCGGGCTCCGGAACAACGAGATTGTCGGGGTCGAAGCGTTAATGAGATGGCCTCACCCTGAATGGGGCATGGTTCCTCCGTCGACCTTTATTCCAGTCGCTGAATCAACCGGCCTAATTAGGCCGATGGGCGTATGGCTCCTTCGTCAAGCATGCCAGCAGCTCGTCGAGTGGACGAACTCCGGTCACAATTTGAGGATGGCAGTGAACATTTCCGCAGCGCAACTCAGGCAACCAGAATTCGCCCAAATCGTTGCCGATTGCCTGGATTTGACGGGTTGCGATGCTTCACGTTTGGAGCTTGAGGTTACCGAGAGTCTATTCGTCGATCCGTCGGAAGTTTCGATCCGTATTTGCCTCAACAAACTCGATGAAATGGGTGTTCATTTGGCGATCGACGATTTCGGCACTGGTTATTCGTCTCTCGCCTATCTGAAACGTCTGCCAGTCGGCAAGATCAAGATCGATAAGTCGTTTGTCAGTGATCTCGGTACTAACTCGATGGATCAGGAACTCGTGCGGGCGATTATTGGACTGGCGAAGACGTTTGGAAAGGAGATCCTAGCCGAAGGGGTCGAAGATGCTCAACAGAACGTGTTTCTAAGGGATGAAGGTTGTGACCAAGCCCAAGGATACTATTTCGCTAAGCCGATGGATGCCCGGTCCTGCTCACGATTCTTGAACGATCGCAAATACACCTTTGAAAACACAGAGTGTGCCTAAGCCCATGACGAGCCTCTGAAACCGCAGGACGATCGACGATTCGCGCCGCAAAAAAGTATTCGAGGAACACCTTACGTGATCGAGATTAATCCTCGACCATCATCTTGACGTCCGAACTTGGTACCGATTTTGACCATATTGACAGCAAACTTGCGAAGTTTCCGATGCAAAGGACGTGGAGACTGGACGCTCTCAAAGGAACATTATCTTTCGAAAGCGTCCCTCACTGTCAAGATCCAATATGTCTTCTCAAGTTTAGAACGCCAGGGTCACAGCAATCGTATCCGCATACGTACCTTGAGCCACTGATTGACCGCCGGAGATCCGGCCATAGACCTCAATAGATCCGCCCCCCGAACGTGTCAGTTCTATGGATTTGCCTTCGCTCCCTTGTCCCCAAACTTGTGATCTAGAAGTATCACTATAAATCTGATACCTCAGGCCTCGTCCCGCACTATCCCTCATACGACGACTGTCAGTGGCTCCATTGCTACCACCGTCAAGCTCTACAACGATCGTTCCAATAAGACAGCCTTCATAGTCGATGTTGCCGACGGCGTCATGGACAGCCTGTTGGCCCGTTACATATGTACCGAAATCCAATGTGCCTCCAACGACCTTGCATTCCGCAATGACTTGCGCACCGACGGCCAAGGTAGATTCCGAGGTTCCCGCCATCGCGTTTGTGCCGAAAGTGAGGAGTGCTGCAACACCAACCGTTGCACCAAGAGATGAACTAATTTTGCGCATTGATTTCCTCGCTCATCATATCTTGTGGCCGAAACTACTAGAGTTTCGGTCGCCAAACTTGAGATTTAATGAGCGTAGGGTTACTCGTTAAAGAATTCGTTAAATTTAGCGAATTCAAAGCCTCTTATTCCGACGAGGCACCCTCGATTGTGCCAGGACCCGCCGCTACCGGCAAAGTCGTATCAATTCCAAAGAGGCGATGTCGTGTCATTTGATAGTAGACATCCGGGTTGTAAGCCTCGACAGGAAGCTCGAGTCCCTGAATTGTTAGCTCGCCAATCGCCGCTTTCAGATTATAGCTGGCAAGGATTTCTGCACTTTGCGCCTGCACAAGATTGACTTGCGATTCAAATAGCTCTTGTTCAGCATCCAAAACATCCAAAACCGTACGCTGACCGACAAGAGCTTCTTCTTGCACGCCTTCGAGTGCGATTTCATAAGCTCGAACCTCAGCCCGAAACGCTTCGATTGCTGCCGAGGCCGCAAGAAGGCCCTCCCACGCAGATTCGACGGTTTGCTGGACATCTCGCGTCGTATCTTCGAGCTGATATCGAGCCTGTGTCGCCGTTTGCTTGTTCTCACGCACCCGAGCGTAGGCAGCACCACCTTGGTACAGCGGGATCGAAAGATTGAGGCTGACCGATGCTGTGCTAAGGTTGTCGACATTACTCGAAGGCTCGTCCTGATAAGATAACTCGCGCTGCAAGCTCTGATCAGGCAATAAATCTGCAACCGCATCGTCGACATTGTTCCGGGCCGCGTTCAAGTTGAAACTGGCTGCCGTAATGTTTGGGTTCTGTGTTGCGATTACCTGAGCTCGTGATTTCGATTGTGGAATCCGAGTCAAGACTGTTGGTTCAATCAGATTGCCGGGCTTCGTTCCTATTACTTCTTCAAAAGTGGCGGTGGAGTCCGCAAGATTGGCCTTAGCTTGCTCAACGTCCGCCCGTGCCCGAGACAAACGTGCCTCAGCTTGGGCGACGTCTGTGCGTGCAACTTCACCAACCTCAAATCGATCACGCGTTGCTTGTAACTGACGTTCAAGCCTTGTTTCATTGTTGAGAGAGAGGTCGAGAACAGATCGGTCCTCCCAGGTTCTGGTGTAGGCACTCACAGCGTCGAGAAGAACATCCTGCTCCAACGCTACAAGCTGAGCTCGCTCTGAACGTACCAAGTTTTCGCTACGCTGGACGTTTGCTCCAATCCCACCGCCCGCATAGATGGATTGATCTAGGGTCAAGGCGATGCTCGATGCCAAGCGTTGATCCGTGTCCGACCCTCCGCCGCCGTTGAACTCGGTATCGGTCGCAACGACTTCAGACTGACCGTTGAGAAAAAGTGTCGGCAACCAATCTGCTCTTGCCTGCGGAACCAATTCATCGGTGGCCCGTAGTTCAGCTCGTCCGGCATCCAGGCGAGGATTGGTGATGTATGTCTCCACCAGCGCTTCTCGCATGGACTGTCCATGCGATGGCTGAACCGGAATGATTGTCGCCAAGCCTAGTCCGACGAATACGCTTCTGACAACTAAAGGTTGTATAGTTTTGGTTAGCATCCAACCGTATCCCTTGTCATCGGCAGCGCCGTACGAAACAACCAGCAGAATGAATTTCTCGGTTCGGGGTGGCTTTTATGACCCTCCCGTTTCATCATTGCACAACAGTAAGTCCAACCGCTCTCAATGGCAACGTGACGCGGGCGCGACATTGCCTGGACAACACGACGCAACCCGTAACAACATGCCCCATCAGGCTGGCTTAATCGGCGAAACGCGGCGATCTCGTCAGTCAACCAAGACTGCGTTGACCGGAAATGGGACCGGACAAATCGGATCTTCATATTCTTCATGTCGATATGGACGCGTTCTTTGCATCGGTCGAACAGCGCGATGATCCCTCGTTGCGGGGAAAAGCTGTTGTCGTCGGTGGTAGTGGGCCGCGAAGCGTGGTTATGGCCGCGAGTTACGAAGCTCGGCGGTTCGGCATTCATTCCGCAATGCCAATGGCGCGAGCCCGAAAACTCTGTGCTGCCCTCGTCATCCAGAAACCGAGGATGGATATCTATCGAGACCTGGGAGGTCGTGTGCACCGAATTTTCGCACGCCACACATCAATAATCGAGCCTCTAGGGCTCGACGAAGCCTATCTGGATGTCTCTCGAACAATCACACATCCGTCGCAGGCCGTGTCGATCGCCAGAGAAATCAAGCAGGAAATTTTAGGAGAGCTTGAACTCTCCGCATCGGCGGGTGTTTCGTTCAACAAGTTCCTCGCCAAGATCGCTTCAGGAATGGACAAGCCCGATGGACTGTCGATCATTGAGAAAAGCCGCGCGTTGGACGTGATCGCAAGCTTGCCGATAGAAAAGTTTCATGGAATTGGTCCCGCCACCTCCCGACGCTTGCGTGCGCATGGAATAGACTGGGGCAAGGATCTTCAAGATCGCAGTGAATTTGATCTTGCTCGGAATTTTGGATCCTTGGGCAGATACTTGTTCCTGATGTCCCGTGCACAGGATTCTCGCGAGGTCTCCTCGACGCGAATCCGCAAATCGCTGAGCGCGGAGAGAACTTTCGACCAAAACCTGACCGATCTGGATCAAATGATCGAGGCGGTCTCACAGGTCTGCGGCATGCTGACAAAGAGACTGCTCAAGGGAAATTTTCGCGGCAAAACGATTACCCTGAAGATCAAGGACGACCAATTCCAAGTTTCAACAAGATCGATGCCATTCCCTTCGCCGCCTATCGATCAGGACAAGATAGTGCGATCGGCCATCAAGCTGCTGAAGGAACCCTACGTCCCACGCCGGCCGGTGAGACTCCTTGGTGTGTCAATCGGCAATCCTGTTTCCCAAACCGTGATCGATCAGTATCAGCTCGATCTTGACTGACAGCTTATCTCGACTCCGCAGGCCATTTAGGGAAAGCTGCAGGTTTGCATGGTGATATCGACGAGTCCTCTCTTGTCGCTGGGCTTTGCGAGAAACTGTAACTCTTTGCCAGCCATGACAATCGCATGACTGAGCGGCAGCGGTCCTTGCGTGGTTTCCAATTCGCCATCGACGGTCAGGAATCGGAGTTCAATCGCCTGACCCGAATCGAACCATGCTTCAGGCAACCCCTCCTCATTGCGTGCTGACGGACCGTTTCCCGTAACCGCGATACGCTCGTCGAGAAAACTAATGGCGCCAACTGGTGTCGTTGCGATGGGCGTTTGCACGGCAAGTCGCTTCGTCTCGATTTCCTCGTCGCAGGTCCTCTCCGCCTCGGCTTGACCAATGATGAATGCCATACGCTCGGCAGGCACGCCCGCCTCAAGTTTCTTCGCAAGGGCGCTTTGGAATTGCTTCATCAGCCCCTGCGGGACATCACGCTGGTAAGCTTGTTCAATGCGCGCTTTGTCTTCGTTTGCTTGATCGGCACGCTGTTCTGCATCGGCAATGCGTTCGTTCAGCGATCGGCTAATCTCCTGAAGTTCCCGAACTCTCTGTTCTAGCCTATCGACCTCGGTAACCATTTGACTGATGCCGACTTCGTAAGCCGCGACTACTGCCAACATGACAAACCCGGCCAATGCCACATAACGGAGCCCACGAAACATCAAGCGACGTTGCCGTCGTCGCCTGGTTTCACCAAACGTTGAAAAACTCTGCATCCGATTACGTCTCGACTATCGTTCCGATTGTCCAGACCTCACGCGTTGCGCACTGATGCGATCCAGCTCCGGCTGCCGTTTGGCTTGTAGATACTGAAGGATCGTGGCCGCGGTCTCTTCCACCGATCGCTTGGTAACGTCGATCTCCGGCCATCCGTTTCGCGCAAACATCCGCCGAGCGTATGTAAGTTCCTCGCGGATTCGCTGGATATCTGCGTAGTCGCCACCAAAGCGGCCACTTACCGTTCCTTCGATACCGAGCATCTGTTGCCGAGTTTCTCGGATCTGCATCAACGTCTGAGGATTGATCGTTAGTCCTACAATCAGAGGTTTCTTAAGCCGTTCAAGTATCTCAATTTGAGGCATATTGGCAACAACCGGAATGTTGGCGGCCTTAATGCCTCGATTGGCGAGGTAGACACATGTCGGAGTTTTCGACGTGCGCGAAACGCCGACCAACACGACATCTGCATCCTCCAATTGATCGCCGAGCTGACCGTCATCATGCCGCATGGCGAAGTCCATTGCGGCGATTCGCGAAAAATAGCCGTCATCCATGTTATGCTGCCTGCCGATCTTGGGCGGACCCGCCGAACCGAGGAGGCTGGACAACGCCCCCATCACGGGATCGAGCACCGGAACGCAGGGTGTATTGATCGCACGACATCGCTCTTGGAGCATATGACGAAGCTCGGGTGAAACCAGCGTGAAGATGACAAGACCGGGAAGTGCTTCAACGATCGTCAAAATGTGCTCGAGTTGCCGGTCGCTTCGAACGAAGAACCAGACGTGCTCAATCGGAGTGACATCCTCGAATTGTGACACAGCGGCTCGTGCCGCCGTCGTCACCGTCTCTCCCGTCGAGTCAGAGATCAAATGAAGATGCAATCTCACCGTGGCCTCGTCCGATTGAACCCGTTCGAATCGCAAAACATAGTATGGAAAATTCTCCGAATAACTTCAGTATAGGGCAGGTACAAGCTGTTGGCTTTTACCTGATCGCAAATTAGCTCAGGTAGTGATTGTGTGTGCTCACAGAGTCATGCACGGTTCGGCGGATTTACGCACAATTTGCGCCTTGAAGACTCATTCCCAGCACTCATTCAGATATCGCTCCACACCTCATTGCGTCGTTAAGCTCTTGAATCGTGAGCGATCACGAGATCTTATCACCGCAATCTTGACGCCATCTGTTGTTGCAACTCACAAGCCTCAACATGTCCGGGAAAACGCGCTGATCCGTCACGTGTCCAAGCTATCCCGCGCCCCAACTACCCCAACTACCTTTTTCTAAAACTATTATATTGGATTGGTACTTGAGCCCAGAAAACACGCCCAACTCGACTCCGCTCATTCTTCGCCAGCTCGTTGGCGACCCGGTATCGCGTCCTCCTTTCTGGTTTATGCGCCAAGCAGGACGGTACCTTCCCGAATATAGGGAGCTTCGGAGTAAAGCAGGTGGCTTCCTATCGATGTGCTATGATCCCGGATTTGCGACCGAGATTACGCTGCAGCCAATACGTCGTTTCGACATGGATGCCGCCATTCTCTTCTCTGATATTCTAGTGGTTCCACACGCTCTGGGTTGCAACGTCTGGTTCGAGGAGAACGAAGGACCACGACTGAATAGGCTCGATAACGAAGTGAAACTCGAGGAACTAGGCTTTGAGACGTTCGATAAGCATCTTAGCCCGGTTTACGATGCGGTGCGCCAGATACGCGGATCGCTTCCGAAACAAACGGCGTTGATTGGTTTTTCGGGTTTGCCGTGGACTCTCGCAAGCTACATGATTGAAGGTCGGGGATCCAAAGAATGGCGTGACGCCCGCCTTTTTGCCATTCAGCAACCCTCGCGATTTCAGGCACTCATTGATCTTCTAACCGATGCGATTGTCCGCCATTTGAAGAACCAGATCGAAGCCGGTGCACAAATCGTTCAGTTGTTCGACAGCTGGGCGGGCGTTCTGTCGCCAAGTGAGCTTCAAAAATGGTCGATCGTGCCGACAAATCTCATCGTAGAGAAGCTTCAAGAACACTATCGTGACGTTCCGATTATTGCATTTCCACGAGGTATTGGACTAAGCTATCGGACCTTTGCGCAACAAACGGGTGTCGACGCGCTTAGTCTGGACACGACTGTGGATCCTCGGCTTTCGCGAGAAATATTCGATGATCATCCAGATCTATGCCTGCAAGGAAATTTAGATCCTGTGGCTCTCGCTTGTGGCGGCGATGCAATGCTTAGCGGGGCACGGCGTATCATCGACGCGTGGCAAGGACGGCGTTTCATATTCAACCTCGGTCACGGTGTCTTGCCGATTACGGATCCGCGAGAAATGGAAAAATTATGTCGGTACTTGCATTCAGTTCGACTCTGAGCCAATGAAGGCGTTAGTCGAACTGTCAATGAGCGGAAGCTTTCCGCGTCGTATTTGGCGTTTCCAATTTGTTCGCCATTTACAGATCAATAACCCAGCCTTTCGAGTTTGCCGATGATGGATGGTGTGCTTTGGCTTAAGGCCTTGCACATTGTAGCCTTTGCTGCCTGGATGGCCGCATTGTGGTACTTGCCGAGACTTCTCGTGTACCATAGTGATGCTGTTGTGGGCGGTGACACCTCGGAAATCTTCAAGGTGATGGAGCATCGATTGTTGCGAACCATCGCCCGCCCTGCCATGGTGGTCGCGGTCCTTACCGGGATCTTGCTCGCGACTTTGAGTGGCTTTTGGTCGGACGGGTGGCTGCACGCAAAACTACTAATGATTTTGGGATTGGCTGCCTGCCACGGATTGCTTGAGTCCGACGTCAAGCGTTTCGCTGAAGACAAACGTCCACGAAGCGCAAAATGGTATCGAGTGTTTAACGAGGGACCAACGGTACTGTTCATTTTGGCCGTGATCCTGGTTGTTCTCAAGCCCTTCTGATTTTCCGTCATTGATTTCCTGTTAGGACGAATCCAACCGTGAGTGATGCCAGCGAAGACACCGCACCAACGGTCGCCGATACACAATCTTCCAACGATGAGGGGTTGCGACGCACCTCGATTCGACGTCGCCGGTCGCGAAGTCGAAATTCGGCAAGGCGCGACAACAATCAAGAAGCAGAGGCGTTCACCGAGCCTATGCTCGAACTTGAGGACACGCCGGAACGTCCGGCCGAACCCGAACAGCGAGAAGACGATGAGCCGCTGCCGACGGTCAATCTCACGGAGTTCAAACGCCGTCCGCCCGCAGAGCTTCTCGAATACGCTGAAGAAATCGGTATTGAGAACGCGAGCACGCTCAAAAAGTCAGACCTCGTCTTTGCCATTCTCAAACGCCTTGCATCAACGCAGGTCCCTATTTCCGGTGAGGGTGTCCTTGAAATCCTCCAAGACGGCTTTGGGTTTCTGCGCTCACCTGACGTCAACTACGTCGCAGGCCCCGACGACATCTACGTCTCGCCCAGTCAGATCAGAAGGTTTGGTCTTCGAACCGGTGACATCGTGCAAGGTACCGTGCGTTCTCCAAAAGAAGGTGAACGGTATTTTGCACTGTTGCGTGCAAACACCATCAATTTTGATGTTCCAGATACTGCACGGCACCGTGTTCATTTCGACAACCTCACACCCTACTATCCAACAGATAAGCTAAACCTCGAGGTCAGAGCGGCAAAAGACGCAAGCGCCCGTATCATTGAGATCGTCGCACCGCTCGGCAAAGGTCAGCGCGGCCTCATCGTTGCACCGCCGAGAACAGGTAAAACGGTATTGATGCAGAATGTGGCGCACGCGATCGCTGCCAATCATGAGGAAGTTTACCTCATCGTTCTGCTCATTGATGAGCGGCCCGAAGAGGTCACCGACATGCAGCGTTCGGTGAAGGCGGAGGTCATCTCGTCG
>CAYPOV010000135.1:0-12183 GCA_964412385.1 uncultured Geminicoccaceae bacterium
CAAGGAGCCGATACCGTCGGTGCTGAAACGCCCCTATTGGGAGTGATCTGACCGCTTCGCCGATCCAATCGTCACTCAGCTGCGAGCGGCGTGGCGCCTGAGGCGACGTTGAGCGCCTGATCGAGGTCGGCGATGATATCATCGATGTGCTCGATGCCCACCGAGAGGCGGACATAACCGTCGGTCACGCCCGTTGCAAGCCGCTCTTCGGTCGAGAGCTGCTGGTGGGTGGTGGTGGCCGGATGAATGGCGAGCGAGCGGGCATCGCCGATATTGGCGACATGGTAGAAGAGCTTCAAGGAATCGATGAAGCGCTGCCCGGCTTCCTTGCCGCCTGCGAGCTCGAAGCCGACGAGACCACCATAATGGCCGCCCATATATTTGTCGGCGCGCTCGCGTGCATAGCCTTGCATGTGACCCGGGAAAATGACTTTGGTCACAGCGTTATGTTTGGCGAGATAGTCGGCGACGGCTCCTGCGTTCTTACAATGCTCGCGCATCCTGAGGGCACAGGTTTCAAGTCCTTGGATGAACATGAAGGCATTGAAGGGGCTTGCCGCATAGCCGAGGTCGCGCTGCATGGTGACGCGGGCCTTGATGATGTAGGCAACCGGTCCCAAAGGCTTGGTGGCTTCAGTCCAGATGGCGCCATGATAGCTGGGATCGGGGGTGTTGAGCATGGGAAAACGCGTGGCGTGCTTCTCCCAGTCGAACTTGCCGCTGTCGATGATCAGGCCGCCGATCGAGGTACCGTGGCCGCCGATATATTTGGTGGTCGAGTAGACGATGATGTGGGCGCCGTGATCGAAGGGCTTGCAGATGATGGGTGCGGCGGTGTTGTCCATAATGAGGGGCACGCCCAGGTCCTCGCCAATGGCAGCCACTTCGCCGATCGGGAAGACCTCGAGCTTGGGATTGGGCAGGGTCTCGGCATAATAGGCGCGGGTGCGGTCATCGGTGGCGCGCCTGAAGGCCTCAGGATCTGAGGGATCGACAAAGCGAACCTCGATCCCCTGATTGGGCATGGTGTTGGAGAAGAGATTCCAGGTGCCGCCATAGAGATCGGTCGAGCTTACAATGTTATCGCCGACGCCGGCGATGTTCTGGATCGCCATGGCGGACGCTGCTTGGCCGGAGGCGCACAACAGGCTCGCCGCACCGCCTTCGATGGCGGCCATGCGCTGCTCGAACACGTCATTGGTCGGGTTCATGATGCGAGAATAGACGTTGCCCAGCTCGGAGAGCTCGAAAAGGGCGGTAGCGTGGGCGGTATTGTTGAACTGGTATGACGTCGTTTGATAAATGGGAACGGCCACGGCATTGGTGGCGGGGTCATGGCGATAGCCGGCGTGAAGTGCCAGAGTCTCTGGGCGGTAATCGGTCATGTGCCTTACCTCGTGCTTGGGTCAATTGATGACGTTTGTGTGCAATGCCTGTCCTGCGCGCGATAGTTCATTCTTATACCGCTGTCACGTGAGATTCACCACAGAACGAAGCCTTGGCGATGGATGGCGATGGATGGCGATGATCGAGACGGATGCCCTGCGCTGGCTGCACACGGTGGGTGGCGCCATTCTGCTCGGTACCGGCGTTGCCATCACCTTCTTCATGGTGACAGCCCAGCGTACCGGCGATGTCAGGCTCATCGCGCATATGTGTGGCGCCGTGCTGCTCGCGGAAATGGTGTTCACGGTTGGTGCCGTGATCGCGCAGCCTTTGACCGGAACACTCTTGGTCCTGCAAAGCGGGTCACCGGTTCTCGAGGGATGGACGCGGCGCGCGCTCGAGATCTACATTTCGATCGGCGTTGTCTGGCTGACGGCCCTTTGGGCGCAGTACCGCATGTGGCAGATGGCGAGGCACGCACGGGATCATCGGCATGCGTTGCCGGCGCAATACCTCGCTTATTTCCGCCTGTGGCTCGCCTTCGCGATCTATGCGGTCCTTGCGGTTTTGGTCATTCTCTGGTTGATGATCGCCAAGCCTGACCTTTGAGATGAGGACCCTCGGCGGATGGTGCGCCCGACAGGATTCGAACCTGTGACCCCCGGATTAGGAATCCGGTGCTCTATCCTGCTGAGCTACGGGCGCGCAGTTCCTTTGATATCAGGACGATGGGCGGAGCGGCAAGCCACCTGATGCGCTTCTTGCTGTGGGGTCTGGTGCTGCTGGTTTGCTTCAACGCCCGCGAGCCTTGGGCGACGACCTTTCAAAGCCGCGCCGACGCCATTGAGGGGGCGGACGAGCTTCGGCTTGGCGATGGACGATTGATCAAGATCGCCAATATCGTGGTACCGGATGGGGAACCGCGCAGACTGGTCGAGACTTGGCTTGAGAAGCATGTTCGAGGCGAGATCATCGAGGTGACATTGCTCAATCTCGAGCCTGATCGTTACGCGCGCTTTCCCGCCACAATCAAGCTGCAGTCGGGCGCGGACCTTGGCGAAACCTTGCTTGAGCGTGGCCTTGTCTTGGTCGAACCGATGATCGGCGAAGGCTTCGAAGGGCTGTTTGCGGCAGAGACGCGTGCCCGCGAGGCGCAACACGGATTCTGGGCCGATGGCCAATTCAGCATCATGCCGGTTGGCCTCGTCGACGCGGAGCCGCTGCGGTTCGTCGTGGCACGTGGCGAGATCAAGGCGGTGGGCGAGGGTGGCTATCACGCCTATCTCAATTTCGGGGATAACTGGCGACGAGACTTTACGGTGCGATTTGCCAAGGATGACTTAGAGGTGTTGTTTGGCGATATGCTGCTCGAGGACTTCGTCGGAGAGGTGATCGAGGTTCGGGGCTGGCTCTTTGATGCCAATGGCCCGATGATCCAGATCGAGCACCCAGGACAACTCAAACGCCTCGGTGAGTGAGAAGATGAACGCAATGTTCCGCGGCTCATGGCGGTTGGGATTGGCGCTGGCGGTGGTCTCAATACTTGTTACTGCCTGTACGCCGGTCCGCAATCCTGCCACCGGCGAGGTGCAATACACGTCGCTCGATCCTCAAGAGGAGATCGCCCTCGGCCGCGAAGAGCACCCCAAGGCGCTGCAACGGTTCGGGGGCTCCTACGATGATCCCGTGCTTCAAGCCTTCATCGATCGCATCGGCCGGCAATTGGTTTCGGTCTCGGAGCTTCCTGAGCTGACATTCACCTTCACCGTGCTCGATAGCGAAATCGTCAATGCCTTCGCCTTGCCGGGAGGCTACATCTATATCTCGCGCGGGCTCTTGGCGCTTGCCGAGAACGAAGCGGAAGTCGCAGGCGTGCTCGGTCACGAGATCGGCCATGTAACGGCGCGGCACAGCGCGCAACGTTATGATCGGGCCATAGGCGGCCAGCTAGGCGCCGGTGCGGCTACCATTATTGGCGGCATCCTACTGGGCGATGCCGGTGCCCAACTCGGCCAGCAGTTGGGTGGCGTTGGCGCCCAGGCCTATGTGCAGGGCTTCTCCCGTGAGCAGGAGTTTCAAGCGGATCAGCTCGGCATTCGCTACCTGACCCGCGCCGGTTACGACCCAAGGGCGATGGCGACATTTCTCGAGAAGCTGCAAGCACAGACTGCGCTGCAACAAAGGGTGAGCGGGCGTTCCGGCCAGAGTGTTCCCGATTGGCTGAGCAGTCATCCGCGCACCGAAGCGCGTGTCGTCGAAGCCGCCAATTCGGCTGCAGAAGATGCGCCCGCAGCGCGGACGCTCGATCCCAATGACTTCTTCAACGCCATTGACGGGATGATCTATGGGCAAAGCCCGGAGCAGGGCTTTGTCGTGGGACGCCGCTTCGAGCATCCGGTCCTGCGCTTTACTTTCGAGGCCCCGGTTGGCTTTGAATTGCAGAACACCAGCTCCGCCGTCATGGGATCAGGCCCGGGCAACGCCGTCGTGCAGTTCACGGGTGCGCAGCTGCCCCCGGGCCAGGATGCATTCGGCTATCTCAATCAGCTGCTGCGTAACGCCAATGTCCGCGTGCTCGACCCGACACGGATCGATGGTCATGAGGCGGCGCTCGCGGTCGCCGATGTGGCGATCGACAATCGCCCGGGTCAGGCGGTCATTGGTGCTATCGAACACGCACCTGGCGAGGCTTACAGGTTCATCTTTTTCGTGCCCGGCACGATCGGTGGCAATCAAGTTCGCGAGTTCGAAGAGGCCATTCGCTCCTTCGATTCGCTGACGCAGGCCGAAGCTGCAGCAATTCAGCCTCTAAGGATCGATATTGTCACCATGCGACCGGGCGATACGGTGCAAAGCCTGAGCACGCGCATGGCAATCGACCACGGTGAGGCTTACTTTCGCCTGCTCAACGGGCTCGATACGGGAGGTTTGATCCAGCCCGGTGATCCTGTGAAGCTGGTTGTCCGGGGCGGTGCTAGTATCCCATCCTCGTAAGCTCTTCCTCCAGCCTCTCGATGCGGGCTTGGTCGGCTGGATGGGTCGAAAGCCAAGCCGGCAGACCGCCACCCGCGCCCTTGGCCTGCATCATATTCTGCCATAAACTAACAGCCGCGCGCGGGTCATAGCCGGCATCCGCCATATAGCGCAGACCGACAACATCGGCTTCCGTTTCTTGACCCCTTCCGAAGGGGCGCGCGACACCGTACTCAGTACCAACACCCAGGATCGACGCTAGCTCGTCGCTCCATCCGCTATCGCCTGCCAGCCAGCCGGCGAGGAGGGCGACGCCGACGCTCGTTCCCATGCTGGTGGTAAGCCGTTCCTTGACGTGACCCTCAGTCACATGTGCGATTTCGTGGCCAATGACGGCGGCGAGCTGATCTTCGTTCTCGGCAATATCGATGAGACCAGTGTAGACGCCGACGTGACCGCCAGGGAGCGCAAAAGCATTAACCTCGGGGCTGTCGAAGACGACGAACTCCCATTGCTCGGGCGGGATGTCGGTACTGGCGACGCGGACAATCCGTTGGCCCATCTTCTTGACGAGACGCTGTAGCTCGAGATCCTGTGAGATCTTTTGCTGCTGTTTGATCTCTTCGAAGCCTTGCTCGCCGAGCTGTGTGACCTGCTGGTCGCTGACAAAAAGCTCCGACAGGAGGTCGACAATGGCATGGCTCGGCTTGATCCAACCGAGGCACAAGGCTAACGCTAGCCCCAAAGCGCGCAGGCGCATACCTACCATATCAGCAGTGTCCGTGGGTCGTCTAAGGTTCCGAACTCACCGACCTAGTTGGTGGTTCCTCTCGCCAAAGTCACGCCCTAAGCAGCGAGTTTGCTTTCGGCCATCGCCATCGCCCTGTCGTGGCGGGTGCGGTCACCTAGTCCCCTGAATGCCCGGGCCACGTAGCGCCAGTTCTGGGGACTCGAAGGTTTGAGCGCGCAACGCTCATTGGCGAGCATCAGTGCCAGATCGAAACGCCTTGCGCGCAATGCCGCTTCCAGCAAGGTCCAGCCGATGACGTCGCGCTGGGCGGCACTGCCGCCGAGGCGGTGGGTACGGTAGCGAACCGGCAACAGGCGATCGACGCAGTTGCCATAGCGCCCCTCGCCGAAGTCCTGCAGTGCCAAGCAGAAGGGAATGCCCATCTCGCGAGACATGGCGCAATTGGCGTCATTGTCGTGTTCGACATAGCGCGCATTGGCGTTGAGCAGTTCCTCTGCGGCATCGCGGCGATGATCGGCAACGAAGGACATCATCGCATGGACATCGTTGAAGGCATAAAGCGTGTCTTTGGCACTCGGTGCCCATTTTTCGGCGAGATCCCGCCAGCGCGCTCCGCAATCGATGTCCATGAGCTTCAGGCGCCAAAGGAGTGCGGCTGAGTCGAGCTCCTCATATTTGTCGCCCGTCTGACCGGCACCTCTGAGGTTGTTGTCGTAGATGCTCAAGACCTGATTGTAATCGCCAAGATCGAGGTGAAAGAGCGAAAGATGCCACCAGAGGTGATTGGAGAAGTTGGTGTTTTGCCAGTACTTGCCGTGATGGTTCATGAAGGCGATGCCGCCGAGCTGGCGACCTTTCATCTCCATGACATGGGCGACGGAATGGACGGCGTAGGGGTTTTGAGGACGCAAGGCCAAGGCCTGCCGGCCAAGTTCCTCGGCGTGCATGAAGTCGCGGTTTTCTTCAAGGCCGAACGAATAAAAGCCCAGTACGAACTCGTATCCCGGGATCGATTCGTCCCAAAGCGCAAACACGCGGGCGACGCAGTCGCGTTGGCCCACGACATCACCGAGCAAGACATCGGTGAGATGAATGAGCTGAAGCGCCATGAGATCGAGGGGATAGCGGACCAGGACTTCCTCCCATGCCTGGACTGCGCCGAAGAAGTCGCCATTGACCCATGCGCGAAGCGCTTTGATGTGACCGAGTTCCCGCTCATTGCATCGGTCTTTGAGCGCCTCGGCCGCTTCCAAGCTTTTGCACATCTCGTCATAGATGCGCGTCTCCATGGCCTGGGTAAGCCATGCGCCTCGAAAGATGTAGCCCATCGCGAAGTTCGGATGATCTTCGAGAATTCGATCGATGGTGGCAATCGCGTCGCCATTGAAGGCAAGCGTCATTTCGTGGGCGCGCTCAAGGCCCTCAATCGCCTCGAGACTGTCGTACGAGATAGGCATGCCGCGGCAATCAGCAGCGCTCATCTTGGGATCCCCGTGGTTTGACTTGGCCGCACTGAACCTAGTGCACTCTCCGCCCTAATACGGATCAAACATTCGTATTTTTGATAGTATGCTTGAGAAACACGAATTTTTGAAGGCGTGCGACGTACCGGTGAAGGCGATCCTGTGAAGACAGGATTGTCACCGATTGCGGAAGTTGGGTTCGCGCTTTTGCTTGAAGCTCTCAAGTCCGACAGCGCCGTCCTCGGAGTAGCGGGTGACTGCCGCGGCGATGCCCTCGATCGCGGCCCCGCGATCCTCGCCTTCCGCTTGATTGATAAGTTGCTTGGCGAGTTCCACGGCAATGGGGGCTCGCGCCGCGATTTGATCGGCCAGGGAGCGAGCGTCCTCAAGACCTTGTCCTGTACCGGCGATATCCGTCACAAGGCCAAGGCTTAGCGCTGTCTCAGCGTCGATCATTTCGCCAGTGAGGGCCAAGCGCTTGACGACCGGAGCACCGAAACGGCGGACCAAGCGTTGCGTGCCCGACCATCCTGGCATGGTGCCGACCCGGCTTTCGGGAAGACCGAAGCGTGCATGGCGTTCGGCGATCCTTATGTCTGCCGTTGCCGCAAGTTCCAGCCCGCCACCCAGTGCCAACCCATTGATGACAGCAATCACCGGTTGACGTAATTGCGCCATGGCATCGAAGATCTTGTGGCCGTCGCGTATCCAGCGACGCCACATGGTGAGCGGATCGAGGTCGCCCCAAGCCGCAATATCGGCGCCCGCGCAAAACGCCTTCTCGCCCGCGCCGGTGAGCAGCACGACGCGAACCTCGGTACGACGATCCAGCTCTTCGGCGACCGAGCCGAGCTCGCTCAACATCGTTGAGGTGAGGGCGTTCAGTTTGGAAGGTCGATCAATGGTGACAAGAGCGATCCTATCCTCGATCGACAGCGTGACAGCACCCTCACTCATCTTCTCATCCCTCTTTGGCGAGCTTGAGGCCGATGGGCTCTGGTCGGAAGATGGCACTTGGCATGGATGAGACGTGGCCCGAGAGACGAAGCGGAATCTCTGACATGGCTTGAACATGGCGCTCGAAATCGATACCGGGTGCCAGCTCGGTAACCACCAGGCCATCGGCGGTAAGCCTCATGACGCAACGTTCCGTGACGTAACTGATATCTTGGCCCTGTGCGACGGCACGCCTGCCGCTGAACGAGACCTGCTCCACATTCTCGACAAGTTTTTTGACTTTGCCTTCGCGGCCGATAACGATCTTGCCGTCCTCAACCTCAAGCTTGGCACCGGCCGAGAACAGCCCGCTGAAGACGATCTTTCTCGCGCGGGCCGTGATGTCGACGAATCCGCCAGCACCAGCCGTCACATGCGGGCGTACTCCGAGCTTCGAGACATTGACGTTGCCCTCCTTGTCGATCTGCAGGAACGACAAGAGCGAAGCATCGAAGCCGGCACCCTGAAAATAGACGAACTGCTGCGGCGAAGGAACGATCGCCTCGGCATTACTGGCACAGCCGAACTTGAAATCCAGAGCGGGAAGCCCGCCGACAGGGCCTTGCTCAATCACCCAGGTGATATCGCCATGCCGGCCTTCTTCGAGAAAGATGCGGGGTACCAGAGCGGAAATACCGAAGCCGATATTCACGGCGTCGTCTTTGGCGAGTTCCATGGCGACGCGCCTCGCAATCACCTTTTGAATGCCCCATTCGGGCAGCTCGAAGCTCGAGAGCGGTCGAATGACTTCACCGGAGAGGGCTGGATCGTGCTCGGTCTGGGTGGTTTGCATCTGCTCCGGCACGACGACGATCTTGTCGACCAAGATGCCCGGGACATGAACCTGATAGGGCCGAAGTGATCCGCTGTCGGTCAGCCTTTTGACCTGGGCGATCACCAGACCGCCATTGTTGCGAACGGCGAGGGCCAGCTCCATCGGCCCCAAATAGGCCGCTTCGCTCTCGAAGCTCAGATTGCCATGCGTGTCCGCAGTCGTAGCGCGAATGATGGCGATATTGGGGATGATCGTCGGAAAAAAGAGCCAAGTATCTCCTGCAAATTCGACCTTGCTGACGATCGGATCGGACGCTGCTGCATTCATGGCACAGCCTTCAAGGTCCGGATCGACGAAGGTATCCATGCCGATCTTGGTAAGAACGCCGGGACGTTTGGCTGCCGCCTCACGATGCATGTCAAAGAGCACGCCACTCGGGACGTTGTAAGCTTCGACCTCATTGGCACCGATCATCTGCCAAATGAGCGGCGCTTCGGCGGATGAAGGACCGCTCGGATAGGAACCGCCGATGATACGCTTTAAGAGCCCCCGCTTGGCAATATGATCGACGCCCTTGATGCCCGACATGTCACCAGCGGCGATCGGATGAAGCGTGGTCAGGTTGCGCGGCGCACATTCCGCAACGAAGCGGCGCCCAATGGCAGCGAGCGTGGCGTCGGGACAGCCAAGCCCGCTCGAAGAGCTTACCGTGACGACAGCACCGTCAGGGATGAGGGCTGCAGCTTCATCCGGAGTGAGAACAGGTTTTTCCATTACGCCTAGCTGCTTTGATTGAGAATACCACGCTTGACCAAGGCCTCGCGCAAATGCTCCGGGCCCTGGAACTGGATCGCATCAAAGCCCAATCGGCCAGCCGTCTCAATATTGTCGGAGTTGTCGTCAATGAAGACAGCCTTGGTGAGATCGACTGATGTCGTCTCTGCAAAATGGTGGAATATGTCCTCGTTCGGCTTGATCATGCCGACCCGTCCCGAAACGGTGATACTCTCAAAATGATTCAAGAAGGCGTAGCGCTCCTCGGCAATCGGAAAGGTTTCTGCAGACCAGTTGGTAATCGCGTGGAGCGGCCAACCGAGTTCCTTGAGTTCCTCCAAAATCATAACGGTTCCGGGGATTGTGCCGCGGAGCATCTCCGGCCAGCGGTCGCGATAAGCTCGGATCAGCTCGGCATGGTCAGGGAATTTCGGCAGCAGGAGATCGACGGCCTTATCGAAGCTGCGTCCGCGGTCCTGCTCGAGGTTCCACTCATGATTGCAAACATGGGCCAAGAACCACTCGATCTGGTTCTTGTCATCGATCATGGTGTGATAGAGGTAGCGTGGGTTCCAATCCACCAGCACGCCGCCCAAATCGAAGACGATCGTCGTAACACTACCTGCAGACATCAACACTCTCCATTTGTGCCCCGCGCGAGATGCCTCAGGCGGGCTTTGCAGGCAAGGGCCGCTCGAGAGTGATCCATGCGATCAGAAGAATGAGTGCGGCGAATAGGGCGTTGACAGCGACGATGGCCACATAGCTCGACGTCATCGAGAAAACCGTGCTGCAAACCGCAACGCCGATCGTGGCACCCATAAGCTGTGACGACATCGCGATGCCGCCAGCTTCACCGCGGCTCTCGGGCTGAACTGCGCCAAATACCGCGTGTTGTGGCGGTACAAAAAGAAAAGCCATGCACAGGCCTAGCGCTAATAGTCCGAAGAGCATGAGCGCGTAGGGTTTGATCACCATGGCGGCCGCGATGATCACAAAACCCGCGAGGTTGAACCAGAGACCAACCAGCGCTGGTCGCCGGGCGCCGTAGTGATCCGTGATGCGCCCGACGATCGCGGCGGTAAACGGTTGCGGTGCGACCGCCGGCAAGAGGGCCAGACCGGCCAGCAAAGGCGACATGCCCATGACGTCCTGGAGATAGACGGCGATAAAGACGAAGATCGCCATTTTCGCGAATTGCGCCCAGAAGATGACGAGATTGCTGCTGAAGAAAGTCGCGTTTGTGAATAAGCGAACATCGATGAGAGGCTCGGCTAGGCGGCGCTCCAATTGAACGAATAGGAAGAGCAGAGTAATACCGAGCAAGATCAGCGTTACAATGATGGGGTCCGTCCAACCCCAACCGGGTCCTTCCATGATCGCAAACACCAAGAGAAAGAGGCCGGCGATCAATGTTGCAGCACCCTTGAGATCGAGCTCGGGCCGCGTCGGCGGTTGCGGTGGATCGCTCCAGACGACCATGACGACGAGGGCGACGACGAGCACGATGAAAGGATTGATCCAGAAAATCCAACGCCAAGACGCATAGTCGGTCAAGACACCTCCAACCAGAGGGCCGAGCGCCAGAAAAACCGTGCCGATTGCACCATAAATGCCAAGCGCAAGGCCACGCTTTTCGGGTGGGAAGGCAATCGTCACAAGGGCCAGGGACGTCGGGAAGATTATGGCTGCCCCGACACCTTGGAGAGCGCGTGCCGTGACAAGCCAAGCGTTACTCTGGGCAAAACCACATGCCACCGAGGCGAGCCCGAATATCAAAAGGCCGAGGATGACGAAACGCTTATGGCCAAAGAGGTCGCCGAGCTTGCCGGCCACTGCCGCGAGGCCCGCGAGTACCAGCATGTAGATGTTGACGACCCAGTGAGAGCCGACCTCAGACATCGCGAGTTCGGTCTGGATCGTCGGCAGGGCGACACCGACAACGGTCTCATCCAACAAGATGATACCCAAAATCCCACCCATTGCCGCTAAGACCCACCACCGGCGCGATGTCTCTTTGGCGTCATCCACCTTGCCTACTCCAACCGAGAACTCTTGAAAGACATTCTGTCCATTGCAATTGCCTTGGAACTAGGCACAACAGCCACCAATTGCCTCAATAGCAGCGACTTGCCGGGCGGATCATAATGAAACGAGGGAAGATGCCATGCTGAAAATTCTCAAATATTTGGTCATACTGATTGTCGTTGTCGTCGGCCTTGCCGTCGCCGGTTACAGTTTCATTCCATCGTCATTCATTCAAAATCAGGCTGAGAAAGCCATCGAGGATGCCACTCAGCGTGATGTCACGATCACGGGGCTCGAGCTCAAGCGCTGGGCACCGCTAGGTGCGACGGTTACCGGCGTCTCAATTGCCAATGCTGAATGGGCACAGGATCCCGAGCTCGCCAAGATCCAGTCGATCGAAGCCGATGTCAGTGTTTGGAGTCTTATTACCGGTTCGCCATCGGCCTTTGTGCTGACCGTTCAGCAACCGGAAATCTATCTCGAAGTCGATGAGAACGGACAAGCGAATTACCAGTTCGAGACGGCTTCGGATGACAGCGACGCCACAGGCGAGCCAAGCGAGCCGGACACCTCGGAACCTTCAGAGCGCAGTGGTGTCAACATTCCGGTGCGCCCGGAAATCCGCGTCGAAAACGGTCTCGTGGTTTACCGCAATAAGCAGGAAGGCATCGAAAAGCAGTTCGAGAATGTCAGCCTCTCAATTACCCAAGAGAGTGAGACCTCGCCGCTCTTGTTGAAGGGCAATGTCGACAGCGATGGGAAATCAGCCACGCTCGACGGCCAAATTGCCAATCTCGATGCGCTGGCGAGTGGTTCCGAGACCGACATTGATGTCAAATTGACGGCACCGGGTCTCGATTTCTCCATCACCGGTGCGGTGGACCCGACGGCGCAGACGACGACGGCGACTTCCGCGAGCAGATGCAATTCCTGTTGGAGGCCGCCGGCTTCAAGGTCGTCGCCGCCGCCGGGCAGAAGCCCGCCGAGGAGCTGCTGACCTCGCTGCGGCCCGACGCGGCGGTGCTGGACTTTATGAT
>CAYPOV010000136.1:0-12172 GCA_964412385.1 uncultured Geminicoccaceae bacterium
CAATTGCTTGCCAAACAATTGCGATGGGTCAGCGAAATTTGGCGCGCACGTGTCACTAGCCGTCTCAATATGTCGAGCAATGACGACGAGCACAATACAGTGCGGTTTCTATGCATAAAACCTTGTCGGAAAGCCTCTAGAAAATTGTGTCTCGAGAATGCGCTACGCATACGAACCTGCGGCGATTGCAAAAGCGACCAACTTACTGAGTTGTAATGAAGCAACCGGGTTATCAATGAATCGATGACAACCCATTTTCGTTCGCTCAGTTGGCATGTCCACGCACTTTGGAAAGTTTGGTTTAGGCAAGAAACCTCCCCTTTTCTCATACGAGCTGGTAGAGCTTAATGCATGAAATGGCCCAATCATTCATTTATGGATCTCAATGGCGTCGAGCATCCGATTGTTCGGGCTCCGATGGCGGGCTCTTGTACACCCGAACTGGCGGCCGCAGTATCCGAAGCGGGCGGGTTGGCTCGTTGGGCTTGGGGCCTCGCTCGCCGGAGTTCGCGAGGGCAAGGGTCAAAACTCTCAGGCAAGAGACCAACCGGCCCTTCAATCTCAACTTCTTTGCGCATTCCGCACCCGAAGGCGCCTCAGAGGTTTTGGAACAAGCACGTGCCGTGGTGGCACCACGCTATCGTGCCTTGGGGTTAGGCGATCCGCCCCAAATTTCGCCATCAGCGCCACACGGCTTCGGTGACACTCAGCTCGACCTATTGCTCGACGCCAGACCGTCAGTGGCGACCTTTCACTTCGGAGTCCCTAATGCCGATGCGATCGAGATGCTACGGAAGGCCGGTATCACTCTGGGTGCAACGGCAACCACGGTAGCCGAAGCTCATGCAGTCGAGAATTCCGGCTGCCATTTTGTGGTGGCTCAAGGTTGTGAGGCGGGCGGCATTGCCGATGGGCGAGCTATCGCGGCCTCGCTAGCATTGGGAGCCGCAGGCGTGCGACTAGGAACGGCATTTCTGCGATGTCCGGAGGCGGATACTGATGCGCCACGCTTCGCGCGGCTTGCCAAGGCGAAGGATACGGAGACCATGGTGACTTCAGCCTTTTCGGGGCGTGCCAACCGTGTTGCGTTGAGTGCCTTTGCACAACACATGAACGAAATAGCAGCAGTTTTTTTGCCTTATCCATTGCAATACGGATTGGTTGGGCCGTTGCAAGAAGCTGGCGGCGAAGACCATGCGGCACATCAATTCGGCCAAACAGGCGCATTGGCTCGCGCCATGCCAGCGAAGGACTTGGTTCGGATGCTGGTCGATGAAACAGCAGCGTGTCTCACCAAGCTCTCCATTGAACGGAATTAGTAAGTCGTCCCCAAACTAGGAGTCACTGGGGTAGCTCGAAGGGGCCCATCAAGGCCCCTTCGAAACTTGTTGGATCGGCTTAGTTTTAGAAGCGGTGGCGCAGGCGGAAGCCGAAGGCGGCGTCGGCGAGGAAGTCCTCGACCATATTCGAGGTGGCGAGGCTACGCTCATAGGTGGACTGACCACTTTGGCTAATGGCGAAACCTTCGATATCGAGCAGCATGAAGGTCAGGCTGATCCCTTTATCGGTCTTGATAGGCTCGACCGCTTGGGGATCACCGAGTGCCGTGACAGGCGCACCGTATTGGTCTGCTGCCGAGGCGAGTTGAGGTGCCATGATCAGGAGGCCCAGCAGTGCAATCCGGGCACAGCGGGATCGGCGCTGCGGCGCGCAAGCGCAATGGTACCGGTAAAAGGTCGCAACCATTTAATCCAATCTCCTCAAGCACTAAGGCCGATGGGTTACGGTTTTAGTTTGGCAATGCAAGCTATGAAATTTGCGAAACTCACAGCTGTTGCAGCTTTGCCACGCCTTTGTGCTGATCAGTGGGTTGCGAGTGCGTCGATCGCGGCGGTGACCCCTCCCGGCTCGTACGGCACCTGGCAGTCCGTCATGGCGAGTTCGATGGCGGCAAGTGCGCCGAGGATCATGGGTTCATTGAGATCACCCAGATGTCCGATCCGAAACGCTTTGCCGGCGAGCTCGCCGAGCCCACCGCCCAAGGAAACGCTGTATTTCTCGCGCGCCACACTGCGCAGCACGTCGGGATCAATGGGGGGATTAGTGCGGATTCCGGTGACCGCATTGGCGCGCTCTTGGGAATGGACGGCGTTGAACGCGAGGGCCCCGGCTTGGGCCCAATGGGCGACGGCGGCACGGACCGCGTCGGCCATGCGTTGGTGCCTCTTGATAACATTGTCGAGGCCTTCTTCGGCGAGCATGTCTAGCGCTTCGCGCAAGCCGAAGACCAGTTGTTCCGGTGGTGTTCCATAGAACCAGCGATAGGTTTCATCGCCCAGCCGGATCTGGGCATCGAAATAGTTGCGGGGGAGCCGGGCGCGGCGTGCCACCTCGAGGCCACGCTCGCTCAGGGCCACAAAGGCCATGCCGACGGGCATCATCAGGCCCTTTTGCGAGGCGGCAAGGGCTGCATCGATGCCCCAGTCATCCATGGCGAAGGGCTCAATCGCGAGGGAGGCGATGGTATCGGCAATGATCAGGGCGGGGTGGTTCAAGCGATCGAGAACGGCGCGCAGGCCCCGGAGATCATTGCGTACGGCTGTGGCGGTCTCGGTATGGACCGCGAGCACGCCTTTGACGCGGTGATCCCTGTCGGCATCGAGGATAGTGACTGCCTCGTCGAGATCAAACGCAGTACGCCAGTCACTGGTGGTCTCGATCACCTCGAGCTGGAGTTTCTTGGCCATTTCCGCCCAGGCGGCTGAGAACCGGCCGGTTGTAGGCGCCAGGACGCGATCGCCAGGCGAGAAGAGGTTCTGCAGAACAGCCTCCCATGCGCCGTGGCCGTTTGCGGCAAAGGCGAAGACGCGGCCTTGGGTTTTGAACACAGGTTTGAGGTCTTCGAGGCAAGATGCTGCAAGATCGTGGAATTTGGGCGAGGCGAAATCGATGCCGGAACGGCCTACGGCGCGCAGAATACGTTCCGGAACATTGGTGGGACCGGGTGTCTGGATGAACATGCGGCCGGCAGTGCCCATATCTCGTTCTCCTCAAGCAGCGTCGTGCTGCGCTCAATGGTCTTTGAGCAGACCTCTGTCTCTTCGTTTCAAGGGAGCCCCGATCGGCCTCATGTCTTCCAATCTCTATCAAAAAGATCTGTTGCGGCTTGCCGCCAATGCCCGAAACGCCGAGCGCCTCGAGGAGGCACAAGGCTCGGCCACGGTCGACAATCCTCTGTGTGGCGATCGGATCACACTCGATGTCACGCTCAAGGACAGCGAGATCGAGCGTGTCGGCTATAAGGTCAAGGCCTGCATCCTGTGTCAGGCTGCAGCATCGCTGATCGGCGACAAGGCACCGGGGATGACCGTGGAGGCAGCGATGTCGGCGGCCGGCGAAGTGCGCGGGCTTTTGGCCGGCGAGACGGGGGAGGATGCCCTCACATGGCCCGAGCTTTTGGCGTTTGCGCCCGTGAAGGATGTAAAGAGCCGGCATGAATGCGTGCTGTTGCCGGTGAAGGCGCTGGAGGACGCTGTCAAGGACGCCCGAACCGGTTCTGACGAGTGATCGTGGGGTTCTCGCCGCAAAGGATGCAGGCGGGATTGGGTTTGATGGTGAAGCGCGACGTTGAGGCGTGGAGCGCGTCATAGATGAGAAGGCTGCCGACGAGGCCGTGACCGGCACCGGTGAGTTCCTTGAGGATCTCGACGGCTTGGAGTGTGCCGACAACACCGGCGACGGCTCCCAATATGCCATCGCGGGCACAGCTTTGATCGAACGAGGATTGCGGATGGTGGCCAAAGACGCAGCGATAGCAGGGTGATGCGGCTTCGTTTGCGCGGAAGGTCGTGATTTGGCCATCGAAACGGTCGACAGCACCGACGCTCAGGGGTTTTCCGGCGAAGAAGCAGGCATCGTTGACGAGATAGCGGGTGTGCGCATTGTCGCTGCCGTCGGCGACCATGTCGTAGCGTTCGATCAGCTGAAGCGCATTGGCTTGGCTGAGCCGTTCGTTGTGGGCGATGAAGTTAAGATCCGGATTGATGGCGCGGGCGGCGTCGATGGCACTCTCGGTCTTGGATTGGTCCAGCCGGTCGGTTGTGTGGGCGATTTGGCGCTGCAGGTTGGAAAGGCTTACCGTGTCGTCATCGACAATGCCGATCGTGCCCACACCGGCGGCAGCGAGATAAAGCAGAATCGGTGAACCGAGGCCGCCTGCGCCGATGATAAGCACTTTGGCGTCGAGGAGCTTTTGCTGGCCGAGGCCGCCCACCTCGCGCAGCACAATGTGGCGAGCATAGCGTTCGAGCTGGTCATCGCTAAGATCCGTCATGGCAGTCCGCTGCCTCTCCCACTATGTTGTTGAGGGACTACGATCATTTGGCCGGACGGATGCAGGATGCCCAGCGAAGACGCAAGCGACAATCAAGTGCACGAGCATGAGATGGGAAGCTTCGACTGGCTCGACCCGTTGCGTTTCGAAGCGCAGTTGAGCGACGAGGAGCGCATGGTGCAGTCGAGTGCCCGCGACTATGCGCAAGCCGAACTGATGCCGCGCATTCTCGATGCCAACCGGCATGAGACCTTCGATCCGGCGATCATCAAAGAGATGGGCGAGCTTGGGCTTTTGGGTGTTACCGTGCCTGAGACTTATGGTGGAGCCGGCGCCTCCTATGTGGCCTATGGCTTGATCGCGCGCGAGATTGAGCGGGTCGATAGCGGCTATCGCTCGGTGATGAGCGTGCAATCCTCGCTCGTCATGTATCCCCTCCTCGCCTATGGGGACGAGACGATGCGGCTCAAATATCTGCCGGAGCTGGCATCGGGCCGGATGATCGGCTGCTTCGGCCTGACCGAGCCCGATTTTGGCTCCGATCCGGGCGGCATGGCCACCAGGGCCCGCAAGGTCGCTGGCGGCTATCGTCTCACCGGCTCCAAAATGTGGATCTCGAACTCGCCGATCGCCGATCTTTTTGTCGTTTGGGCCAAGAACGACGACGACAAGATCAATGGTTTCCTTCTCGAAAAAGGCATGAACGGGCTTTCCGCGCCGAAAATTGAAGGAAAGTTTTCACTGCGTGCCTCCATCACAGGCGAGATCGTGATGGACGACGTGTTCGTGCCCGACACCAACCGGTTCCCCAATGTCGAGGGCCTCAAAGGTCCCTTCGGCTGCCTCAACCGCGCCCGCTACGGCATTGCCTGGGGCACCATGGGAGCGGCCGAATTCTGCTGGCATGCTGCCCGCGACTACGCCATGGAAAGGAAACAATTCAAAAGGCCGCTTGCCGCCAATCAACTCATTCAAAAAAAGCTCGCCGACATGCAAACCGAGATTACGCTCGGGCTCGAGGGGGCTTTAAGGCTCGGCCGGTTGATGGATACTGGCGAGGCGGCACCAGAAGCCGTATCGCTCATGAAACGCAACAATTGCCGCAAAGCCCTGGCAATAGCACGTGATTCGCGCGATATCCACGGAGGCAACGGCATCGCCGACGACTATCACGTCATCCGCCACATGCTCAATCTCGAAGCCGTCAACACCTACGAAGGTACTGAGGACATTCACGCCCTCATCCTCGGCCGTGCCCAGACCGGCATCCAGGCTTTTTGTTGATTTCCCGTCGTACACAGAAGCTTTCCTTCGAGCGGAGGTTGGCTCCTCAGCTAGGCCTCGATAAGGCCCTCGTCGCCGCGGACGATCAATTCGAGGACGTCGTGCTCGCTGGTGTCGGCAATGCGGCGCTCGCCGACATTACGGCCGCGTTTGAGCACCATGACGCGATCACCGACCTCGAAAACATCGTTGAGGCGGTGGCTGATGATAATCTGCGCGACTCCATGGGATTTAAGCTCGGCCATGGTCTCGAGCAGACGGGCGGTCGCCGGCACGGAGAGATTGGCCGTGGGTTCATCGAGAATGACAACCTTGGGATCGAAACTAATGGCGCGAGCAATGGCAACCGATTGCTGACGGCCACCTGACAGGCTTTCGACTTTTTGCCGAACGTGATTGATGTCGACCTTGAGCTTTTCCATAACGTCCCAGGCTTCGTTTTCCATGCGCTTCGTGTCGACGAAAAGCCCGCGGCGCGGCCACCGACCCAAGAAAATATTCGAGGCGACATCCATGTTTCCGCACAAGGCGAAGTCTTGATAAATCATCTCGATCCCACGATCGCGGCTGTCCTCCGGACTGCGGAAATGAACATTCTCACCATCGACAATGATCTCGCCCGAATCCCGCGTGTAGGCACCCGATAGGATCTTCATCAAGGTGGATTTGCCTGCGGAATTATCGCCGAGAAGTCCCAATATCTCACCGGGTGCTAGAGAAAGCGAGACATCGACAAGCGCTTTGATCGGACCAAAGCTCTTGTGGATGTTCCTCATCTCAACGACAGGATTCGTCATTGTTATGACCCTCGTCCTCTTATGCGTTGGAGCGCACGGCCAAGCAGACCTTCCTGACGCAACCAAATGTCACCGAGTACAGCGATAATAAGGATAAGGCCGATGAAGACATTGACCCAGTGTTGCGGCATAATCATCGAGGTTCCATCCGCAAAGATGACCTGCAATGACAAAAGAGAGCGGATGAGGCTGATGACGGCAGCACCGGCAAGCGCACCCAAGACACTGCCATAGCCACCGAATATACTACCACCGCCAATAATGACAGAGGCGATCACTTCGAGCTCGCGCAACACACCCGCGCTCGGATTAAACGACCGGAAATAGGCGATGTAGATGATGCCAGCGAGCGACGCGCACATCGCCGAAAAGACCAGGCTCAAGAAGCGCACGCGATCCGTATTGATCCCGGCATAGTCCGCAGCCCGGCGGTTGCCTCCCGTGGCCAGCACCATATAGCCCCAGACGGTTTTGGCGAGAATTATGCCGGCGATCAGGGCGAGGACCGCGAGGATGATTGTTTGCGTGCTGACGGCACTGGCTATGTCGTGGAGAATGCCGGGCGGCGGTTCCATGCCCCAATAGGCCAAGACTTCGACGAACTTGCGCCCGATGAGATTGTAGCTTTCCGGAAACTGCGAAAGTTGGCGGCCGGCGACAAACCAGGCGGCGATACCGCGTGCCATATAGAACATGCCAAGGGTTGCGACGAACGCAGGCAGGCGCGCTTTGGTCGTGAGCATGCCATTGCAAACACCAGCAAGCGTGCCGACGGAAAATGCCAGGAATGCCGCAAGAAAAGGCTGCACATCCTGGAATTTCATAAGATAGGCAGCCGTCGATCCCGAGAGAGCCAGGACCGCGCCGACGGAAAGATCGATGTCGCCATTGGCAATCACATAGCTCATGCCGACAGCCATAATTCCGATCTCGGTGAAGGCTAGGAGAAGGTTGAAGCTGTTATCGAGGCTAGCCCAGAAATCCGGCCTGAGCCAAAAGCCGATCACCCAAAGAATGATGGCGAAGATCACCGCAGCAGCCTCTCGCTGCATCAAGAAGCGGCGAAGTCCGGTAGCCCTAAAGGCGGCTTCCGAGAGCGTGCCACCATGTGTTTTGGCCCCTTCGATGGCGATGGTTTGGATCTCGATTTGAGGCGGCGTACCACCGCGAAGGCGTGCCCAAGCCCGTTGGATGAGCTTGCCGCGAATAAGGACGGGCTCGAGCAGCACCGCGATGATGAGAATGAGACCCAAGAACGCCGGCACGGCACCAGGCGGCAACTGCGCCATCGCCTGGACCTCGAAGGTCTGTTCGCCGACCGTGACAAAGCGCGTGATGGGAACACCTTCGCGCAAAACCTTGTCGATGAGGACGATAAGAATGGCGCCCAAGCACGAACCCAGGACGCGCCCCCTCCCGCCGAGAATGCTAGCACCGCCTACGATCACTGAGGCAATGACAATGAGCTCGGCACCTTGGCCATATTGGCTGGTGACGGTTTTGTCCTGTGCCACGTTCATCAATCCCGCAAGCACGGCACAAAATGACGAGATCATAAAGCCACGGATCCGGACAAGACGGGTACTGATACCCGCATAGTCGGCGGCAAGCGCGTTGCCGCCTGTGGCATAGGTCTCATAGCCCCAACGGGTGCGCGCTAGGATCACCGCACCCACAATGGCGATGATCAGAAAAAGGATGATTTGGTTATTGAAGCCGAAGGCGTTGAATTCACCAAGGGCAAAAAAAGCGTATTCCTCAGCCTTTTGCGGATAGGAGATGGTTTTTCCGCCGGTGAGCCCGAGGACCAGGCCACGGCCGATGAAGAGCATGGTGAGCGTGGCAATGAACGCCGGCACCTTGAGAATCGTGACCAGAATACCATTGAGCAGACCGATGCCGAGCCCGAAGAAAACGCAGATCGCAACGGAAGTCGAGGCACCAAGATCGAGATGCGTGGGTGAGAACAGGATCGAGAAGAGAACGGCGATGAGGCCAACCGTTGAGCCCACCGAGAGGTCGAGATCCTTGTTGACGATCACGAAGGTCATGCCGACCGCCATGATGCCGAAACGCGATGCGTCGCGCAGGATCGACTGAAGTGCAGTGAAATCGCCAAAGAAGCGGGGATTGATCCATGCCCCAACGATGTAGAGCAGGATCATGAACACGATGAGACCGACTTCCCAGCCGAAGGGGAAACCGCCGAAGCTCGTACCCCGGCGTGAGGTCATGTCCGAAGAAGAGAAGGAAGTTGCCATAGTTCGCAAAGAAGGCGCAGCGACGACTGCTGCGCCCATGCGATGATAAGCCTAGTTCTCGAAGCGCTTGCCGACGGTGTCGACATTGTCCTTGGTGATAAGCTGCGCCTTGGTGTCGAGATCGGCAGCACTGATACCGCGGTCGATCTGAAGATAAAGCTGCATCACCGGCCAAAATCCTTGCAGGAAGGGCTGTTGACCGAGCGAGCCGTCAAGATCGCCATTGCGAATGGCCTCGAGCTGGGCTGGTCCGAGATCAAAACCATAGGAGCAGATCTCATCGCCGATCCCGAGCTGTGCCACCGCATTGCCGATCGCCGGTGTGACGAAGCCGTTATTGCCCATGATGCCGACGACGTCGCCGCGACTTTCGATCAAGCTTACGATCGAGCCCACGATATTGTTGGCGTCAACGTCGATACCAATATTTTCGGGGCCTGCATCGACGGTGAAATTGCCCAAGAGCCCTGCCGAACCGAGTGCTGCGACGGTCGCCGTATAGGCGGCTGTGACCCGGTTGTTGACTTCGACGTTGCCGAGCGTGGTTGTGCTGGGGAACAAGATGGAGCCGCCATCAAAGCCCGATTCCGCGATGCACTGTGCCATCGCCAGGCCCCCTAAGGCGGCAGCACTGGCGTCTTGGCCCGTATGGCTAATTCTGCCGCGATTGTGGAGGGTGCCGTCATAGCTATTGGTGGTTGCTACAGGCACGCCCCGTTCTTCGAGTGTGCTGACGATGTCATCGTAGGCACCCGCTTGCGGTGTCGTCATGATCAGCCCATCGATGGTGGGATCTTGGACGATCTGATTGAGGATCTCGAGCTCACGCGGGATGTCATCGACAGGCGCTTCTGAGCCTAGCATCAACAGCTTGGCCCCAATCATGTCGGCTGCCATTTGCGCACCGACATAGGTGGGATCGAAGAAGCCATTGCCGGCTGTGTGCGTCACAATTGCGAACGTCAGAACGCCGTCATCGGAGTTAAAATTCTTGGTCTCTGGCGCTTCTTTGGCAGCCTCCTCGAAGCTATAACCGCCGACAGCCTGATCCAACAATCCGGATTGGGCCCATGCGCCGGCAGCCCACACAAGTGACGACAACAATGCTGTAGTTGCAAAGAGTTTCGTCTGCATTCCTCAAGCCTCCCGGGCATGCAGTTATTTCTCACCATCTGCTTTTAGCAGTGTCGTATACGCTGCGCCAGCACCGAACTCGTCGTTTAGCCTTCGTCTGGCTTGAGGGCGAAGCTATCGAACATTCGCACTGCCGTTTCCGGATTGCGGACATCGTAGACGTAGCTGTCGACGGTTCCTTTGCCGGTATCAAGAATTGAGAACGCCGTGAGGTTATTGCTGGTGACACAGGGCGAGGGATTGCCTTGCTCGTCATTCTGCGGAGCAAAAATGCTGGGCGGCGTGGCGGGAAGGCCGTATGCGTCGCCGGCCTTGGTATAATTGGCGGCATCGAAGCGCGGATCGTCGGGGTGGTTCTCTCGAATCGGTCCGCCTTCCAAGAAGCATCCGTAAGTGTTTCCCACATTGGCGGTCTCCAAATAGTGCATCCCTTCTGGATGAACGATGTGCTGCCAAATGTGTGAGTGACCGAAAAGAACCAGATCGACCTCGTGCTCAATAAGGAGCGGTTCGAGATCGTGGATCATCATGTCCTTGATGATCGGATATTCATAGCGGACCGAGGTCACGTTGCCCTCGCCATCGTGCTCGATGATTTGCTCCGGCTCGACAAAAGACGGAACCGAATTGCCACCGAACCCGCGTGGTGGATGATGAAGCATCACGACTTTGTAGGGTGCAGTTGCAAAGTCGTCGGACTGCAGGATCTCCGCGAGCCACTGATATTGAGGGGAGCCACGCTCGATCGTCACGAAGGGAAAGGTGCCCCACCCCCAGGCCGATGGATCGCCCAGATCGGCGTCGGCCTCAACATAGCGGCCGCGGGTTTCGCCATCGATCTTTGGCGAGCGCCAAATGCGGGTTAAGTGGAGACCAACCAGAGCCACATCGCCAAATCGACGGAAAAAATAGCCTTTGTCGTTGGTGAATTCCGGAAACGCGAAAATCTCGTTGAACGTCGTGGCGTTGAAACTGTTGTCTTCGATCCAGGCTTTTTTCTCGGCCTCATCTTTCCAGGGACCGCGTTCCTCCGCCTCCTGTTCCGCCACCTTGCGCGGTCTGGGGCTATTGAACTGATCCCTTATCGGTTTCTCAGGCTCGTATCGGCCCATCACCTCATGATTGCCGATCACCGGATAAAGCGGTGCATTTTGGATGATCGCACCACCTTGGAATGTGTGGGTGCCGCCATTGGCGATCTTGAGCGTGCTATCGGCACGGCCCTGGAGGCTCGGGAAGAACGCCTTGCCGCGCGCATCATCGAACCATTCCGACGCACGGTCGGGAATGTTGACGAGATCGCCAGCGAAGAAAACGGCATCGACTTGACCGATGGTGTCCACGACTTTCTGGAGATTGGCCGGAGTCATCGCTTTGGACTGATGATCCGATGTCAACAGAATCTTGAGCGGCGCACCCGCGGGTGGCAGCGAAGCCAATGTGAAATAATCACTCTCGACTGGGTTGCCCGAGGTGTCTTCGCTGATAACCCGGTAGGTTTCAGCAGTACCACTCTCGAGGCCATCGACGAGGGCTTCGTGTCGGTAGATATCGCGCGGTGTGGTTTCTTGTAAGACCTCGCCCTCACCGGCCTGACCCTCGATGTGCGATCGCCCATCCTCGGCGGTCCGGGAGAGTTTGCTTGTGGATGCGGCGACCACACGCGGTGTCTGGTCTTTGCCTACTTCGACACGGTGATTAGCACCCTCGAATTCGGTGAACCAAACGACTGAAACCGAATTGGTTCCGGGATCGAGGAGGAGAGGATCGGTCAACAATGTCGGCGCTTCGTCCGCGACGGCGTGAGCGGCCATCATCATGACTCCGGTAAAAAAAGAAAGCACACGGCCCATGAGTGTCTCCAAGGCTGACGTTTCGTCATCATTAGTTCGCGAAATTGACAAGTTTGCGACAGCGGTAGTGTGCGAGAATCAGTCCAAGAGGCGCGGCTGAACGAACCGCAGAAGGCGCCCCCCACCCGGGCTCACGGCCGTCCAATCGTCCACGTCGAACACGAAATGGGCCAAACCACCCGTGGGATACTTGTAGGCCATGAGGATGGCCGCTTCTTGGTCTCCCGTGCCGAACAGCTGTTCTGCGAGACTGGCCATCCCGGGATTGTGACCGATGACCATGAGCCGGGCATGGGCTGGATCCTGCCTTCGAATAATCGCTAGAATCTGACTTGGCGAGGCAAGATAGAGGCCTTTGAGATTCTTGATCTCGACTTTGCTTTTCCAAGGCTCGGCAACGAGTTCCCACGTCCGCTGCGCCCTTACCGCAGTCGAACAGAGCACTAAGCTCGGTAAGAGATCGTTTTTTTTCAAGAACCGGCCAATTCGCCCGGCCGCCTTGACGCCCCT
>CAYPOV010000137.1:0-12135 GCA_964412385.1 uncultured Geminicoccaceae bacterium
CTGTAGTCTTGCTGCGCACCAAAAAGCCATAATATGAATGAATTATTCCAAATAATAGAATAAGTCAAAATTGTTAAAACGGCGCACGTTGAAAAAATGATGAAAAATAAGATATCATTTGCGATTTTTTTTGAGGTGAAAATTAATAAAGCGAAATAGATCACAAGCGTAAAGATTACTGTACGTGTGGCTGTGGCGAGGATCATCCATAAGGCTGCTATTGACAATGATACTGTCAATAAAACGACAATGTACCTTTTACCCCTTTCCTCGCTGATCGTTGCCAGGGCTCCAACGAGAAAGATCGTGCAGATGCTACTGTGAGTGACAACCGAACCGGTTAAATCTAGTCGCTTAAATGTGCCGCTGCCAATATGGAACTCAGCCGGTCCGAGAACGGCCACCGTGATGAAGGTGATCGCAACATATCCACCAAGGGTCCATAGAATGAGCTTTTCCAGATCGAAGTCTTGAAATTGAAACGCAAGGCTAGGTGCGATCAAAACACTCAAGGCGATCAACGAAATTTTGTAGTCGAGCAGACCAGTGGTGTCACCTATGGAACAAAAGACAGATAACAAGAGGATGGATAGAGGTACTAAATACACAGATGGGTTTCGCAGCGGGACACGGTATGCCAAGAATACAGTGGATACGGTCAAGAGTAGGAAAATCGTGATGAAACTTACCACTCGCACCTGTTGCAGTCCGAATGATGCCATGACAGAAGCGGAGAAAAAGGGAAAAATGCAGGTGACAAAAAACACCAGGAGTAAGAGCTTGTTCACGTCTACCGAATCCGAGATGCAGCCAATGATCTAGCAAGAGTGATAGGTGATCTCATGTCCCAATTTGTGTTCGAGTACGGAATTGAAGCCAAGCCAAACCCACTACGTCAAGAAGAAGGTCTTTTCCTGGGCTCCCAATGCTGGCGGTGTACAAGCCCTACTTCAGTCATGTACGGCGATTTTGGTCATCAATTGGTGGTCGCAGGGAATACGCGGCATGGGGACCAAGGAACTCATCTTTCGCCTCATGCTGGAACTCGCTTTCTTCTTTTTGTTCTTTGTCATTCTCACTCAATGCGGGATCCAACTCGGCGTGTCGGCGATTGGTTCTGCGATCATTGCGCATAGCTTCAATTTCTCGCTCAATGGTCAGTTCTGGGTTTGTGCTCGCTATTGCCGATTTTATAACCGAGACCCCCGACACATCGATGACTTTTTGCGACGAACCTGCGGTTTACTTCGTAACCTCGTGTGGCTTGGCGAAGCTTTGTGCATCGGCAGTCAGGGCGTTGGATTGGGAACGCGCACACCGCGGTCAGACATCGACTTGCGCCTCATCTTCCCACCAGGACAGATAAATTGGTTGCGCACCAACTTTCTCTTGTTGAGGCTGCGTTGTCTTGCATTTTTTAAAGGCGTCCCGCTCGATCTTTATGCCTATGATTCCGTGTACGCGCTCGACCGCTTTGATCAAACCGAACCGCTCTATGTCATCCTCGACAGAAGCCAGCGCATCGCGAAGCATTATCCAAAACGAACGCTCGTCCACCAGAAAGCCTGAGCCTCACTGGCACGAGCCCCGAAAGACTTGCCTCACCTATTCGCCTGGCGGCCATTACACCGAGATGTGCCGAGCGCTTAATGGAATTACATTCACGAACTGCTATCACATCACATTCGAGACCGGTCGCCATATCGGCTGCAACCGCGCCTATTTCGTTACCCATCCGCGACGATCGATAACCCGAACTCTAGCCAATGCACTGCAGTCGCTATTCATCCTTCTCAAAGAAAAACCGGAACTTATCATCTCGACCGGCGCCGATGTCGCCATCCCGACCCTCGTGCTTGGACGTCTGCTTGGCGCTCAAACCATCTTTGTCGAGACCTGCGGGTCGCTCAAACCCTCGCTCGCCGGCCGCATCGCCTATCATTTTTCCTCCCTCTTCATCGTCCAATGGCCGGACAAGCTCAATCATTTCCCCAGAGCCAGCTTGGCTGACGGTCCGCTGCTTTGATCTTCCTTTCTGTCGGTACCTTCGTCCACGGCTTCGATGAGCTGGTCGATGCCGCAGACATTGCGGCAGCCGAACTCCAGATCAAAGGCTTCGCACAAATCGGCCACTCGGGCGTCCAACCACGACACCTCACCTGGCAACGCTTCATGAGCCAGAGCGAGATGCGCCAGTCACTGGACAAGGCCCGCCTCGTCATCTGCCACGGCGGTGCCGGCATTCTTGGAGACGCCATGCGTGCTGGACGCCCCATCCTCGCCGTACCGAGAAGGGGTGCTACCTCCAAGAACCACCCGGCCAACGACCAGACCGAGTTTGTTCGCCTGATCGCCCAGCACTACGGCATTCGGGTCTGCGAGGACCTGGCCCGGTTCACGCCGGCGCTACGCCACGCCCTGAGCACAACGCGCGCGCCGCAAAGCTACAAGGTCGGCTCCAATATCCCCCAACTCATAGGAACATTCCTAGAACAAACCACGCGGCCGAAAAAAATTCTCGAGCCTCGGGCTCAGCGGTCGCCATCCAGATCGTGATCCACTCGATCATCATAGCCCTGGTGATGGCTCCAATAGGCGAGCCGCATCAGACCCATCCCCAGCAACAGCGTAAACACCACCCCAAGGGTCAGCGCCAGCCAGCCATGGATCGACATCTCGACATCCTCGAGCTGCCACCAAAGATAGGCCGCCATCGCCACCGCCACCCCAAGAATCACGAACAAAACGGCAACAGGTATGTGCATCAGACGCATGGCAACCCAATCCCTCAAATCCCATTACCACGATATGGGACCCGATAACGCCACGCCCAACCCACAACACCTCCGGCCAACCAACCCGAACGGCGGCACCGACTAGCCGGTGCGATACCGCGCCTCGAAAACCTCCCGAGGCACAAACCGGATCACATTCGACGCCAACTCGACCTCAGACACCTGCATCTCGGCGGATTCCGAGGCGGATCCGTGGTCAGACGCCGTCACATCGCCCAAGAGATCGTCCTCATCAGCGTCATCAGCCCAACAATCACCGTCACCAAACCATGGCTGTTCATGCTCATCAGCAGGCTTCGATGACAACCACCTTCCAATCCTGTTCCACATCACCACTCTCCGCATAGCAGAAACGCTAAGCCCGTCAGTGAATGATGATGGTTAACCAATTCCTAAACCGACCCCGCAGATGATCCCGAACACGACCCCAAAGGAGGCAACCCCTTGGAACTCACTCTCACCCCCGGCGCCTGGGTCCAACACCCCGACCATCCCGAATGGGGCACCGGCCGCGTCCAATCCGCCATCGGCACCAAAATCACCGTCAATTTCGAGGACGCCGGCAAAGTCACCATCGATACCCGCCACATCCGCCTCGAACTCATCCGCCCCGCCGACAGCGACCCACCATCTCCCTAACCTTCCCCAACCCGCGCCAAACAGGCCTCGGGTTCGATCCTGTAAAAATCCAATCGACAAGAAGCATTTTCCCGGGGAGATACCATCTGCCCGGGCCCCAGGGGGCCTTTGGACCGAGCCTTCGACCCAGGCGAAGCCTGGCTTTCCAGCCCAACGAGCCGGCCGATCTCACACTCCTTAATTCGTTCGTGCATTTTTGCGAAAGTCCGATCCCGCATGCCTCACAGCATAATTCGTTCGTGTAAAAGCACCGGCAAAGCATCGGGTTCGATCCTGTAAAAAAGGCAACTCCGCGAAAGTTTTTTCCGGGAAGATACCATCTCCCCGGACCCCAGGGGTCCTTTGGACCGAACCTCCGACCCAGGCCACGCCTGACTTTCCGGCCCCACTGAGCCGGCCGATCTCACATCGATAATTCGTTCGTGCAATTTTCACTCCGCCCAAACCTCCGGGCTTCCTGATGACAAAAGACAAAATTCGAAGAACCTCATTTATGACATTCCCATACAATCTTCAAAGCTAGGTATTCTACCATGATTATAGGATGACTTCCAGCGGCAATTGCCTTCACCCTCGCACGACCGCCCTACCTCAATTGACGACAGTCGCTGCAAACCCTCGCGCAAGATGTATTGGAATGTCTGGCTGAGATGATTGAGAGTGCTTACGACCACAGAGCGCACTCTATCGCAGCAGACAAATCTAAGACGCTACTATGGCCGCAAGGTCGCTTCGAGGCCTGTTGTCGTTCGTGCAAAAGAGGAAAGTGCATTGGCCGATCGGTCGCAAGCCCATTAAGTCGATAGAACTCTGGTGAGTATCAGAAGAGGCCCTACGGTTTCAGGATCGTTGGTATCATAGCTGGCGCGCGAATGGACGAGGTTTTCTTGAAAGCGGAGCTTTGCCCGCAGACGGCCTTGGCAAATACTAATTGATCTTCAAGTTCGTGTTTCTCGGCGACAGTTTCAGTCGAGCGTGCTTCCTTGGCGCTATATTTTGGGGAGGAGTGAACAGGCGTGCTGCCGAGGGGTCTTCATCAAGGGCTCGTTTCCTGGACTAGGTATTTCGCCGTTGGTGTCTTCTTTGCACTGAGCTCGATTGATTGTGCCTTGTCTCAGGAAGACCAAAAGAAGCGCTTTCCTGATTGGGCGGTCGCTGGCGTGCGACATGCCTTTGAGGAATCACCCTCTGCTGCTTTTGTCCTTCTCGTTGAATTGGACGATGAATTTGATGTGTGGACCGCCTTAGCTCCATTCACATCTGAGCTTTCGCCCGCCATTGCCCAAAGACTCGAGCATAGCGACTGGGATGTTCGCCGGGCGGCGGTGCAGACTTTGATCAGGTTAGACGCGCACGGGATCATACCGGTTTTCCATGCGCTCAATCACACAACAAAGGCGCCGTACTGGGAGCGTGAATCGTCTAGAGCCACCGCCCGTTTGTTTGGAGGTGGGAGCGCCATGCTCCAGACTGTTGTCACTTGGACGGGCGAAGCGCCCGGTGAGGTTCAAGTTCGCCGGATCGACAGAATTGGTGGTGATTTGGATGACGCTGAAGTTGAGCTTGACCATCTTCTTAGCGGTTGGCAGTCGCTAGCCCAACTTCCCGAGCTCCTCGATGAACTCGGAATCAATGTTGGAAGAATAGTTAACGATGTTTGTCAGGCATCTTCTGTTGGGACATCGGAGACACTCAGCAGACTGCCTCTAGTCGACAAGACTAATGTCAATCTCCCGGTTAGCCTACCGTTATTCATGCAACAGGTTCGCTCGTTTCTTTCGTCAACCTGTTGGCCGGCTCGGCATCGTGCCACCCTTGTTCAGTGGGAGGAGGAACTCCGTCGCTCCGGCAATACCAATAGTGCCAACACAATCGAGAAGCATATCAACGGCATTGATCGACTAGACTGGGCGGGTCAGGGGCTCAAAGTGTGGGGCTTGCAAGTCGCACTCTGGGTTGGCCTTGTCGCTCTCTACCCCTGGTCATGGGCGAAACCGATTCGCGCCTTCTTCTTTTGGAATAAGTGGCCGCGGCGTTTCTTCGGTTTGTTCTATGTGGGTCTTCTCCTGGCCTACGTGCCCTTCTTGCGCCGGCTTTTGTTCCTTCCCTTTCGCCGTTCCCTGGTGGCTGATGCCGATTTGGAGCATTTTAAAGAGAGGTATTACTTTGGAGGGTCGGAGGTTCGTGACGAGCATGGCCTCGTGCATCCCCTGCAAGAAGCCATCCCAACCATCAAAGGCCAGATCATTCTTGAGGGCGCATCGGGCACGGGCAAGAGCATGTATCTTAAGCTCCTTGCGAAGCGCTCCAGGCGAATCGTGGTCTTTCTGCCAGCATCGCGTTGCGATACAGGGGTCATGGAGGCCATCACGGCCAAGCTACCCGGTCTTCCAGCGGACGATTCTTTCCTTCAGCAGCTCATTTCGTCGGGTGCCTTTGATGTCATCATCGATGGGCTCAACGAAGTTTCGGCGGAGACGCGCGGTCAAATCAGCAATTTTGCGCAACGCCATTTCGAAGGAAACATCATGCTTTCGTCTCAGCCGATGGAATGGCTGAAGCCGAGCCTTGCCAAGTGCTTCACGCTGCTGCCATTGGACCGGCCCTTGATTGAGGACTATTTGGTATCACGAGAGGCCGAACTGCCGGAGGCTAGTCAGATTCGCGGCGAGGAATTCAACCGGCGTGCGCGTGCATTCCTGGCAAGAGTGTTTGATAGATTTGAGGCAAGCGAGGAACGTGAGGCTTTCCAAACGCGGCTTGCCAATCCGATGGACTTGACCTTGGTGGCACAAATCCTTGGGCAAGGGCATCAACCTGATCACATGGAGCTTCAACACCAAGCCTATGAGTTGATGGCAGAGGACTATCGATCCAGCAATATGGGTGCCGATTTTCCACTTCAGCCATTCGCCGAGCATTGTTTCGAGCTGAGGCTTGCCGACTCCAAGGCGCCATCGATCGAAGATTGGCCAAACGAGGTGGCTGCGATGGAGCGGCATAAGCTTTTGGTGCGTCGTGTGGGCGGGGACATCCATGGGGATATTGTCTTCCGGCACGACAAGATCATGGAGTATTTCATTTACCCGGCCTTTCTTGGCGACGCCCGCGAGGAGCGTTGGAAAGCCCATCTCGACGACCCGCGCTTTCGTGGTGTTTTCCTATTGCTGGCGGAACGCTTACCTTTGGAGCAGGCTCGGGCTTTGCGAGATCGGCTGGTCGATCAGGCAGCAGACACGGGGGATCATTTTCTCAGCGACGAGGTGGTGAAGCTGTTACGCAGCCGCCAAGACGAGGCCGCTCTAGCGTCATAGTTTGAGTGCTATTCTCGCTTGCGTAAAACAAGCCGCGGGAGTGTGGGGGCCGGCGTCCGGCCCCTGCGAAAAGCCCTACAATGCCGCTAGTTGGGGCATTGGCTCGACGATGCCGGGCGTTTGGACTAATGCCGGGTTTGTTGAAGGGTGCTGCAGGGAGGCTGAACGATGGCTGATTACACGCTTTATTACTGGCCGGTGCCGTTTCGGGGGCAGTTTGTGCGGGCGGTTTTGGCGCATGCGGGGGCAAGGTGGGACGAGGTCGGTGCGGAGGCGATTGCGGCATTGAAGAGCGAATCGCCGGGAGAGCAGTTGGCGCCACATATGGGGCCGCCGGTGCTGGTGGATCATACGGCCGATGTGTCCTTGGCGCAGATGCCGGCGATTTTGCATTATTTGGGCCGGATGCATGGGCTGATGCCGGAGGATCTCGCGGCCGAGGCGTTAACGGTGAAGGTGATCGCCGATGCCAATGACGTGCTCTATGAGATGACGCTCTACAATGGCGCGCAGATGTGGACACAGGCGGCGTGGGATGTGTACCGGCCGCGTTTGGCACGATGGATGGCGATTTTCGAGGCGACGGGGCGAGAGCATGGCTTGACCGCCGAGGCCGGCACGATGCTGGGAACGGAGGAAGTCGGGCTTGCCGATTTGGTGACGGCAATCCTTTGGGGGACAATGACGGCGACGTTGCCGCCCTTGCGGCCCTTGTTGGAGGAGACTGCACCTAGTGTTGCGGGTCTTTCGGACCGGGTTGTCGCGCTGCCCGAACAGGCCGAGCTTCGGGCGAAGAGCGACGCGGCTTACGGCGATGAGTGGTGCAGCGGGCAGATCGAGGCGTCGCTACGGAAGGTGCTTGCCTGCTAGTTGGTGGCGGCTTGCTTGACCAATTGTTCGACGGCGTCGATGGCGTCGGCCGCACGGCTGGGGTCGCTGCCGCCGCCTTGGGCGAAATCGGCCCGGCCGCCGCCGCCTTTGCCGCCGAGGATGCCGACACCTTGCTTGACGAGCTCAACGGCATTGAGGCGATCGGTGAGATCGTCGGTAACGCTGACAACGATGGCGGCTTTGCCGTCGAATTCGCTGACGAGGGCGACAACGCCGGACTCGAAGTCTTTCTTGATGGTGTCGGCGGTGCCGCGCAGTTCTTTGGCGGGAACACCTTGGAGCGCGCGTCCGGCGAAGGTGATCGAGCCATAATTCTTGGTGGCCTGGCCATTGCCGATATCGCCCGAGGCGATTTTTTGGCGAAGCTCGACCAGCTCGCGCTCAACGCGCCGCCGGTCGTCGATCAGAGCGGTGATGCGGGCGGGAAGGTCCTTGCCTTGCACCTTGAGAACGCCGGCGGCTTGATCGAGGATTTGCTCGGAATGGCGGAATTCGGCGAGCGCGGCTTCGCCGGTGAGGGCTTCGATGCGGCGGATGCCCGCGGCGACGGCACTTTCGCCGACGAGATTGACAAGGGCGATGTCGCCGGTGCGTGCGACATGGGTACCGCCGCATAGTTCGACCGAGTAGGTGCTATTGTCGGAACTTTTACCCATTGAGACGACGCGAACCTCATCGCCGTATTTTTCGCCGAAAAGCGCCATGGCACCGCTATCGATGGCGGCATCGCGCTCCATGTAACGGATCGAGACCTCGGCATTCTGGCGCGCGAGTTCATTGACCTCGCGCTCGATATCGAGAAGCTGCTGGCCTTCGATGGGCTTCGGATGGCTGAAATCGAAGCGCAGACGGTCGGGGGCGACGAGCGAGCCGCGCTGCGCGACGTGATCACCGAGATGGCGTCTGAGCGCTTTGTGCAGCAGATGAGTGGCGCTGTGGGCGCGTCTGATTTGCCGGCGGCGTGCGCTGTCGACCTGCAATAACACGGCCTCGCCGGGCTTGGGCGTGCCCGAGACGACTTGGCAGGTGTGCAGCCAAAGATCACCCAGGATTTTTTTCGTGTCGGTGACCTCGAGCTTGAAATCGCTGCCTTCGATCGTGCCGGTATCACCGATTTGCCCGCCGGATTCCCCATAGAACGGCGTTTGGCTAGTGATCAGCTCGATCGCTTGACCGGGCGCGGCACGCTCGAGGGATTGGCCGTCGACGACGATGGCGAGGATTTCGGCTTCGGCGCGTTCGGTCTCATACCCTAGGAACTCCGTCGCACCATGGCTATCGCGGATGTCGTACCAGATAGGATCGATGCCGCCCTCGCCGGAGCCCTTCCAACTCTTGCGCGCGGCCTCCTTCTGGCGCTTCATCGAGGCCTCGAAGCCCGCAATATCGACTGTGCGGTTCTGGGCGCGCAGGGCGTCTTGGGTAAGATCGAGCGGGAAGCCATAGGTGTCGTAGAGCTTGAAGGCGGTTTCGCCGGGCAGGGCGGTATCAGGGGCAAGTCGGTCGAGTTCGTCCTCGAGCAAGCCCAGACCACGTTCCAAGGTCTTACGAAAGTTGACTTCCTCGAGCTTGAGCCATTCTTCGATGTTGGCTTGCGCGCGCGGCAGCTCCGGGAAGGCAGCCCCCATTTCACCGACAAGCTCGGGCACGAGGCGCCAGAGCAATGGGTCCTTGGCCCCCAAGAGATGGGCGTGGCGCATGGCTCGGCGCATGATGCGGCGGAGCACATAGCCTCGGCCATCGTTGGACGGGGTAACACCATCGGCGATGAGAAAGGCACTGGAGCGCAGGTGATCGGCGATGACTTTGTGGGATGCCGCGGTGGCGCCGGTTGCCGGCACGCCGGTAAGCTCGACACTGGCGGTGATCAGGCGCTGGAAGAGGTCGATCTCGTAGACCTCGTGCACGCCTTGCATGACAGCGGCAAAACGCTCCAGCCCCATGCCGGTATCGATGGAGGGTTTGGGCAGCGGCTGGCGTTCGCCACCGGGGAACTGCTCGAATTGCATGAAGACAAGGTTCCAGATCTCGATGAAGCGGTCACCGTCCTCGTCCGGGCTTCCGGGCGGGCCGCCTGCGACCTCCGGTCCGTGGTCATAGAAGATCTCCGAGCAGGGTCCGCAAGGTCCGACATCGCCCATCGACCAGAAATTGTCGGAGGTGGGGATCTTAATGATGCGCTCTTCGGGAAGGCCGGCGATTTTGCGCCAAAGCTCGAACGCGTCCTCGTCCTCGGCATAGACGGTGACGAGCAGACGATCCTTGGCAAGGCCGAAGCCTTCGGTCACCAGGTTCCAGGCAAGTTCGATGGCGAGCGGCTTGAAGTAATCACCGAACGAGAAGTTGCCCAGCATCTCGAAGAAGGTGAGGTGGCGGGCCGTGTAGCCGACATTGTCGAGATCGTTGTGCTTACCGCCGGCGCGCACGCATTTTTGCGAGGTGGTGGCGCGGCAATAGGGGCGTTGCTCGACGCCTGTGAAGACATTCTTGAACTGCACCATGCCGGCATTGGTGAATAGCAGGCTAGGGTCATTGAGCGGCACGAGCGGGCTCGAGGGCACGATCTCGTGGCCGTGCCGTCCGAAGAACTCAAGAAAGGTCGAGCGGATTTCGTTGGTGGTTTGCATTCGGTGTCAGGTGCCGCCTGAGTTTTTATTCGGTGACCGGCCGGTCAGTCTTCCGGACTGAGATCCTCGTCCAAGAGATCCATGCTCACGCCTTCATTGCCATTGAGCCCAGCATGAGCGCGGATCGCATTCTCGATTGTCTCGGCAATCTCGGGATTTTCTCGAAGAAAGGTCTTGGCGTTTTCGCGGCCCTGACCGATCCGCTTGGAGTCGTGGGAAAACCAGGAACCCGATTTCTCGACCACACCGGCTTTCACACCAAGATCCAGAAGCTCACCCGTCTTGGAGATCCCTTCGCCATACATGATGTCGAACTCCACAATACGGAATGGCGGCGCCACCTTGTTCTTGACGACTTTGACACGCGTCTGGTTGCCCACAGTCTCATCGCGGTCCTTGACCTGGCCGATGCGTCGGATGTCGAGGCGCACGGAGGAATAGAACTTGAGCGCGTTGCCGCCCGTCGTGGTCTCGGGGCTGCCAAACATCACGCCAATCTTCGAGCGGATTTGGTTGGTAAAAATGACCATGCATTTCGAGCGACTAATGCTGGCGGTGAGCTTGCGAAGCGCCTGGCTCATCAATCGGGCTTGAAGGCCGACATGGGCATCGCCCATTTCGCCTTCGAGTTCCGCCTTGGGCACCAAAGCCGCGACACTGTCCACGACAATCACATCAATGGCGCCTGAGCGCACGAGTGTGTCAGCAATCTCCAAGGCTTGCTCGCCGGTGTCGGGCTGGGAGATCAAAAGGTCTTCGAGATTGACCCCTAGCTTGCGTGCATAGGTCGGATCGAGTGCATGTTCAGCATCGATGAATGCACAGGCGCCGTTCTGCTTTTGTGCTTCGGCCAACACATGAAGAGTGAGTGTGGTCTTGCCGGAACTCTCGGGACCATAGATTTCGACGATACGGCCACGCGGCAATCCGCCGACGCCCAAGGCAATGTCGAGGCTGAGCGATCCCGTCGAAATCGTCTCGATATCAGCAAGCTGCTCGCCATGCGCAAGACGCATGACCGAGCCTTTACCGAAGGCCCGTTCGATTTGCGAAATCGCGGCTTCAAGGGCGCGATTGCGATCTTCACTGCGTTGGTTCGAAAGGACCTCAGCCATTCACTCTCTCGTCATTCCGGTTGCACACACATGCTAAGTGGCGCGCGACTATACAGACGTTCCGAGATCGCGGAAACGAAATGCAACAGCTAACCGACCATGATCGGCTGTTAAAAATCCGAACAGCGCCCGTTTTTTTCCCAATCGCCAAAGCGCGTCGGCTCGGGTCCCCTCGGACCGTTCACCTCACCTTTCGGCTGTTGACGCACACGTGCATCATCTGGTTTGGCGCCGGGCTTCTTGTTTTCCTGAGCGTTCGAATTGGGAATCGGGTTCGGTTTGCTCAATGTCACTCCGACATTACTTGTTCTTTGGCGAGCAGATCAAACTCGGCAAGACGCTTTTTGATTTCGTTCTCGGTCATGGATTTGTTCGCCTTCTCAAGGTCAGCTTGGACCTTTTCGACGACATCATCATCACCAGGCTTTTCGAAATCGGCCATGACCACCTCTTTGGCATAATTCGAGGCGGCGTCTCCCTCGAGGCCCAGATAATCTTGCGCCAACCACATACCGAAGAGTTTGTTGCGGCGATTGCGGACTTTGAAGCCAAGCTCCTGATCGTGCTTGAACCTGGCTTCCTCATGTTTCTCGCGATCGTCAAAAGTCGTCATGACAACTCCCTATCAACACCACTGTTGCTAATATGGGATTGCACATGCGTCGTGCTACGACCAGCAGACAGTTTCGCGCGGAAAATAGAAAGGGCCCGCGCCTCGGCGCGAGCCCTCTCCAACTCGATTGAGCTTCTGAAT
>CAYPOV010000138.1:0-12130 GCA_964412385.1 uncultured Geminicoccaceae bacterium
AGCTCATATCCCTTTGAACTTTCAGGTGGACTCCGTCAGCGTGCAATGATCGCTATGGCCCTGGTCTGCAATCCAGTACTGCTCATCGCTGATGAACCGACGACCGCGCTAGATGTTACCATCCAGGCGCAAATCCTCCGTCTCATGAAGGATCTGCAATCTGAATTCGGAATGGCAATACTGTTTATCACCCATGACTTGGGTGTGGTCGCCAATATGGCTGATGAAATTGTTGTGATGTATCGAGGCCGCATCATGGAAAAGGGATCGTGCAGGGATTTGCTGCGCCGTCCGAAGCATCCGTACTTGCGGTCCCTAATGGAAGCCGTACCAACATTGCACATGGACACATCGGACAGACTTACTGCACTTCGAGAGATCCGGGTCGATGCATCAATGATGCTAAACAACAAAAGTGTGACAGCACCTTCGACTTATCATGCCGATCGTACTGTTCTGAAAGTGGTTGGTTTGTCCAAATCATTCAGGACACGTGGGAGTAGTAAATCCCCTGAAGATAACGTTGTCCGAGCTGTTCAAGACGTCTCATTCTCCATAAAGCATGGCGAGTGCCTGGCCATCGTCGGGGAAAGCGGGTGTGGAAAATCAACTCTTAGCAAGCTGATCATGCGGGGTTTCACACCCGATACAGGCGAAATTACCTTTCGTGAAAATGGATCAGAGACCGACATCCTTTCACTCAACGAAGATCAGCTCCTGAAATTTCGACGGAAGGTCCAGTACATATTCCAGGATCCTTTCGGTTCACTGAATCCCCGGATGACGGTCTTTGATATTGTTGCCGAGCCAATGGTCATTCACAATCTCGGCACTGAGACTGAACGACGTGATCGTGTGCGTAAGCTACTCGCTGCAGTTGGGTTGGACGCCCGACATCTGCGTCGCTATCCGCATAGTTTTTCGGGTGGGCAAAGGCAAAGAATTGGCATCGCGCGGGCACTAGCGCTGGAACCCGAGCTTCTGATCTGCGACGAGCCTGTGTCGGCGCTCGATGTATCGGTACAGGCTCAAGTCCTCAATCTTCTCAGAGACTTGCAGCGACAACTAAACCTCACGTACTTGTTTATCTCCCATAACCTCGCCGTAGTACGCTATGTTGCTGATCGGATCGGTGTTATGTGCGCAGGACGGCTCGTCGAGATTGCAAGTACACAATCGCTTTTCGAGAACCCACAGCATCCATACACTAGAGCACTGTTGGCAGCTGTTCCCGAACCAGATCTCAATAATCTGCTCAATTTCTCGGCAATTCATGAGGGCCGAACCTCCGATCCGAGTGCTTGGCCGGAGCCCTATACACTCGGAGAAACAGCTGGCAAACTTGTCGAAATTTCTAGGGAACACGAGGTGCGAATCAGCTAATGCGACACACAAAACTATTTTCACTAGAACAGGAAAAATTTGCACGTATTGCAGCCATTTTCTCTCTATTATTCACGATCTCAATCCCACTCCATGCTGCCCCCCCAACGAACCCTCTGGTCATCGATGACATGCCTCAGATAGGAGAACCTGGCGGGCAACTCCTGATGTTGGTTGGTAGGGAGAAAGACACGCGGCTGCTGTACGTATATGGTCATGCCCGTCTCATTACCTACTCTCCAGAATTGGAGTTGTTTGCCGATATTCTTGCGGACTATTCGGTAGAAGGGGGTAGGAAATTTACGTTCCATCTTCGTGAAGAACATAAGTGGTCTGACGGCCATCCATTTACGACGGAAGACTTCCGCTTTTTTTGGGAGGACATGGCGCTCAACGAGAGTATTCGACCATCAGGCCCGCCCATACAAATGGTACTGGACGGTGAGAGACCCAAAGTCACCATTCATGACGAAACGACTATTTCCTATGAATGGTCAAAGCCAAATCCGTTTTTCATTGAAAGCATTGCGGCAGCGTCTCCTGAATTCATTTACGCTCCAGCGCATTACCTCAAGCAGTTCCATGAGAACTATGCCGACCCTGACGAGCTAAAGAAGATGGTAGAGGTTGACGGGGCGCGAGACTGGGCACAACTGTTCGGACGAAGAGGCAGGATGAATCGCGCAAACAATCCAGATCTTCCCACGCTACAACCTTGGGCGCTCGAAACCGCCCCACCCTCGGATCGTTTTGTGGCGCGTCGAAACTCTTATTTCCATCGTGTCGACGAGAATGGCATCCAACTCCCATACATCGACGAATTTATTCTACAAGTAGTCGACAGCAAACTCATTCCAATTAAGACGGGAGCGGGTGAAACTGATCTCCAATCTAGAGGATTGTTTTTCAGCGATTACACATTCTTGAAAGAGGCAAGCGAGCGAAGCGGGTTGGAAACACGACTTTGGAAAGAGGCAAGGGGGTCCCACTTGGCCCTGTTCCCCAATCTCAACGCTCAGGACGAGATCTGGAGAAGTTTGTTCCGTGACAGACGCTTCCGGCACGCGCTGTCGCTGGGCGTTGATCGAGAGGCTATCAACAATTTTTTGTATTTTGGATTGGCCACTCCATCAAACAATACCATCATTGAGGATAGCCCTTTGTACACGCCAGAAATTGCAAATGCCTGTCTTGGTCATGATGTAGCGAAGGCTAACGAACTCTTAGATGAAGTCGGCTTGACCGAACGAAATGAAGAGGGTCTTCGCCTCTTGCCCGACGGACGGCCCGCTGAATTCGTAGTGGAAACAGCAGGTGAGGATTCTGAACAGGTTGATCTTCTTGAGCTGGTTGCCGAGAGTTGGGCTGAACTCGGTATTCGCATTCACACGAGGCCTTCAGACAGGGAGGTTCTTCGAAACAGGATTTTCTCCGGCGAAGCATTGATGACGATTTGGTATGGTATCGAAAATGGAGCGCCAACTCCCGATCTATCTCCTCAGGAGTTTGCACCTACAAATCAATATGGGCAGCCTCAGTGGCCGATGTGGGGGCAGTACTATGAGACGAAGGGGCAAGCGGGCGAACCACCGGACGAGCCTGTTGCGAAAGAGTTGCTGACATTGTTCGAGACTTGGCAACGTGCGATTGATCCTGAAGCAAGGCGTGCAACCTGGGAGGATATGCTCAGTTTGTACGCGCCGCAATGCTATACAATCGGCACAGTCGCAAATGTGCTACAACCGGTTGCGGTACGAAGGGGTTTGATGAACGTTCCTGATAAGGCGATCTATAATTGGGAACCGCAAGGTCAAATAGGTGTGTATCGACCAGATACTTTTTGGTACGAGAAGTAAATACCAGCGCGTCCTAGGTCGCGTGTTAGAGCCTTGTCATCCAAAGACTTGATTCGGGAACTAGTTGTTGTCTCGGTAATTTGCCAAGGCCGAAGGTTGTTAGTTCTTCAGCCATTCTTGTACGCACATAGTGACTCGAGAAGATTGGTTGAAATGCGTCAAGAGTAAGAATGGCAGCGGCAAGGCATTGCTCGTTATAGCCCCGCCAAGTCCACACTTTGGGATAGGGGTCAGGAAGAAAGATGTCGTGAAGATGCACGATTACACCTTTGTTCAGTGCACCAAGAAACTCTGAAAATATGAGATCGACGTCGGTTCCAGGCATCATCACATGACTTGAGTCAACGAATAGGATGTCTTCAGATTGTAGATCTCGGATTTCCAGGAGGTCGTCTTGGGATAATAGCGTCCTGCGATGCTCGACGCCGATCCCATTCAGTGTAGCGCGCGGTGCCGGATCAATGCAAACATGAGAACAACTTATCTCCCCATCGCGTAGAGCTTGTGCCATAAATCTTGTTGAGTGACCGGATCCGACCTCCAAAATTTTTTTGGGCGCGATCTCTCTAACCAAAGCGTATGCGGCAGCTCCGTCGAGACCGGTAAACCAATCCTGATCCCATCTCGGTGTTGGGGGAGGGCCAGAGAGGCCACGCAAGACGACCTCGTATTTGGCAATCCAACCGAGGACCCTTCGAAAATCATGCGCCGCGCCCGCGAGACTTTGACCCGCAGAGCGATATGAAATTGCTTTTAATTCGTTTGCGTAGCGGTATGGGATAGAATATCCGGGCGATTTATCATTGGATCGTTCATCCAGACGCTCTTCTTGTTTCGTCATATCGCAGTCACCCAATTTGTGTGGGGTTCAACAGGTCTAGAACATCGGCTTTCGAGGTATGTGCCTGAGCCGTCGCGTAACGTGTCTTTGCGTGCCAATTCTTGTTCACAATCCAGATCTTTACAGCTCATTGAAACTAGGCTCGCCCTACGATACGCTAAGCGATCCTGTATGCGAAATATCGATCCTTTGGCACAGTTTCGCATAATTTGACCTCATCCAGTCTGGCATTGCTGAGGGGTTGGTCCGAGATAATGATACCATTTGGAGTGAGAAAGTCGGGTAAGGCTTCGCTGAGAAAGCGTGCGACGCTTAGGTTTCGGATTTCGTCTCCCGTTCCGATATCACTATGGATCAGCGCTACCTTTCCAACAAATCGCAGAGCGGCTTCAGGAAGCGTGTCTTTCAAGTCGCCAATGAAGATCCGCTTTTCGTCAGGCATGCACGCAGGATGCGGTTGAGGTTCCCGTTCAAAAACAAAAATCTCACGTTCTGGAGCCAACTCGCGGAGATGGTCAAAGGTTCGACCATTTCCCAGGCCGAGTTCAAAGATTACACCATCGACTTCCTTCACTTCCGCAACCGCGAATTCAAGAAAGTGGCGCTGCGCTTCCAATCTGCGTATGAAACTGTCAAGTCTACTCAAATTCAGGATCCACCAAGTTTGAACGGTCGTCCACGAGAGAATCGCAAGTAAGGAGCCCAATGTGATAGAATTGTTTTATTGGCCGACGCCCAACGGACACAAAATCACAATTTTTTTGGAGGAGACGGGCACACTATACAAAATTACCCCGGTAAACATTGGAATAGGCGATCAATTCTCTCCAGAATTCCTAAAAATCGCCCCCAACAACAGAATGCCAGCGGTAATCGATCATCAGCCAACCGATCGAGGAAGCCCAATTTCGGTATTCGAGTCTGGTGCGATATTAATGTATCTTTCAGAGAAAACAGGGCATTTCCTGCCTGCCGCGACAAGAGAAAGACTTGAAGCAATTCAGTGGTTGTTTTGGCAGATGGCCAATCTTGGACCTATGGCAGGTCAGAATCATCATTTCAGAAACTATGCGGACGAAAAGCTTGAGTACGCAGTGAGCCGGTACGTCAATGAAACCAATCGTCTTTATGGCGTCCTTGATGAACGGTTGGAAACTCGTGAATACATAGCCGGCAGCTATTCGATAGCCGACATGGCAACATACCCGTGGATCGTCCCGCATGGAAATCAGGGACAAGATCTCGAAGAATTTCCCAATGTGAAGCGCTGGTTCGAATCAATCGGTGCACGGGCCGCTGTCAAAAGAGCCTATGAACTGGGACCGAAATTTCGCAAAGAAGAAGGGATGAGTCCGGAAGCAAAAAAAATTCTATTCGGGCAGCGCTCGCGTCGTCGCAAAACCAAATGAACGGTCAGTTGTAGAGAGTAAGATCGACGACAACTTCTCTTCCTCCGTATCCATGCACGTTGTCATGCGCCCGAATCAAGACTTGTGTGATATTGTTGTCGATCCTTATCTTAGACAATGATCGGGTAAAGGGCTGCTCATTGACATGAGGATGGAGTAAGGTGCGAGTGGCTATAACATTGCCATTGCGATCAGCCACTTCCCATCGATCCGCATAGTGGTCCCAGCCCTCGTCTCCATGTTTGACGGTCACATGGAATGTGAATGTTCCGTCAGCATGTCGCGCGGCATCCACCTTTTCGACATCGGCTTCGCCAGAGTAGCCTGCAAATGGAACGTACGTCAGCACAACGGCGAACGTCAGCATTCCGATTTGTCGTGCTATCTTCAATTGATAGCGACCCATTTGCCTTCATCTGCCGCTCGGAACACTGCGTCAATGGCTCTCATATTCGCAAGCGTGTCCTCCAGTGGCACGGGTTGCTCGGCTTGTGACAATACCGCTCGCGCAAAGGCGTCAGCAGCCACTCCATATTGATCACATTGAGCTATTATGAACTCCTCGGATCCTTGTGGCTCACGAAGTTCGAGCATCAATTTGCACGGTTGATCGCTAGGGGCATTAAAGGGAATTTCAACAGTGAGCTGGCCAGCGGTCCCATGAAACCTCATTGTCTGGAATGGGTGCAACTGCGTTCCATAGGTGAAGGTTGCTTGTATGCCCGGAAACATCATCAAGACACTACCCAGCCGGTCGATGGACATTTGAGGGTCATGGTCGATGGCGGCCGCGATGCGATTCGGCTCTGTGCCAGTAACGAAACGCGAAGTCGTAATCGGGTAACAACCAATGTCCAATAGCCCCCCGCCTCCGATATCGGATTTGTTTCGAATGTTCGCGGGATCGACATTATAGTAGCTGCAAAAGCCGGCGATCGCCCGCAGGTCGCCAATCTTGCCACTATCGATGATTTCGCGCGATTTTAGCCACTGTGGATGCGTTCGCACCATGAATGCTTCTTGGATATAGACGCCGGTTCGATCCCTAAGCTCGATCAGCCTTTCGGCACCTTCGGAAGTTAAGTCGATCGGCTTTTCACAGAGAACGTGCTTGCCAGCTTCCGCCGCTTTCGAGGTCCACTCAACGTGCAAATGGTTAGGCAACGGATTGTAAATTGCGTCGATGTCCGGGTCTGTGATGAGTTCCTCATAACTCCCATAGCTTTTTGCGATTCCGAGCCCTCGTGCGACGTTCCGAGCTCGAGAAAAATCCCTTGATGCTATCGCGTCAATAGAACAAAAGTCGCACTGCTGCATCGGAGGTATCACTTTGTTCACTGCGATCTTCGCAGTGCCTAAGACCCCAAAACGTAGCTTTTCCAACGAGACCTCCAAACAAGTCAGTCTTTAGCGCCGAGTTGGACGGGCAATCGTTCAGGTCCAGCTTGAATAGGCCCACTTGCAAGTCGCAGAGTGCGCTCAAGAAGTAACTCGTAGATGGGCTGGCCTTTGAAATGGTGTGCTGTGAGATTGGCCAATCCACAAGTGATTAGAATTGGGAGCAAAGCCTCATAGGCCCCCGTAAGTTCGGCAACTAAAACAACTCCGACCATCGGTGCTCTCACAGTAGCCGAGAACAAGCCACCCATCGCTGCAACCGCTATGCTCGTCCCCTGAATGTCAGATTCGGGGAACAAGTAAGAGCAAATGGCGGCGAACGCCAGACCAAACGACGCCGCAAGTGCTAGCATGGGGGCAAATATCCCCCCTGGGACGCCCGTCGCATAGCTGCCGAACGTGGTCAGTCCACGAACGATGACCAACAAGAACAGAACGCCAACACTCAACTCGCTCGACACAAGGTGCACAATGAGTTCCTCCCCTCCTCCTGTACTTTCAGGAAAGGCAATTAAGAGAGCTCCAACGATCGACGAAAAAACTAGAGTGAAGAGATAAGGGCGTCGCTCATTCCAGCCCGCAACGATATCCATGGTCCAGATAAGAATTCTATTGAATGCGATTCCCAGTAAGCCAAGCATGACACCCAGGAGAGCAAAAGCGGGGAGTTGCTCGATGGAAGACGCGGTCATGTTTGGCAAAGTTAGGTCCGGACCGACACCGCCGATCATCTCAGTTACGATCCCGCTTAATATGGCTGCGAGAATAACCGCATTGTACGTACGAAACGTCCAGGGGAATTGGCGTCTAGTCTCTTCGATCACAAACAATACGGCCGCCACGGGCGCATTAAAGGCACTCGCGAGCCCTGCTGCAGCACCTGCCGCGACAAGCGCCTTTTGTTCCAATCTCGGTAGTCCAAGAGAATGAGCAATTCCTTGACCTGCCGATGCTCCCATGTGGATTGTTGGCCCTTCGCGGCCTAGGACCAGCCCAGACGACAGTGCTAGAACACCGCCAATGAATTTTGTTGGAAGCACGCGACGCCATCGAAGAGGCCTACGATCTTCGAGCGTACCCTCTATCTCTTGAACTCCTGATCCGGCGGCCTCTGGAGCAAAGCGTTGGACCGCATAAGCCGCAGCGAGCGCCATCGTCATTGATAGAACAACAGAGATCGCGACTTCTAGATAGATGGGTTGGATAAAGGTCCGCATCTCATGGTGAAGCAAGAGAGCGAAATCCACGATGGAGTGAAACGCAACCCCGATGACGCCTGCAACAATACCTACAACAATTGCGCAGCTATAGAACCTTTTCGCGCTGACAGACCGGCTGTCATAAGTCCCTGATGACGCCGAATAGGCCTCCCCATTACCGTTCTTGGTGTACTCCACCCATCAATCCACAAGCAATGTCGATGAGAGGGATGAGTAAAGAATTCCGCCTGCAACTGCTAGCTGACGAGATGCTGCTGCGTCGCTAATGCATAACGAGATTGAGGAGTCGACCCTGCCCAACCTAGGCAATACCGCTGTTTAGGCGAGGAAACCAAGAGCCGATAGACTTTGCTCGTACCAGAGGTTTTTCTGCAGGGATCAGAGCATATCGTGTGTCGCCGGGTCAGCCATGAGATGCATAATGAGAGCAGCTTCGCTATGTTCATCTAATTCGAAGCGCAAACTTGCCTGATCCAATTCTGACGCGACCACTCTTGACCTTATCGGCGTTCCTTGACCCATAGTTGGAATGACTAGATAGACAATTTCCCCGGCGTTTTCGCAACTCTCACATACAACTCGCGCGCCTCCTAGGGAAAGATCGGTGATGCGGCAAGAGACTCGCCGCTCATCCATGATCATTTTTGCATCCAAACCAATCGTATACCGGTGGTACAATCTTCTCTCATCCGGTGAGTTGATCGCCAGGTTTTCGGGGGTAGCTTGTGAGTTCGTCATTTCTGGTCGCCCGCACTCTGTCTCTTCCTTGAGCAGCCAACGCTACTCGTGCAATTCTATCTCATGATGGTGCTAAGAAACCGTCAACAAAGCCAAGAATCCAGTCGGCCTCGTGAAACCCGGAATTGCGAACTATCAATTTTTCTGTATTTCAGGCGGTGCCAAGGTCCTAAGGCAGAACCTGTTACTTTAGCGAACCTGGAACATGGCTGGACATTCCAAATTCAAGAACATCATGCATCGGAAGGGCCGACAGGATGCGGCCCGGGCCCGAAATTTCACACGCCTCGTTCGAGAGGTGCAAGTCGCTGCGAGAACTGGGCTTCCCGATCCAACTTTTAATCCTCGACTTCGAATGGCCATCCAGGCTGCCAAAGCCGCAAACGTACCGAAAGACAACATCGAGCGTGCGATCAAGAAGGCTGAAGGTAGTGATGGCGAAGCGTTCGAGGAGATCCGTTACGAGGGTTATGGTCCGGGCGGTGTGGCGATAATTGTTGAGGCTGTGACGGACAATCGAAATCGTACGGCCAGTGATGTTCGCTCCGCTTTCAGTCGCAACGGCGGCACGCTGGGTGAAACGAACAGTGTTAGTTTTCAATTCGACCGCGTGGGCCAGGTCACATTTCGATCTGACGTGGCGACAGCCGATGAGATGCTCGAGGCGGCCATAGAGTGCGGAGCGGAGGAATGCGAAAGCAGCGAAGAGGGTCACGATATTGTCTGCGCGCCGGATGACCTGTCCAATGTTTCCGAAGCGCTTGAAGAGAGGTTTGGTCCATCGGAGCAAGCCATGCTTACGTGGAGGCCACAGTCAATCATTCAGCTCGATGAGGACCAGGCGCCAACGTTGATCAAGCTCATGGAGGTGCTCGATGACAATGATGACGTACAGAGAGTTGTCGCAAATTTTGAGATACCGGATGACATCCTAGAGGCATTGACCGCGTGATACGTGTCTTGGGTATTGATCCTGGACTTACAGTAACCGGTTGGGGGGTGATCAGCGCAGGAAAGGGCAGCCTCTCTTACGTCAGTTGTGGTCAGATTGTGACTGATCGAGAGCGTCCGCTAGACTACCGATTAGCACAAATTTACGATGGCCTCTCAAAGAAGATTGTCGAATGCGGGCCTGGTATCGCGGCAGTCGAACAGACTGTCGTGAACCTAAATCCTTCGTCTTCTCTAAAACTTGGTCACGCGCGCGGCGTTGCGATACTGGCCGCAGCACACAAGAATCTACAGATTGCCGAATACGCGGCAAAGCTTGTCAAACTAGCAGTCGTAGGCACGGGTGCCGCTTCAAAAGTGCAGGTGAGTTCAATGGTTCGAAGATTACTGCCTAAGAGCAGTGCAAACTCTTATGACGCTGCCGATGCCCTAGCCATTGCAATTTGCCACGCAAATCATTGGCAGACCAGAGAGCGGCTTTCGATCTGACATAATTGAAGGTACAAAATGATCGCCTCACTTAAAGGCGTTGTGCAAGACATTTCAGACGACAGCCTTGTCATAGACGTCAATGGTGTGGGCTACTTGGTCTTCTGCGGCATACGAACATTACAGAATTCGGCTCAAATCGGCCAAAGCATGCAATTGTTCATACGGACCCAAGCTCGAGATGACGACATTTCATTGTATGGATTCACGGTTGCCGACGAACGTGCCTGGTTCGCGTTATTGCAAACGGTTCAGGGCCTTGGCGCCCGTCTCGCTCTTTCAATTCTGTCCGAGTTGCGTTCCGAAGAGATTGACCTCGCTATTCGTTCTCAGGATCGACAAGCATTCATGAAAGTTTCGGGTGTTGGGCCGCGTCTTGCCTCAAGAATCTTAAGCGAGCTTGACGGACGTAGTCCCAAAATTTCGCTCGAAATGACGCCCTCAATTTTGAGAGATAGTGAATCTGCGAGACACGAACGTTTTCAGCAGGCGCTTTCTGCCTTAGTTAATCTCGGGTACGCGCGGAGTTCGGCCCACGCTGCGCTTCAGTCTGTTCAAGCAGATGCGGCAGAAGAGCATTCTTTGGAAGACTTGGTAAAGTGCGCTCTTCGGGAAATGAACATATGAATGATCGGATCATTTCCGCCGACGAGAGTGGCGATGATCTGGACCAGTCCCTCCGTCCTCGTTCGCTTGATGAGTTCATTGGTCAGAGCCAGTTGCGTTCCAATCTGTCGGTTTTTGTGAAAGCCGCTTCAGGACGTGGAGAACCACTCGATCATGTCTTGTTCGCCGGCTCCCCCGGTTTGGGTAAGACAACATTGGCACAAATTGTTGCCCGTGAACTTGGCGCTGGGTTCCGTATGACATCGGGTCCAATCATTTCCAAAGCTGGGGATCTCGCGGCCATTCTCACCAATTTGGAAGCCGGCGACGTATTATTTATTGACGAGATTCATCGATTGAGTCCAGCAGTTGAAGAGTTGCTCTACCCTGCCATGGAAGATTTTAAGCTCGACTTGATCGTTGGAGAAGGTCCCAGTGCACGGACAATACGTATCGATCTGCCGGGATTTACGTTGATTGGTGCGACGACGCGTGTTGGTCTGCTTACGACCCCACTTAGGGATCGATTTGGCATACTATTTAGGTTGGAATTCTATGATAATGCGGAACTCGAAAAAATAATCTATCGCGCTGCACGCCTACTTGATCTTAGCATAAATGGAGATGGAGCAATAGAGATAGCGAGGCGATCGCGCGGAACACCTCGGATTGCAACTCGACTTCTCAAGCGGGTTCGAGATTTTGCGCAGGTTTCAGGAAACACGATTGTAACAGCAGAAGTAGCAGACATGGTCCTTCAGAAACTTTCAGTCGACAAGCTGGGCCTAGATTCGCTCGACCGTCGATACCTCACAGCGATTGCAGAACGGTACGATGGCGGACCTGTCGGGATAGAGACGCTATCGGCATCCCTTTCAGAGCAAAGAGACACGCTTGAGGAAACAGTCGAACCGTTTCTATTGCAACAAGGACTGCTTCAACGTACTCCTCGAGGTAGAATACTAACCAAGGGAGCTTGGGAGCATCTGGGAAGATCGAGTCAGATACAGAAGAGCTTGTTCGAAAATAACGTATAATTTGTCTACTTTCATTCATAAGTCTATCACTCGAAATATGTTAGTTGAGTTTCGAAGTATCAAATCAAGGGTACTCAATAATAAACACGATATCGACACAATTGCGCTAAATTAACTTTGTCAAATGGGATATCATTATTATACACAAAAGAAAAAATTTCTTGAAAAAAACAAAGTTTCAAATTGCAAAAAAATGACGAAA
>CAYPOV010000139.1:0-6377 GCA_964412385.1 uncultured Geminicoccaceae bacterium
GAGGGCTTGCACGTTCTCGAGGGCACCGCCGGCGGCCTCGGCCGTCGCCAGGCGCGAGCTCGCGCCGCTGCCCCTGGCCCAAGAGCGGCTGCAAAAAGCGGCGGCCAGCCCCCGCCACCGCGGGGTGGGCTTCATGGCGTCCAAGTCGGAGCTGGAGGCGGGCGTGGGCGACATGGGGTCTCAGTATCGCCCCGCCGTGTACGGCGAGCAGCTTTGGCGCTACTTCTGTCGAAGCTATCCCCACCTCGCCGAGCGACACCACGGGCGCGTGATTCGGGCCAATTCGGGTTAGGCGCAGAGCCGGCGCGATCATAGAATGTCGGCCAGCATGCCGAGCCCCTCAGAGTCTCCGAAGCGAGGTCCGCTGGTCGTGCCCACGGGTCCTCGGGGCCCCGAGTCGGCCCCTGTCGAGCGCGACAGGGTTTACACGGTGCTGGGATCGGTCTCCCGGGCGGGGGACTGGCTGCCGCCGGAGCAGGTCGACGCGATCGCGGGGCTGGGCAGCGTAGTGCTCGATTTTCGCGAAGCGGTGCTCCCGCCCGGCGTCACCGAGGTCAAAGCGACCGCCATTTTGGGCCAGGTCGACATCATCGTGCCCAAAGAGATCGAGGTCGATCTGTCGGGATTCTCGGTCCTCGGCCGGCTCGAGCATCGCGTTCGGACGCCTCCCATCCACGAGCGGTTGTTTGCCTGGTGGCAGCAGCGTCGGGCGGGGCCCGTGAACGAAGAAGCGAAGAGCACAGCGCGCAAGCCGAGCCCTTCACCGGACGGCGCTGCGGATTCGGCGGGGCCCGAAGAAGAGACCGTCATCAGCATTCGCGGCCTCGCCATCCTCGGTAGCGTGAGCATTCAGCGAGTCTGACGAAGCCGCGGGCTCGGGCGGCGAGGTCGCCCGGGGCGTCAGGGCAAGAGGGTGAGCAGGACGAAGAAGTTGGTCGACTGGCTCCCGTTTCTGTGGTCGACGCGAACGTAGTACCGTCCGGCGGCCAGCGCCTGCTCGGTTTCCAGCGTGTGCATGGCGGCTTCCTAATCCGATGCGATTTCGGTTACTTGGCAATCGCCATCGGATCGATGATAATGGACTGTAGATGGGCAAGGTGCTCAGCTTCGTTGTGGTCCTCGCGACGACATTGATGCGACTTCTGACGCCCGGTGGTGTCAAAGGTCTCGCCGCAGAGAATGTGGCGCTGCGACAGCAACTGCTTATGCTCAACCGGGGGAGACGGCGGGCGCCGGACCTTTCCTTATCCGATCGAATCTTGCTCGGCCTCGCCTCGTTGCTCATCAAGCCGGTTCGCTTCGCCAAGGTCGCCATCGTCGTCCGGCCCTCGACCCTCATTCAGCTTCATCGGGCGCTCGTTCGGCGGAAGTACAAGGCGCTGTTCTCGCCGAAGGCGCGGTCCAAGCCAGGCCCGAAGGGACCATCGGCCGAGCTCCGGGCTGCCATTGTTGCGCTGAAACGACGAAATCCTCGGTTCGGCTGTCCGAGGATCGCGATGATCATCTCCGAGACCTTCGGAGTGGAGATCGACAAAGACGTGGTCCGTCGCGTCTTGGCCTGTGAGTACCGACCAGACCCAGGCAGAAATGGGCCTTCCTGGCTCTCATTCCTTGGGCACGCGAAGGATAGCCTTTGGAGCATCGACCTCTTTCGCTGCGAATCGGTCGTGCTCAAGTCCTATTGGGTGATGCTGGTGCTTGATCAACACACGCGGCGTATTGTCGGATTTGCCATCAATCGGGGGCCTGTCGACGCCCGCGCTGCTTGCCGAATGTTCAATACCGCCGTGGCCGGTCAGCCATTGCCGCGTTTGCTCAGCTCGGATCACGACCCGCTGTTCCATTCGCACCGGTGGCAAGCGAACCTTCGCGTCCTAGAAATCGCCGAGGTCAAGACGGTCCCCGGCGTTCCGATGTCGCATCCGTTCATCGAGCGCGCTATCGGAACAGTCCGGCACGAATTTCTCGATCACACACTGTTCTGGAACTCCGTCGACCTACAGCGAAAGCTCGACGGCTTCAGACATTACTACAACGAGCACCGCGTTCATGCCGCCCTTCGAGGACGAACTCCATCACAAGTCGCCGACGGGAGGCGGTCAGAGCCGGTTCAGCTCAACACCTTTGGTTGGACTACCCATTGCGGCGGGCTGGTTCAGCTTCCGGTGGCTGCGTGAGCTGGGAATTCGCCATGGACAGGCCCGGTGCGAAAACCGTCGATTTCCGCACCGGCCGGGCGGGGATCATTTGGGGATCATGACCGCCCGAAGGTTGCAGCAAGCTGGTGAGGCATTGCTCGCGGCCTTCCGATTAACGCAGTATTTTCAGATGCTTCGCCACGCGATGCCGGTACGGCGGGCGGATTTGGAGCCAATCGGGATCGAACCGACGACCTCTTGAATGCCATTCTAGCGCTCTCCCAGCTGAGCTACGGCCCCAAGCGCGAGCCGCTTACTTAGGCCCAAGCTCTAGCACCTGCAAGTCTCAAAAAAACTGTTATTGCCGCTCGTCGTCATCGACATCGTCGTCGATGACCTCACCGACGTCATCATCGTCGACGAGTTCGCTGGCATCTTCGATCAATGGCTCGTCTTCTTCATCGTCGTCATCGTCGTCATTCTTAGTCTTGGCGATCTCGTCATCGTCGCCTTCGAGCTCTAGCTCCTTCTCATCGATCTCGTTGTCGTCTGTGTCGTCGCTATCGACATCGTCATCATCAGATTCGTCGTCGTCGCCGTTCTTTTCCGACACCCCGTCTTCTACGGTTTCATCGGTGCCGACGTCATCCTCTGAGCCGTCATCGGTTTCATCGTCTACTGCCTTGGCTTTCTTGGCCTTGACGACCTCTTTTTCGTCATCCTTCGCCGCCGCGGTTGCAGCGGCTGCGCCAGTAGCAACGGCACGCGTGCTTCTCGAGCGCCGGCTTCGAGTTAGTGTTTCAATATCGAATTCGGCTCCGCATGATGGACAAATGATAGGCATACGTCCGAAGTCATAGAAGCGGGCACCACAGCTCGCGCAAGTACGCTTGGTGCCCCATTCGGCCTTAGGCAAACTGTTACTCCGTTCGAGAATTCTTTGCGGCACATTGGTGACGCGGGCAGCGTCTCAGATCACAACCTGCCGTCCACGAGACCTGGCCAATTGCCATGATCACCCGATGCTGTCAAAAGCAAATTCCTTAGGAATTTAGCGGTCGGCTGAGTTGGCTGCACGCTGTGCCATTGTTTCCTCGTTTCTGCCGTCAAGGTTGCCCTGACAGAGTGACGGCGCTATCGCCGACCACTCGAGATGAAGCCTCGATGCTTCCAATACGAATGACAGCGGATCACGCATCGCATGAGCGTAATGATAAGCACGCCGAGCCCGGGACTCAAAGGACGATGTCTCGTCCCTGGCGACAAATCGATCTCCCACCGTGCTCTGATGTTCGGGGCACTTGCCACTGGAATCACCGAAATCAACGGTCTTCTCGAGGGCGAGGATGTGTTGGCGACTGCATCGGCGCTGCGCAAACTCGGTGCCGATATTCGATCTCTCGGAAACGGCCAATGGGAGGTCAATGGCTACGGCATCGGCAGCATGGTCGAGCCCGACGATGTTCTCGACATGGGCAATGCAGGAACTGGCGCCCGGTTGCTCTTGGGAATTCTCGCAGGTCAGAGCTTCACGAGTTTTCTTACTGGAGATGCCTCGCTCCGGCGACGGCCAATGCGCCGTGTTACCGAGCCATTGGAGCTGATGGGTTGTGAGTTCATCACGCGCGAAGGCGGTCTTTTGCCGATGGCGGTCTGTGGTAATTCCGACCTCCTACCCATCACCTACACTTCGAAAGTCGCCTCGGCCCAGGTCAAGTCCGCGGTTCTGCTCGCAGGATTGCACACACCCGGCATCACCACAGTGATCGAGCCGCTACAGTCTCGCGACCACACCGAGCGCATGCTCGCGGCCATGGGTGCCAACATCGAAACCGAGTTGTTGGAGGGGGGACGCTGGCGGGTCAGCCTGTCCGGCCAGCCGGATCTCAAAGCGCTCCCGGTGTTGGTTCCCGCCGATCCATCCTCGGCCGCTTTCCCACTCGTTGCAGCGTTGCTGGTACCAAATTCCGAAGTCGTTATCGAAGGCGTTGGCATCAATCCGCAACGCACCGGGCTTCTCGCGACTCTCAAGGAAATGGGTGCTGCCTTCGAACTCCAGAACGTTCGCGATGTTGCCGGAGAAACCATCGCTGATATCGAGGTAGCGAGCAGCTCGCTCCGAGGCGTCGACGTACCATCTGAGCGTTCACCATCTATGATCGACGAGTATCCTGTCCTTGCGGTCGCGGCAGCGTTTGCCGAAGGCGAGACCAGGATGCGCGGGCTCGCCGAACTCCGCGTCAAAGAAACCGACCGGCTTACGGCCACGGCTCAAAATCTCGAGGCCTGTGGCATTGCCGTTCGAGTCGACGGTGATGACTTGATTGTCCTTGGCAGTGAGAGACCCCAGGGTGGTGCCACCGTGGATGCCGAGTTGGATCACCGCATCGCCATGAGCTTTGCCGTTATGGGACTTGCTGCAAAGCACCCGGTCACGATCAACGGCGCCGAGGCAATTGCCACCAGCTTTCCTGACTTCCCAAAGTGCATCAACGATTTGGGTGGGGCCATCGACCTTTCGAAATGAGCGACTATCCGGCAATTGCGATCGACGGCCCCGCTGCTTCGGGAAAGTCGACGCTCGGCAGAATGGTAAGCCAGGCGCTCGGGCTTCGATTTTTGGACACGGGGCTCCTTTATCGGGCTGTCGGTCATAGCCTGCTCGAAGAGGCGCTCGACCCGGACGATGCAACAGCTGCGGAGCGAGCCGCGCGAAAGCTCGACCTCGAAGCCCTCGATAAAGCCGTTTTGCGTCAGGAGGCTGTTGGCAATGCGGCGTCGAAAGTTGCCGTGATGCCTAGAGTTCGCAGCGTTTTATTGGAGTTGCAGCGCGCCTTCACGGCAGTGCCGCCAGGCGCCGTGCTTGTTGGCCGGGATATCGGCACCGTGGTGCTGCCGGATGCAGACCTGAAACTCTTCGTCACCGCTGATGTCGAACTCCGTGCGCGCCGCCGATATGATGAGTTGCGTGGCCGTGGCTTCAAGCCTATATACCGCGACGTATTGAACGAATTGCGTCAGCGTGATCAGCGGGACCTTGTCCGTGCGGTCGCGCCTTTACGTGCTGCGGACGATGCGTTCCACCTCGATACGTCTGACCTTTCTACAAGAAGCGCGCTTGAAGTCGCGCTTGGCGAAATCGAAAGACGCTTGGGGTTGCGCGCTCGTGTTTAGTCGGTGACCGCGCCTGCTGAAGCTATGCAGTATCGTTCAGAATATGGCTTTCATGCCCGGGCTTGTCGAAGAGTCAGCTTTGGGTGATGGAATGTAGTGTTTCATTCATGGGTCGAGCGAGGAGTTTGCCTTGGACCCTTACAGTCGAGGCTTTTGGAGAACTAATGTCGGAAACCGTTGCTGTCACTGAATCACAACCGTCGATCGACGAATTTGCCGCGATGCTCGATGAGAGTTTGGGGGACAAGGCGAAGGTCGAAGGTTCGGTTGTCAAAGGTGTCATCATTGGCATCGAAAACGACGAAGCGGTAGTCGACGTTGGCTTGAAGTCAGAAGGACGAATCGCTCTCAAGGAGTTTGCACCTCAAGGCCAAGCACCCGAAGTTCAAATCGGTGACGAGGTTGAGGTTTATGTCGAGCGCTTTGAGAACCGCGGTGGCGAGGCGGTCCTCAGCCGCGACAAGGCACGGCGCGAGGAAAGCTGGAACAAGCTCGAAAAGGCATTCAACGATAGTGAGAAAGTCGAGGGCCACATTTTTGGGCGGGTCAAAGGCGGATTTGCCGTCGATCTCGGCGGTGCCGTAGCCTTCCTACCGGGAAGCCAGGTCGATATCCGTCCGGTTCGTGACGTGTCTCATCTGCTCAACCAACAAGAACCCTTCCAAATCCTCAAAATGGACCGGCGACGCGGCAATATTGTCGTCTCCCGCCGTGCCGTACTCGAAGAAAGTCGCAAGGAGCAGCGTGATGAACTCCTGGCGACCCTTGCAGAGGGCCAGGTGCTCGATGGCGTGGTTAAGAATATCACCGACTATGGCGCCTTCGTCGATCTCGGCGGTCTCGACGGACTTTTGCACGTCACGGATATCTCCTGGCGCCGTGTCAACCATCCGACCGATGTCTTGAGCGTCGGGCAGACTGTCAAGGTGCAGATCATCCGGTTCAATCGCGAAACCCAGCGTATCTCGCTTGGCATGAAGCAGCTCGAGGCCGATCCGTGGGAAGGTGCGGAGCTGAAATATCCGATCGGAGCCAAATATACCGGCCGAGTTACCAACTTCACTG
>CAYPOV010000139.1:6387-12128 GCA_964412385.1 uncultured Geminicoccaceae bacterium
TCACTGACTATGGTGCCTTTGTTGAACTCGAGCCTGGCGTCGAAGGCTTGGTCCACGTCTCCGAAATGAGCTGGACCAAAAAGAACGTCCATCCGGGCAAGATCGTCTCGACCAGCCAAGAAGTCGAGGTCATGGTGCTCGAGGTCGATTCCGAAAAGCGTCGGATTTCCCTTGGCCTCAAACAGACCATGGCCAATCCTTGGGAGCATTTCTTGGAGACCCGTCCGTCCGGAACAGAAGTCGAAGGCGAAATCAAGAACATCACCGAATTCGGTCTTTTCGTCGGTCTGGACGAAGACATCGACGGGATGGTCCATCTCTCCGACATCTCTTGGGAGGAAGAGGGCGAAAAAGCGGTCGAGAACTACAAGAAAGGCGACGTCGTTAAAGCTGTCGTTCTCGAAGTGGATATCGACAAGGAGCGGATTTCGCTCGGCATCAAGCAGCTTTCGGAGGACCCATTCAAGGCAGCGACCGCCGATATCAAGCGGGGTGATCGCGTCACTTGCACGATTACCGGAACGACTTCAGGCGGCGTCGAAGTCGAGACCACCGGCGGTGCGATCGGCTTTATCCGCAAGAGCGATCTGTCACGTGACCGCGACGAACAACGTCCAGAGCGCTTCGCCGTCGGCGAAAAGGTCGATGCCCAAGTAACTTCGATCGACGGTACCAGCCGCAAGCTCACGCTCTCGATTAAGGCGATGGAGCTCAAGGACGAGAAGCAGGCCATGGCTGACTATGGATCGTCTGATAGCGGTGCATCGCTAGGCGACATTCTCGGTGCTGCAATCCGCCAGAAGCAGGAAGAAGAACAGGAAAAGAGCGAATCGTAACTCCTTACTATCCAACTTCATCAAGAGAGGGGTCGTCCGTTTGAGCGACCCCTCTTTTGTTGTTTACCGAGAGCAAATCTTGCTTGAATCGGTCATCTCGTCTGCTTGACGTCGATTGAAACCGTCTCCACTGTAGAAATCGTGCTGTGCAAATAAACAGCACACGACAAGGCACGGATGAGCCCCTGGGGTTCGAGAGCAGAGTATGACCAAGTCGGATCTTATCAGGCGGCTCGCCGACGCGAATCCGCATCTCTACATGCGTGACATCGAACGAATAGTCGCTACCGTGTTCGAAGAGATTTGCCGCGCACTAGCCAATGGGGATCGTGTCGAGTTAAGAGGGTTCGGCGCCTTTTCGGTGCGTGCTCGCACGGCACGAACCGGCCGCAATCCGCGTACAGGTGACGAAGTCTATGTACCGGACAAGCTGGTGCCGTATTTTAAGACCGGCAAGGAGTTACGTGAACGCCTCAACGCTTATGACGATTGAGGAAGGAACACGAGGGAGTCACGATTTATGCTCAGGCTACTGCGCCTTCTCATCGCGATTGTCGCATTGGTTGTTTTGGTTACCTTGGCCGTCAACAATAGAGAACCTGTAACGGTGAGTTTCTTCCCTCTCCCGTTCACCTACTCGACGCCAATATTCTACGTGTTTGGCGTGGGTCTGATTATTGGCTGCGTGGTTGGCTGGCTCACCCATGTACTTTCCGCCCATAACCGACGCGTCGAATACCGTCAGCTTAAGCGGCAGCATGTTGCCGAACAGGTCCGCCAAGAGGTCAAGCAACGCCAAGAAGAAGAGGCCGCGGGCAAGAAGGTCCGAGAGCGTCAGCAAGCACTCGGCAAACCCGGTCGCGCGGTCGCCATCTCGACGCCCGCGCGTTAGGTTGACGATCGACATCGCTGGAGAGTTATATCCTTTGACGGATGAAATTTCTCGATAGCGCCGAAATCGATCACGTTCTCGACTACAGCTCTGTCATCGCTGCGCTGCGCAAGGGCTTTGTCCAGAGCGTAACAACTCCCAAACGCCATCATCATGACATCGAGCGTGCGGATAACGCCGATGCAACGCTCTTGCTGATGCCGGCGTGGGCGGGCGAGCGAGCCTTCGGCGTCAAAATCGCAAGCGTCTTTCCAGGCAATGAAGCGAAGAACCTGCCGAGTGTGCAAGGAGTCTACGTCTTGTGCGATGGCGACAGCGGAAAGCCTTTGGCTGTTCTGGACGGCACACGCTTAACCCAGTGGCGCACAGCAGCCGCTTCGGCCCTCGCCTCAAGCTTTCTTGCCAAATCCGACGCTCGAAGCATGGTGATGGTGGGTGCCGGCGCACTCGCCCCCGAACTGATCAAGGCTCATTCCGCGATAGCGCCGATCGAACGTGTCTTGATCTGGAATCGAAACCGCAAGCGCGCTGAAAGGGTCGCTCGAGATCTTAGAGCAGAGGGGAATGAGATCGTTGCTGTCGACGATCTCGAGACCGCCGTGCGTGGTGCAGATCTCATATCCTGTGCGACCATGAGCACTGAGCCCTTAGTCAAAGGGTCTTGGCTGGCTCCCGGCTGTCATCTGGATCTTGTCGGCGCGTTCAAGCCAACCATGCGTGAAACCGATGAGGAGGTGTTTCGGTACTCGTCGTTGTTCGTCGATACCCGTGAGGGTGTCTTGGCCGAAGCAGGCGACATCCTTCAGGCCATTGATGCGGGAGCTCTTGCGGCTGAAGACATCGTTGCAGATCTGGCAGAATTAGCTCGCGGCGACCACCAGGGACGCTCAGCTAGCAACGAAATTACAGTTTTTAAGTCTGTTGGCACGGCCCTCGAGGACCTGATAACCGCCGAACTCGTGTGGCAGCGCCACGCATCTCTCTCTCGGCAAGGCTGAGGTGGTCGGCGGCGCGTCGCAGTCGGAACTTCTTGAGGAGGCGGAGCGCGAGGCCGAGCTGATTGTCAGTGCGGTAAGAATATCCGTGGCGGTTGTTATCATGGCCGCACTCGTCATTGCCTTGAGCTTCCTCGATGAGGCACCTCCCGACACAATCAAGCGGCAGATTCACGTCGCAGCAATCGTGATGAGCAGCTATTTCGCGCTCGGCGTTGTGGCACTCACGATCACTATCAAAGGATCTCTAAGACCATGGATGCCATGGGCTTTCGCAAGCGTCGATATCGGTTTGGTCATCGGCAATGCCTGGTGGAGCATGGACAATTCGCATCTTCCGCAGGCCTATCTTTTTACAACCCCCGCTGTCTGGGCGGCGCCGGTGGTCTTCGCGTTTGCATCACTCCGCTACCGCCCCGGATTGCAAGCCTATATGGTCGTTGCTGTCGTCACAGCCTGTGCCGCCCTTTTGTGGTGGTGGGATCTGCCGGGCGATGATCCGAGCATCCTGCCCAATTTCTTCGATGCTCCGCCCAATGTCGTCCGTACGGCCATGCTGGCACTTTGCGGAGGCATTCTGGTGCTTGCAGCGCATCGCCGACGGGCCTTGTTGGCGAGAGCGTTACGCGAAGCTGAAGAGCGAAGCCAACTCGCGCGATTCCTGCCGGCGCAAATTGCGCCTATGATGGCCGACCATCGTCGTGAACTGCTGTTGCGAGGCTGGCGAACAGATGCCGCCGTGATCGCGATCGACATCCGTGGATTCACCGGCCTTTCCGAAACGATGACGCCCGAAGACCTCACGGCGTTCATCAGCGCTTATCGCACTGAGGTGATCAAGGCGGCCGATGCTCATCGAGCGGTCGTGGACAAGTTTATCGGTGATGGTGCGCTGGTCGTCTTCGGCGTGCCGCAATCATCAGGAGATGACGCAGCCAATGCGATCGCTTTTGGCAAAGACCTTCTGGCCCGCATCGGTCGCTGGAGGCGAGATCGCTGGCCAGACCTTCGGATTGGCATCGGCGGGCATTGGGGAGAAGTTTTCGCAGGTGCCGTGGGAGATGCCTCGCGGGTCGAGTTCACGGTCTTGGGTGACACGGTCAATGTCGCTGCACGTCTTGAAGAACTCACCAAGAGTGAACCGGCTGAGTTTATTGTTTCCAAGAATCTTATGGAGGAGGCAGGTGCAGCGAGGAATGAATGGAATGAGCTCGACATACCGGCATTACGAGGTCGATCAGAACCCGTGACTGCCGTTGGCTGGAAAGGCGCCGAATCAGCATGACACGGCGTTTGCAGGTACGTTCACCTCTGCTAGAGAAACGCGATCCTACGGCGAACGAATTCTTGTGATACTGTATCTGATGCGATGACCAATCCCGTTTTCTGTGCCATCGACCGTCCCGATCTTGAAGGAGCCATCGCGCTTGGTCGCGAACTCAAGGACCATGTCGGTGGTCTCAAGCTCGGCCTGGAATTCTTGAGTGCCAACGGCCCATCAGGTGTTCAGTCGTTTCGCGAGCTTGACGTGCCCCTGTTCTTGGACACGAAGTTTCACGATATCCCGAATACTGTCGGTGGAGCCGTGCGGGCCATTTCGGCGCTCGAGCCCGCCTTGATCACGCTCCATATCGCGGGTGGGATCGCGATGATCAAAGCAGCCTGTGATGCCGTGTGTGATCAAGTATCGCGACCGAAGCTTATCGGAATCACTGTTCTCACCAGCCTTAATGAGCAGGATCTTGCGCAAACCGGTGTTCACGGGTCGGTCCTAGATCAAGTTATGAGGCTGGCGGATGTGGGCGTTTCATCGGGGCTCGACGGATTGGTTTGTACTGCGCACGAAGTGCAACCCCTGAGGCAGCGTTTTGGCCGAGACATCCTCTTGGTCGTGCCAGGCATCCGCCCCGCAGGTTTTGGAACAGGCGATCACAAACGTACAGTAAGCCCCAACGAAGCGATCGCGCGAGGAGCGGATATCTTGGTCATTGGCCGTCCAATCACCCAGGCACAATTGCCTGCCGAAGCCGCGCACGCGATCGCGCGTGACCTTCGTCAAGTAGCCTAGACATGTCCGTGGAAACCAAGGTCAAGATTTGCGGCGTCACGCGACAGGAGGATATCGACTTCGCGATTTCCCTGGGCGCCGACTATATCGGCCTCAACTTCTATCCGCCGTCGCCTCGCTCAATTAGTTTCGATCGAGCTGCCTCCCTCACGAGGCGATCCGGATGCGAGGCGCCTCTTGTTGCTGTGCTCGTCGACCCTAGCGACGACCAGATCGAGGCGCTTTTGCGTGAAGTCGATATCGATATTCTTCAGCTTCACGGGCAAGAAACACCAGCACGGGTCGCACGGATCAAGGCGCGCACGGGTAAGACGATCATCAAGGTGCTTCGCGTTGCCACGCGCGGCGACATCGAGCCGTTGCCGACACATCTCGAATTCGCCGACATGATCATGTTCGATGCCAAGCCGCCGCCTGACCCTTCCGTGCTTCCGGGTGGCAATGGTCTCTCCTTTGATTGGCGTCTATTGACCTCTTTGACGATCGACAAACCCTGGGCCCTTGCCGGAGGCCTCACACCGGACAATGTGATGGCTGCGATTGAACTCACCGGCGCCCCCATCGTTGATGTTGCCTCTGGTGTCGAAGCATCACCAGGCGTTAAAGACAAAGACCGGCTTTGCACCTTTCTTAAAGCCGCCAAGTCAACGCAAGAAACCCCATCAAAGCGGCCGCAGCCAAGTGCCGTCGCCTGAGCACCTGAAGACACCAGTTCGAGACCAAAATCATTGATGCAAAAACTTAACAGCTACCGGGCGGGCCCGGACGAAAGCGGCCATTTCGGGATCTATGGCGGACGCTATGTTGCTGAAACGCTGATGCCAAATATCCTGGCGCTTGAGCAAGCCTACGAGGCCGCCAAGCAAGACCCGACATTTCAGCAAGAACTCGAAGCTTGGTTCAAGGACTATGTGGGAAGACCGAGCCCGCTCTATTTCGCCGAGCGCCTG
>CAYPOV010000140.1:0-10751 GCA_964412385.1 uncultured Geminicoccaceae bacterium
GTGCCGACAGCGTCCGGTGTTCCCCTTCGTCTGCTGCCCAAAGAGATCAATGGCGTGCGCATCATCGGGATCGACGTGCCGGGCTTCGGGGTGCCGACCCACGCCGAGGCGAAGGATGTCTTGGCCGGGGCGATGCTCAACTATGCACGTCTCGAAGCCGAGCGAGGGGCCGTTCAAGCGCCACGCGGCGGGCCGGCTTCGCGTCCTACGGTGACCCTCATCGGTGAGATGTTCCCGGCCGATCCGGTCGGCATTGGCATGATGCTGGAGCAGCTTGATCTTGCCGCAGGTCCCGTCGTACCGACCCGAGAATGGCGGGAACTCTACGCAGCATTGGACTGCGCAGCGGTTGCAGCCATCCATCCATTTTACACGGCATCATTCCGCGAGTTCGAGGCTGCCGGTCGAAAGATCGTTGGATCAGCCCCCGTCGGTCTTGACGGTACGGCTGCCTGGCTCGAGGCTGTCGGCAGTACCTGCAACGTTGCGGCGGCCAGGATCGATGCTGCTAAGCAAAAAATCCTGCCGGCCATTCAGGCAGCGTTGTCGCGCCAGCCGGTCGAGGGACGGATTACGCTTTCAGGCTACGAGGGCTCCGAGCTCTTGGTTGCACGGCTCTTAGTGGAGAGCGGTGCCACGGTCGAGTATGTCGGCACCGCGTGTCCGAAAACACGATGGTCGGACCCCGATCGCGAATGGCTCGAAGCTCATGGTGTCGCCGTTCAATACAGGGCGTCGCTCGAGCAAGACCTGACAGCACTGGAAGCCTTCAAGCCCGACCTGGCGATTGGCACCACACCTGTTGTGCAAAAAGCCAAAGAGATGGCCATTCCGGGCCTTTACTTCACCAATTTGATCTCAGCGCGGCCGCTCATGGGGCCGGCTGGAGCAGGCTCGCTGGCACAGGTCGTCAATGCGGCGATCGCGCGTAAGTCACGTTTTGATACGATGGAGCGATTTTTCGAGGGCGTGGGGGAGGGCCACAGCGCCGGTGTTTGGGAAGGCAAGCCCAAAGACCGGCCAGAGTTTCGGGCCCGTTACGCCAAGCAAATGGCGCGGCTCAAAGCGCAGAAAAAAGTCGAGGAGCCGGTCTGATGCTGGTACTCGATCATGATCGCGCGGGTGGTTATTGGGGCGCCGTTTATGCGTTTACGGCCATCAAGGGCCTGCAGGTGATCATTGATGGGCCGGTGGGTTGTGAAAACCTTCCGGTGACCTCGGTGCTACACTATACGGATGCCCTGCCGCCGCATGAGCTTCCGATCGTGGTGACCGGCCTTGCCGAGGAAGAACTCGGTCAGCATGGCACGGAAAACGCGATGCGCCGTGCCCATCATACGCTTGAGGATGACCAGCCCAGTGTGGTTGTGACCGGCTCGATTGCCGAGATGATCGGCGGTGGGGTGACGCCTGAAGGTACCAACATCAAGCGCTTCCTGCCGCGAACGATCGATGAGGATCAATGGCAGAGTGCCGATCGTGCGATCTTCTGGCTTTGGACAGAATACGGGCTCAAGGCCGGAAGAATGCCGAAGCCCAAAAAGCGGGCCGAGGACAGCAAGCCGCGGGTCAACATCATAGGCCCCATCTACGGCACCTTCAATATGCCTTCCGATCTCGCGGAAATCCGGCGTCTCGTCGAGGGGATCGGTGCCGAGGTCAACATGGTGTTTCCGCTCGGCAGCCACCTTGCCGACATCGATCGCTTGGTCGATGCCGATGTCAATATCTGCATGTACCGGGAATTCGGCAGAAAGTTGTGTGAGGCCCTCGACAAACCTTATCTGCAAGCGCCGATCGGTCTGCACAGCACGACGAAATTCTTGACGTCGCTCGGTGAGCTGTTGGGGCTTGATCCGGAACCCTTCATCGAACGCGAGAAGCATACGACGATCAAGCCGCTTTGGGATCTTTGGCGGTCGGTGACGCAAGACTTTTTCGGAACAGCCAGCTTCGGGATAGCCGCGGGCGAGACTTATACGCGCGGCGTGCGGAACTACCTCGAAGAAGATCTCGGTTTTCCTTGTTCGTTTTCCTATTCCCGTTGTCCCGGCGTCAAACCCGATAATGAGGCGATCCGCAACTCGGTTCACCATGACACGCCGCTGGTCCTGTTTGGCAGCTATAATGAGCGGATGTATCTGGCCGAGATGGGCTCCAAGGCATCGTTCATTTGGGCATCGTTTCCGGGAACGGTGATCAGACGCCATACTGGCACGCCGTTCATGGGCTATGCCGGCGCGACATTCATCCTGCAGGAAATCTGTAACGGCCTCTTTGATGCCCTGTTCCACATCCTGCCGCTCGGCAGCGAGCTCGACAAGGTCGAGGCGACCCACAGCCGGCTATTCGAGCCGTTGCAATGGAGCGAAGAGGCGCAAGACCTGCTCGACACGCTGGTTGAGCGGCATCCCATTCTGACACGGATCTCGGCGGCAAAATCGTTGCGGGACCGTGCGGAAACCGCGGCCAGAAAGGATGGCCGTCGCGAAGTAACATTAGACTATATCAAAAGTTTACAATCTGAGTTATCAAGAGAGCGTGCCCCTAGAGAAACGGTGGAGGCGTAAAGATGGCAAGCAGTGTAATTGGACAAAGTGGCGATATTTATACCTCGGCGTCATCAATAAGACGATCAAAGGCTCATGTGTCAACGGAGCCGAGATTGTTGTATATGCTGGCGTTTATGTGCTTTCTCGTATTGGTGACATTGATGCGGTTGCTTCCTAGAAGCGTGCGGCCGGCATCGTTCACTCGGAGCAAGCCTCTGTCGATTATTGGTGAAGCTCGGGCAATGACCAACGAACTTATCCCGTTCGTTTTCATGCATTGAGCTTCTAGGAGTTTTTTCGGGATCCCCTGCGTGGGCGCCACTAGGGCTGTTTGCGCGGGAGAGTGTGCGGTAGTGGCCAAGACTAAGGAGAGTTGCAATGGCTAATGGCACGGAACGAGAGGGATCTCTCACTGGACTATCCGAGAATGAAGCGAAAGAGTTCCATGATATCTTCATGCGCAGCTTCTTGATCTTCATCGGTGTTGCTGTGGTGGCGCATATCCTCGCCTGGATTTGGCGTCCCTGGCTTCCGGGTGAGGAAGGCTACGCCTCGCTCGCGCAACAAGCTTTGACCCTCATTGCGTAAGGTAATCGAATCATGATGTGGAAAGTTTGGCTTCTTTTTGATCCGCGTCGCACGCTCGTGGCGCTGTTCACCTTCCTCTTCATTCTGGCGCTGCTCATTCATTTCATCCTGTTGAGCACGGATCGCTTCAACTGGCTTGAAGGTGCGGGCGCTTCGGCGACCGGCTCGGCCGAGATGTCGGCGCTTCCGGCCTCTCAATAGGCTTAGGCTTGGGTTGAGCAGTCCTGGTCTGGTCGACCGGGGATAGCGGCAGGAACGTAGTCCGAGACTGGTCTTGCCGCTATCCCGATCAGCCGGGACGCTCCAAAACCCATGAATGAATAGGTTTGCGCATTCGGCTGCGAGGATTCGCCGATGGTAATGCTGAGTTTTGAGAAGAAATATCGTGTCCGCGGGGGGACACTACTGGGTGGGGATCTATTCGACATCTGGATCGGTCCGTTCTATGTAGGCTTTTTCGGCGTTACCACGATATTTTTCACGATATTGGGTACCAGCCTGATCATCTATGGAGCTGCGATCGGGCCGACGTGGAATATTTGGGAAATCAATATTGCACCCCCCGATCTAAGCTACGGTCTCGCCTTCGCTCCGCTCAAGGAAGGTGGTCTCTGGCAGCTCATTACGATCTGCGCGATAGGCGCCTTCGTGTCGTGGGCGTTGAGACAAGCAGAAATATCCCGCAAACTGGGCATGGGCTATCACATCCCGATCGCCTTCAGTTTTGCAATCTTCGCCTATGTCACCCTGGTCGTCTTTCGACCGTTACTGCTGGGCGCTTGGGGACATGGCTTCCCCTACGGTATTTTTAGCCATCTCGATTGGGTCTCCAATGTCGGCTATCAATACCTTCATTTCCATTACAACCCGGCGCACATGATCGCTGTGTCGTTCTTCTTCACAACGGCCTTGGCACTGGCCCTACATGGTGGGGTGATCCTTTCGGCCGCCAATCCGAAGAAGGGCGAGAAGGTGAAGACGCCGGAACACGAAGACACCTTCTTCCGCGATACGATCGGCTTATCGATCGGCTCGCTGGGCATTCACCGGCTCGGTCTTTTCCTGGCCTTGAATGCCGGCTTCTGGAGTGCCGTCTGTATCATCATCAGCGGTCCCTTCTGGACACGTGGATGGCCGGAATGGTGGAACTGGTGGCTTGATCTGCCGGTCTGGCGATAGGGCAGGGAACCATGGCTGAATATCAGAACATCTTTAACCAGGTGCAGCTCAGACGGCCCGCGGAAGTCGGCCCGGCGCTGCCCATCGATGACGATGCGCGCGTCGGCGATCCCGGCTTCAATTACTGGATCGGCAAGATTGGCAATGCGCAACTGGGCCCGATTTATCTCGGCTGGTTCGGTGTTGCCTCGCTGGTCTGTGGCTTCATCGCAATCGAGATTATCGGCCTCAATATGTGGGCGTCGGTAGGCTGGGATCCGATCCAGTTCGTCCGTCAATTGCCCTGGCTGGCCCTTGAGCCACCGCCACCCTCTTACGGGCTGCGCTTCCCGCCCCTGAACGAAGGCGGATGGTGGCTGATGGCGGGCTTTTTCCTAACGGCCTCCATCCTTCTTTGGTGGGTGCGAATGTATCGGCGGGCGATCCAGCTCGGCATGGGAACCCATGTCGCCTGGGCCTTCGCCTCAGCCATCTGGCTCTATCTGGTGCTCGGCTTCATTCGCCCGCTCTTCATGGGAAGTTGGGGTGAGGCGGTGCCGTTCGGCATCTTCCCGCACCTGGATTGGACCGCGGCATTCTCGATCCGCTACGGCAATCTCTTCTATAACCCGTTCCACGCACTCTCGATCGTCTTCCTCTATGGGTCGGCACTGCTGTTTGCCATGCACGGTGCAACGGTCCTCGCGGTGAGCCGTGTCGGCGGTGAGCGCGAGCAAGAGCAAATCACCGATCGCGGAACGGCAGCCGAGCGTGCCGCCCTCTTTTGGCGCTGGACCATGGGTTTTAACGCTACCTTCGAATCCATCCACCGTTGGGGGTGGTGGTTCGCCGTCCTTACGACACTCACAGGTGGGATCGGCATCCTCCTTACCGGCACTGTTGTCGACAACTGGTATCTCTGGGCCGTCAAGCACGACTTCGCCCCCGAATACCCGAACGTCTACCCGTCGGTGACCCAGGATCCGGCAGCGCTCACCGGAGGTGCTCAATGAACTGGCTCTTCAAATTCGACAACAAGCCGCTAGGGCTCGGGATTTCCTTTGCCGCAGTGGTGGTTGTCCTATTGGTGATTGCCCAGAACTTCACGGTGGGCTGGGAGCGTCCTCCCATCGATACGGTTCAGGAAGGCTATCGAGGCGTTGGTATGGAGCTCGTCTATAACCCGCGCACGGTCGCCAGGGAGTTTGCGGCGACCGAAATCCCGGCACCTCCCTGGCCACTCGAGCCAATCGAGGGCGATGTGCTCGCCAGTGAGATCTACGAGAACGTCCAGGTTCTCGGTCATCTTCCGAACGACCAGTTCACCCGGCTGATGACCGCCATTACCGAGTGGGTCTCACCGGAACAGGGCTGTGCCTACTGCCATAATGAGGCCAACCTCGCCGACGACTCGGTCTACACCAAAATCGTCTCGCGGCGCATGCTGCAGATGACCCAGGCGATCAACAGCGAATGGCAGAACCATGTCGGCGATGTTGGTGTCACCTGCTACACCTGCCACCGCGGTCAGCCCGTGCCGGCCAATATCTGGTTCGAGAACCCCGATGCCAATTACGCAAGCGGCATGCTGGGCAATCGCGCCGGGCAGAACATGGCATCCCGAGAAATCGGCTCGACATCGCTTCCAATGGATCCGTTCACGCCGTTCCTCGAGGACGATAGCAATATCCGCGTGATCTCGCAGACGGCCCTCCCGGAGGGTAATCGTTCCTCGATCAAGCAAACCGAGTGGACCTATGCGCTAATGATCCACATGTCGGAGTCGCTCGGCGTTAACTGCGCTTACTGCCATAACAGCCGCGCCTTCACCAGCTGGGAGCAAAGTCCGCCGGCACGTACGACCGCGTGGCACGGCATCCGCATGGTGCGTGATCTCAATAATGACTATCTCGTGCCGCTCGGCCCGCAATATCCCCATGTGCGGCTTGGCGAGTTGGACGATGCGCCTAAAGCCAATTGCGGCACTTGCCATGAGGGCGTCTATAAACCGCTCTATGGTGCCAATATGCTCAAAGACTATCCATCGCTGAGCGCGCCGGGTGCGAAATAGCGGGGAAAGGAACGCTATCATGTCTAAGTACACGATCCTCGCCAGTCTCTTGGGAGGGGCGGTTCTGGCCTTCACAACCAGTGCTGCCCAAGCCCAAGAGACCAGCTTCGACAATCCCGGTACCGAAACCGGCCCATGCGTCGCGCTCAACGATTATGAAGTCCAACGCACTACCGGCGCAGAAGGTGCGACGGCCTTTCGTGGTACGGCTGTTCTCGAAAATATCTGTGGTCGGGCCATGGAAGTGAAGTTCTGCTTCAGATTGGCTGAGCCGGTGGACGACAAGAGCGAGAATTGCTTTGAGGGCTCGATTCGGCCCTGGGATAGCGTCAACGTTATCGATCCCGCTGCAGGCGCTCGTATCGTCGGTGCCAACTATGAATGGCGCTACCTGCCGGTCGACACAACCAGCTAACCCGGTCTCGTAGTCTGCACAAAAAGCCAGCCTCCGGGCTGGCTTTTTTCTGTTGCTACCGTCTCTCGAGCAACGACTTTACACGGGACGAGCCTCTTCTGGGGGTAGCCGACGAGGCAATCAGGAAAACAGAGGTGTCAAATCGCTGAAGATCTGATAGTCAGCGATCTTGTCACCCTTAAGACGCCAAAGTGTCATCGCCGGCATCAATACCTCATGGCCATCGGTACGCCAGTAGGTCACGTCGAGGCGGACCGTGATGACATTGCCGACTTGCCAAAATTCGATGTTGTCGTGGGATAGACCCTCCAGGAGCTTGAAGAACCCTGCGACGGCTTCTTCCACGTGGTTTCGACCATGCACAGAGTCGGCATTGCCGAAGCGGAAAGTTCCATCCTCCGCGAGGAAGTTGGCAAAGGCGGTGGCATCCTTGCGATCGACCGCAGCGAAAACATTCTTTACCAGGGCTTCGGCATCAACGACGTCCGGAAAATGATCCTTCGTGTGTGATTGCATCATGGTCTTGGCTCTGTTGTTCGGACGCGGTTGAGAAAGGCCTCCATGCTTTGGCGCATCAGGCCCGGAAACATCCTGTCACCCAGTCGTTTCATAATTGGGCCATCGAACTCATAGTCGGCCTTGAGTGTGACGCGGGTTCTACGCGACGTGACTTCGTCGAACCGCCACCATTGATCGAGAAACCGAAACGGTCCCTCGCGGGTGGTGATGTGGATGCGATGCGGCGGGTCGAACGTGGCGAATGTGCGGAAGGTTTCGCGGAGCCCTTTAAGACCCAGGATCTGTCGAACGATGAGCGCGCCGTTGCGGTGACCTTCGATGCGCACGGCCTTGAAGCCGGGCACGAACTCGGGATAGCGCTCGATGCCCGCGACCACGTCGTAGACGTGACGGATTGGGGCGGAGACGTAGTGGGAAAGGCAAATAGTCGTCACGCGAGCCTCATTTGACCCAGGCGGAAACCATCAGGCAGAGACTCCCCAAGGCGTGGAGGGCAAGGGTCGCTTTGATGGCCTTGGTCATGGCTTCTCGGTCATTGGGATCGGTACGAATGGCGATCGCCATGACGAGGATGCTAAGAAGGGCGGGCAACAGCATTGCCCACCATGGCACAAGCCGGACACCGAAGATGATCCAAGTCGTGACCCCAAGTGCTGCCAAGGTGATCAGCGCATGGGCCTTGAGGGCGCCGCGCGCGCCAAGCAAAACCGCAAGCGTGGTTTTGTTGACGGCGGCGTCGGCTTTGAGATCTGGGATTTCGTTGATAAGAAGAATGTTGGCGACCCAGAGCGAGATCGGCAGCGAAATCAAAACGATGGAGAGATCAATAGTGCCTGATTGAAGCCACGCGGCGATACTGACGGGAAAAATGCCGAACATCAACGCGACAAGGGTTTCGGCCATGCCACGGTAGTTCAACTGTAGTGGCGGGAGGTGATAAGCGAGCACGATGACGCCCATCGTGATCCCAAATACCAACAAGGTGGTTCCGTGGACGGGCACGAGATATAGAGCGGTCGCAGCACAGCCGCACATCAAAAGGAACGCAAATTGCGCCATTGTTCGCCGCGAAAGGATTTGTTCCTGAATTGTGCGTGAACCACCCGTGAAAGGCCAGATACGGTCTTCGTTAAGGGGATCGTTGCCGGAGATGTCGTCGCAAACATCGTTGATCACATTGCCGGCCGCGTGGCCCAGGACAACGCCAATAAGGAAGACGAGAGCCGAGACGAAGTCTAAAGAGCCTTGAGCTGCAGCCCCCCAGGAGGTGCCGACGAGCACAGGCATGGCCGATGCTGTGAGGAATTGCGGCCTGGTCGCATGCCAAAAACGAGCGCCTTGAGACCATTTCAGTGGGCGTGGTGCGCTCGGCGGCAAGTCGGATAACTGTTTCATGGGGGTACCTCGTCAAGGGTGGGGCCGGCGGGTTTCCTATCCTATGTTACTGGCCCTGCAGATATGCGTGGATCGCTTGGATGTCTTGCTCAGACAAGGATTGCAGTATGCCGCCGACGGGGAAGTGTCGGGCGACTTCGGCGTTGAAGCTTTGAAGATCAAGCGTTGCCAACTCCGCTGGACCCGGTGCAGAGGCGCCATGACAACTGCTGCATCGTCGAAAGAGTTGGGCGCCGTCCGTCGCATCGGTAGCTTGTGTGAGCTCTTCCACCGGGGCCTCTGATTGACCTGGCGCGGCACCGTCTCTCTCGGTATTCCTTGCTGGTTCAGCGTGAATCGCTGCGACTTGTGGGCTTTCCGGGAGCGAATGCGCAATGCCTTGATGGCAGTCAATACAGGTCGCTCCGCCCGGCAAGGCACTTTCATGGGCTGCCTTGGCCGATGCCATTTGCTCGTCGAGATCCCATACCTCCGCTGCATGACACTGACGGCATTTTGCGCTGTCCTCGGCACGGAAGCGTTGCACGACCTCTTCCGCGAGTTCGGCGCGAATGGCCGCGAATTCCTCCGGCGTATTGACTCCGCCTATCGTGTAAGCGGCAAGTCCAGTAAGACCCGATGCCGTTTTGCCGGCCAAAGTATTCCACCAGGCATCGCCTGGAAGGTGACAGTCACTGCACTTCGCCTGAAACCCGCTCTCGAAGGAAAAATCGGCGGTTTCCTTGAATTCGGCATAGAATGTTGAGTAGACATGACACTGAACGCAAAACTCGGTGTCGTTGGTTTGCTGCACGATCGTTGCTGCACTCCCCGAGATAACAAGGCCGAGCACAAGACCCACGCCAATCAGTCCCAAGGAATAGGACAGCGCACGTTTGGCCCTGTTTGATTGCGGTGGTGAACGCAAATGTTCAGCATCGTTATGATGCGGTGTGTTGGACAATCCTCCCCTCCAGGATTCTACCGCTTGGCACAAACGCAGTGAGGATGCGCTAGCAGCGCATCGCACCATGATTGACGCTTCAGTCTATGCAGCCAAACGGGAACCAATCACGCGACAGCACCCGTTACTGCACTCCCTAACACGTCCCCAGGCTAAGCAGAAAGCTCGCAGCTGTAAACCAGTTAATGCGCCCATCAGTAGTAACTGAAGTTGACAGCAGGAATTGTAGGGACGACCGTGCAATGATCATTCAGTGACAATGAGGTCGCGCCGCCTTTCATGTCGCACTTGATGGAACAATCACCGCTAAAGATCGGAGCTGTGCTAGGTCGGCAGCCACTCGCATTCGATCATACTGCGACTTGACCTTGCGAGTAGCCCAACGCTTCATGCTCACGAATGATCGCGTGTAATCGACCAGAAGATGTTTTCAAGCGCTCACCGAGCGAGCGTTGTGGTCGGACTATTGGATGATATGGACAATTTAATCGGTTGCTGGCAGGCCTGACCTGCTATGTTTTTTCTCGGTCAACGCCCACCTAAACCCTTGTCACGGTACCGAAATTGGTAATCGACATTTGTCAAGTTAAAGAGAGTTTGTTCGATGTTCAGAAGAACTTTGAGCCAATCAATCGTTCATTGAGCGTTCAGCGGGAAGCGATGACGGATGACGTCCGGGATTTCATGATTTTCGGGTATCAAGCGCTGGACCGGTACTTGGTTGACGGGCTTGACTTGTTCCAAAGAGAAAATCTCATGCGCATTGTCGAACTTAATCATATAGTGCTGTGTGGTCTTGACTGGGAAAGCAATGGTGAAGTTACAGGCCATATTCACGCTACGCGGGATCATTTTTTTGCTTCGCGTCCATTCAACATTACGGAATTGGTGCAATGGGAACTGAGACATCGGCGCGACACTCCTTGGAAGCGGGCTGCGGGGCTTTATGTCGGGACACTGAGCATTCCTCAGCTCTTCATTGAGGGTAATCTGCCCTTTGAATTCCCCTGCTGCGGAGTAGATCTGCACGAGCGCTGAGGCAGCAGTATCATGCGGGTTCATCAGTTCCTCAATGGCAGAGGACCCGTCTCGGGTATCGAGTGAAGCCAC
>CAYPOV010000140.1:10761-12020 GCA_964412385.1 uncultured Geminicoccaceae bacterium
ACTCGCGCAGGCCTACCACCCTTTGTGCTTACAACGGACAATGCGAAACAATATTTTGACCCCTCATCTGTGATCAAAACGAAGAGGAAAAACAACTATTTCACGTATTTTCAGATGCCGGGGATAAGAAAGAAATTTGGCGGGTTTCTTGAGAACCAAAGTGACCCAAAATATTTGTGCGGAAGGCCGTTGGAGACCACGTAGCAACGGCAAGAGTCCTGATCACAGTATGACACTAAGCGTGTCCTGAGAATACCCTAATATACTGCGCTTGAGCAGGCCGGAAACTTATTGAACGGTGGAATCTTGGTACCTGACGTAGGTTCGTAGCACCTAAAGATAAAAACCGACAAACGCTCTAGCGAGAATAGCGAGTGTGACGAGGTATAAGATGTTCAAGAATACCGTTTGGCGAAGTCCGTGAGCGAATTCGATACGGAGTGGCTTTTGCGCCGATTTTCCTATCCATGACAGTGCCTTAAACACAACCGCCTAGCTTATGGATTTCGAAGTGTCGATGTCATTCATACAATTGTAATATCATGATATATGCAAACTGGAGCACGCTGAAGCCGATACCGACTCGCATGAATCCGAGACAAATACTTGAGAAGCTGAGGCATGTTTGCGTCCTATTGAGTAAATTCACTCGATAGAGTTGGTTGCTGCCTTGGGCTACTTTGTTCGAAATATGTTCGTCTTGTTACCTGAAAGCTCTTGAAGTGAGCAAGGTTTGCTTGAATGGAGAAGTGTTGAACGCGGTGGTTGGTGGACCTGCATGAGCGGTCGGCCACCGAGAAGCCGATGTAGGCAGGGGCTAAAGAAAAACTAATTCCGTTTCGCGCAGCAGCCGATACCGCTGCGCCAGTAGGTGTCGGGGGTCGTACAGAGCGCACACCAACGATAGTTCCGTGTGCCGTCAATGTCTCGGTTCGGTGACGTCTTCTTCCAACCACGTTCGAGCGACCCGTCACCCGGACAATTCGTGCTGTCCGCCGGCACAGTGATGTAGATCGGGCGACGGTCATAGTCGTAGTCGCCCCCGGTACAGGAGGTCGAGTATTGTGGCGTCACGCTGGAGACGGCATCGTCGGGGATCGTGATACCTAACCGCCCAAGGGCTTCCGTGGCTGCAACATCAATGTTGCCCTCATTCTCATCCACTTCACCTTCGGCCCCGTCTTCGATCCCGGCGGCGGTCCAATCAGAGATGGCACAAACACGACAGGTTGCACCTCGATCGCTGAAGCTGGTCAAGA
>CAYPOV010000141.1:0-11979 GCA_964412385.1 uncultured Geminicoccaceae bacterium
CATCTGCAAAACACTCTCCAAAAGCGCCAGCAAATCCCCCTCCGGTAACGGGCCCCAGCTCGATATCGAGACTTCGCCGCCGACCACGGGATCGATCGTGTAAGGATGGTTGAGAATGTCGCCCAAAATGACGCGAACCACCTCACGAAGGTCGGCGCGCTCAAAATTGATTTGAACCCCGTCGGCAACCCGCGTTGCCGATGTCGTTTGTCCCGCGAATCGGGGCCCCTGTTCGTCAACTTCGAAAAGTTGAGCAATCGACGGGGCGGATGGGCGGGCCGTGGTTGGAGGTGTTGGACCCAACGGAGCGTCGCCGGCATCTTCAGGGACATCGAAACTGACCTCGCCGAGTTCGCGAGAAATTGTCGATGGTCCTTCCGCCTCATAGGAGCAGCCGGACAGGATGATCGCCGGCAAGAAAATAGCTAGTGTAACTTTGTCAAGGTGAGGGTTCATTGGGGCCTTTGGCCTAGGGTCAAGTCATTTCGGCGCCATTCGCCGAACCAAATTGTTCGCGTGCCGACGGGCGATCAGCGGCTCGAGGAAGTCAATTGGGCCATTCGCCTGCCTCGTCCCAATTCAGAGCACGTAGCGGCACCTTCGTGCAAGGGTCGATGATTGTCGTCCGGTCGTCCTCGAGTACCCAAGCATCGTATGGGCCGAACGATGGCTTAACGACGACATGCTAAAGATGCGCAGTTTCCTGAAATATTCCTTCCCATGACTGTAAAATCTACCTTGCGCACTCATTAACGAACAAGAAAGATTTTGCGCGCAGAAAGCTTTCGGTCCCGCTCCCGATGAATTCATGGCGACCCTATGCACGCATTCGCTCTATTCGAAGGTTGTCCCCGTCACCTAAATAAAAAAATCTGATCATCGATGGACTATTGTCGTTGCAAAAGGAGTCTCTTGCATAATCAGCAAAGTGGAGACAGATATTTTATGCATACTCAAGTACTCGCTAGAAATTTCCTGTCAATAACGATGTTTTTGATTTTCTCGCTCTTTCCGATTGCGGTGAAAAGCGTGACATTGTTGTCACCGGACGATCACGTGGATGGCCAAGACATCATCTTTCAATGGGAAGGTGCCTCGAAATACTCTCATTATCTCTGGCGCTTGGACGATGAAAACAATAATCGGGTTGATGCTACCAGACGCATCCCGGAACACTATGGCTGCGGGAGTGGGGGCATCTGTACTTGGGTATTCAGCGCGTTGCCGCCCGGCAATTATTCCTTTCGGGTAAGGCCGTACGAGAATGGAGGCGCAAAGGCCTGGAGTGACCCGCGATCCTTTGTGGTCAGAGGTATGTCGGAGGCGGGCTCGGGTGAGACCAGTGGAAACGATACCAGCGAACCCCCCGGAGACGAAAACACGCAAAACAATGGCGATTCAAACGACGGAGGCAGCAGCAGTCAGGACGGAACGGCTCAAAGCGATGTGCTGTTCTCACCTGCTGGTACGATCGCGAGTGCGAAGGCAAACCTCGAATGGAGGCATTATCATCCGAATGCAACGCGCTACCGGGTCCGCGTTTTGGACCAACGGGGCAAAGAGGTCTTCGCAAAGAAGCATGTCGTAGGTCGTTTCGGCTGCGGCGACGGTGTCTGTAATTGGCAAACCACTGACTTGCAGGACGGACCTTACAGCTGGGAAGTCAGGGCATTCGAAGGTAACAAGAGGTTCGACTGGATCGACACGTTGGACTTCGTCGTCGATTCATCGACCAGTGCCAGCGATGGCGAGTCATCCGACACTTCAGATAACGGCGCAACCGATACCGCGGATGCCGGCGGAACGGACGATTCGAATAGCGATAATGGTGACACGAGTTCGAACACCGGCGGTTCCGGGACAAATGATAGTGGAACGGGATCGAATGACGAGGGCACCGAGGGTGACCAGAATGGCAGCACCGGTGACGGCACCAAGACGGCAGGCGGTCCCTCTTTTCCTTCGATCTTTAAGCCACCGATGCCGCTCGCTAATCTTCGTGTCGAGCAACTCAAGCCAAAAGGTATTCAGAGCTTCACAGGACCCGGAAATCAGGACCTCTTGCTCGTCGCTCCGAATCAACTCGTCGACGACGTCTTCGAGGTCCGAGTCAACGGCTTTCGGGGTATCTACCTGATTGGCGGCACGTTTAATGTGAAGCCCCAAGGGTGGCTGACGACGCCGAATGGCAAAAAAGTCTACGGCACAGCCAAGATCTTCCAATTCAAGACCCACGCCAATGCCTCGTCCCGGCCGTTTATCTACGTCTCGAAGCTCAAATTCATGTCGAGCCAGATTAAATTCGGTGACTTGTTCCAAATCGGCGGCGCGGCAGGCACGTCTGCGATGCGCAACTGGGTGGATTTCTATGGCTGGAAGATCAAGGCCGACGCGCCGGTAGGTTGGAGCCGATATTATGGCGGTTCGTTCAGTAAGAACGTCTCGCACAGTGATGTTGTCATCAAGACGGGCGGTGTCCGCAATGTCTACATCGGCAAAGCGGATGTGACGGCAGGCTATCAGCACTACTTCACGGTTCCCGGCTGGACCACGGGCAGAACCGCCTACAAAGCACCGGAAGGGATCGCCGAAACCCACTATTGGAGCACGGTGTCACGGATCAAGACCGATTCCTCGATTGGTTCCGTCCCTGAACCGACCGTGTTCTTTATGGCCATCGGCTCAGGTGAAGTTGCGAAAGGGCAGTACGCGACCCACTACTTCCACGAGGGCAGTAATCAAGGCCAGGGCAACTATATTGTGCCGAAATCCGGTCAGAATTCGATCTTGACCCATGTCCACCCCGAGAACGGCAACTACGCGCCAACCGATCGAGGCACCTATCTCGAGTGGAACCAGACCTCGTTTCCCGGCGGCAATCCGTTCGTATTGGGCCGGGTTTATCATGGCGGCAAACGAACCCCGCCCACCGTCGTGCGCGACAGTGAGGTTGGGTTCCAGCACCGGGTGACCAATCGCCAGGAACTCCTGGATGAGATCAACGGTGGCTACAACTAGTGCGCAGGCGTGAATGAAGCGTTCAGGCGCATTCCGACAGAAACTGTCTGAATGCGCCATTGCACTAGCGGCTTGCCGCCGACTAGATCGTCACGACGACTTTGCCGCGCGCTTGGCCCGATTCAAGGTGACGATGGGCGTTGCCAATGGTCTCGAGCGTAAAGGCTTGGTCGTCGATTAAAGGCCGCAGTTTTCCCTTTTCCACCATTGCGGAGGCGTCCCGTAAGATTTCCCCGTGGCGGCGGCGGCCGATATTGTAGAGCATAGGGATCAACATGAAGACGACGTGCAGGCTGAGGCCTTTGCCGTGCATCGGCGAGAGATCCGCTTCATAGCGCGAGACCGTCGTCACGACCTGGCCATTCAGTTTGGCAGCTTCGAACGACACGGGCAAATTGGCTCCCGTCGTGTCGAATACGACATCGAAGCCTTTCCCGCCGGTCAACTTTTGGACATAGTCGCCGACCTCCTCCGCGCGATAATCGATCGTGTCATCGGCGCCCAAATCTTTGGCCAACTCGGTCTTTGTCTTGGATACGGTCACCGAAACTCGAGCTCCTGCCGCTTTTGCAATCTGCAGGGCGATATGGCCCACACCACCTGTGCCGCCATGAATGAGAACATGCTGCCCGCTTGCGAGATTGGCGCGTTCAAACAGTCCCTCCCAAGCCGTAATCGTGACCAGGGGGAGCGCCGCAGCTTGAAGAAACGAAAGACCAGCGGGCTTCTTGCAAAGTAGCGCTGGGTCGGTGACGATCTTTTCCGCATAGGCGCCGCCCATGCCCCTCACGCCGCCGCCACACCCAAAAACCTCATCGCCGACGGCGAATTCTTGGGTCTCTGCGCCGACAGATTCGATGGTTCCTGCAATGTCGCACCCCAAGACACCAGGAAGCGTAGGTCCAATTTCGAGGCCCAACCCTCGGATCTTGGTGTCAACTGGATTGATGCTGGTGGCATGCTGGCGGACTAAGATTTGCCCTGGGCCAGGTACCGGGTCGTCAAGTTCGACAAACTCGAAAACCTCAGGGGATCCGCTTTGCCGAATGATTTGTGCCTTCATGTGATCTTCCTCTTTGTGTCGGGCCCGTTCGTTTATTGCACGATACGCACACCGGGAGGTGGGGTAGCGATGCGACATTCGAGTTCAGTACGCGTTTGGAGTGTTCGAAGTACTTCCTGATTCTTGGAGGAATCGAGAGCTCCGTCCCGAATGGCTTGGGCAAGACTGCCGCTGAACTCCGCCTCTCCAACAAGACCAGCTTCCAGCGTTGCCGCTTCCCGGCGCACCAATTCTTCACTTCGCAACAGCCGAGCGACCAGCACAAGGGCGCGCGCAACAAGTCGCATCGCATCTTCGATCTCGGCATCGACTTGCGACGAATCATCTACTCCGCGAAGCGTTTCGATCGACAGTTCGACGAGATCGTCCGCATGCCGAGGCTCATCCAGGAATATCATGGCTCTCCTGTCTCAATAAGTCTCAAGATCTCTTTGAAGACATGTGGACGAACATGACCGCTGAGAATGAGATCGAGATTTCTTTCGCCCGCAATTGCGTAGCGGTTCCATTGCATGGTCGCGATCAGTGCCCATCGGATGTTGGCGAGAACCTGAAAAAAGACCAACTCGCTCGATGAGATCGCTTCTCCGCCTCCATCACGATAGCCTCGCATAAAATCGCTCAATGGCGCTAGCCCGCCACAGAGATTTTCATCATTGCCAAATCGCCAATATCGCATCGTCAGCCAGCCGATATCTTCTCGGGGATCACCTTGCCCAGCAAATTCAAAGTCGAGGATCGCTCGAAGTCCGTCCGAGTCAATGACAAAATTCCCAGTTCGGAAGTCGCCGTGAATTGTCGTCATCCGGCGAGGCATTGGGCGATTTTGTTCGAGCCACTGCAATGCAAACGCAAGTACTGGTTCGTCACTACCCAGCAACATGCACCAGTTGTGATAGTCCCTTAGCCTCAAATCGAGAGGATTGACAGAATCGTCTGGCATCGATTGTTGCATTCCCGTCGCATGGATGCAGGCTAATTCTCGGCCAAGTGCCCGGCACACTTCTCCGCCAGCCCGAACGCCACCAATCTTGCGAACAATGTTAACTCCATTGGTTTCGCCAGGAACAAAGTCCATTGCCATGAAAGCGGCACCAATGACCCTGGGATCATCACAAACCAGTCGGGGCTTTGGACAGAACACACCGGCTTGGTGGAGTCTTGACATAAGCGCGAATTCGTCAATGCAGTCGAGCCCCCAAGGAATCGTGGTCGAAGCGGCACGCCTGAGGACCCAAAGGTGGCTTCCGGGGAACTTGCCTCCAAGAGCATTCAAGGCGATCAAATCGTGACGGTGAAGGGCTCCACCATGAAGTGGCCGAAGTTCGTCGATGATCACATCGTCACAATGGAGTGCGGCACACAACCACCGCCTGAGAGAGGTGGCGCCGATGAGACACACCTTAGAGCCGAAGCTTCTCGATGATTTCCGAGCGCCTTCAGTTTGCTTCCTAATCACCCTATTGATGGCTCATAGATGGTGGTCGGCATTCTTGGGATGGCCAAGTGAAGCAGTGTATTCATGTCGAGATCGAGGGGCGAGTCCAGGGCGTCGGATATCGTGGCTGGATGATTGCGCAAGCCAGCAAACTGGCTCTCGATGGTTGGGTACGCAATCGACGTGACGGCACGGTCGAGGCCTGTGTCCAAGGCCAATCCGACGCTATCGCCAAGATGCTCGCGATGTGCCACGAAGGGCCAGAACTCGCGCTGGTAACGCGGGTACGCCATGGCCCCTCAGCGGAACAGGTAGGACCGGGCTTCGAGCAGCGGCCAACCACGTAGTTGCCTCAAGTCTTACGAGTTGGAGTACCGATGTCGACATCAACCAATCTTACCAATTCACCTGACGGCTTGTCAGTGGCGCGGCGCAGCATCATTATTGGTGCTGGGGTGTTTGTAAGCAGCTTCATAGTCCCGTCGAGACCCACGGCATCCGAACAGCGCAAAAACCTCGTCTTCAAGATTATTCGCGACGATAGCGATGTCGGACGATATCATGTCAATTTTACTTCCGACGGCGCAGATCTCAAAGTTCAGAGTGAAGTCGATATCGCCATCAAAGTCGCGTTTATCACGGCCTTTCGTTACAAACAGACTGTCGATGCCCGTTGGGAAGGTGATCACCTTGTCCAATCAAGCATCACGACAGATGACGATGGAAAAATTGGCAACGTCGCCATCCAAAAGGATAATGGGAAATTGGCTATCGAAGGCCCCAGCGGGCCGTTGGAAGCACCTCTCGGCACGATGACCGATGCATCGCTTTGGAATATGGCGATCATCAATGAAAAGCATGTAATTGACGGTGAGCGTGGCGATCTCATGGGCCTTTCGGGTACTGGACCAGTCGACGAGACGTTGGAGTTCGACGGCACCAAGGTCGCAACCAAGCGTTACACGTTTGAGTCGGACGCCTCTCACAACCTCTCAGGCACGCTTTGGTACGACGACGAATCCAATCTTGCCAAGTTTGTCCTCAATACTCGAGGCGAGATCCTGACCTATCTCCCTCTGAGTTAGTGTTCATAGCCAATCCCGAAGATGGGCAATGAGCGGTTCATCGGCCGGCGGCATCGGCAGATGCTTAAGTTCATTGGGCCTCATCCAGCGGATCGTCTGCATTTCCTGCGGGGTCGGTTCTCCTTTCCAAACGCGGCAGACAAAGAGTGGCATTAAGAGGTGGAACCCCTCATAGGCGTGTGAAGCAAACGTTAGCGGCGCCAAACAACTTTGCTCCGTGTTAATTGCCAACTCTTCGCGAAGTTCTCGAATGAGCGCTGCTTCGGGAGATTCTCCTGGCCTCAACTTGCCGCCGGGAAACTCCCACAAGCCTGCCATCGCCTTGCCTTCGGGCCGTTGCGCCACCAGCACGCGTCCATCAATGTCGACGAGCGCACAGGCGACGACGAGGAGGAGTTTCGTCTGGACATCGCTAGGATCGGTAGTCGGCATTGATATCGATGTAGCCATGCGTGAGGTCGCAGGTCCAGATCGTCGCGTTTCCAGGACCGGCACCTATGGTCACTTGAAGATTGATTTCACGGCCGTTGAGGTGGTGAGCGACTGACTCTTCATCGAGATCGGCGACGGCTGCGCCCTCGAGGGCTACGTCAACATGACCGAAACGTACCGCAATCTTGCTGAGATCTATGGACTCGTAGGATTTCCCCACGGCCATAATGACGCGTCCCCAATTCGCGTCACCTCCGGCAATTGCCGTTTTGACCAACGGTGAATTGCCGATCGCAAGCGCTACTCGTTTTGCGGCATTATCGTCGACCGCACCTTTGACAGCGACACTTATAAGTTTCTGGGCACCCTCTCCGTCTCTCACGATCTGCAGCGCCAAATCGTGGGTCAGCGAATTCAAGGCGCGCCGAAACGCATCGAGTCGAGGATCGTTGACATCACCGATCGTTGAATGATCCGCTTTACCCGAAGCCGAAAGCAGAACCGTGTCTGATGTCGACGTGTCACTATCCACGGTGATCGCATTAAAACTCTGATCCATCGATTGCTCGAGCAATGGCTGGAGCACAGAGTGTGGAAGCCTCGCATCGGTGAAAAGAAAGGCCAGCATGGTCGCCATGTCGGGTGCGATCATGCCTGATCCTTTGGCAATACCGGTCAGCGTAACCTTGACGTCATCGATCTCCGCACTGCAGGAGGCTCCCTTGGGGAAAGTGTCGGTCGTCATGATTGCGGCGGCGGCATCGGCAATGCTTGCTGGATTCAGCTCTTTAACGAGTTCCGGAACGAATCCGACAATTTTGTCCGCAGCAAGCCGTTCTCCAATGACGCCAGTTGATGCCACGAAGACCTCTTCGTCGGTACAACCCAAGGCACGGGAAACGGCCTCGACTTCTTGTCGGACAGCCTCATCGCCGTCTCGGCCCAAGAAGACATTGGCGTTGCCGGAATTGACAATGATGGCTCGGACCCTGCCGCCGCGAAGAGCTCTCCGGCACCATGTTACCGGGTGCCCTGCCGTGGTCGACTTCGTGAAGACACCGGCGATCGCACTTCCTTCATCCATCGCCATCAATGTGAGATCGTGGCGTTGCTTGTAGCGCAAACCCGCAGCGACGCTCGCAAAGCGAGCGCCGGCGACAGTCGGAAGGTCCGGAAAACGTTCAGGAGCGAGCGGTGATATCGGCGGTTTGTTCAAGAATGTAACACGCTGGAACGATTATTCTGTGGCTGTCTCGTCGGAACGAACGATCTCGGCATTCGCGCGCGTTTCCTCCAATAATTGTGTGACGGCATCGCGTGCCAATTCTTCACGCAGTTCGGGGGCTACCTCCTCGAATGCGATCTCGGCCGCACGTTTATCCTCGCCCCTGATAATGTGCCATCCAAATTGGGTCTGGACCGGCTCAGAGCTATACTCACCCGGTTCCATAGAGAATGCCGCCTCGGCGAATTCTGGGACCATGGCACCTTTTTTGAAGTAGCCCAGATCGCCACCGGATGGGCCTGACGGACCTGTCGATTTTTCCTTGGCAAGGGTTTCGAAGTCAGCGCCGCCATCAAGCTCTTCAATGATCGCTCGCGCATCTTCCTCATTCTCCACCAATATATGGCGTGCGTGGACCTCGTCTTCGGGTTCGATCGACGCTTTGCGCTCTTCGAAGGCGGATTGAAGAGCGTCATCGCTGGTTGCCTTCATGACTTCATCTTCGAGCACAGCCTGGCGAAGAACGTCATCCTGTGCGCGTGCCATGGCAGATTGAACTTCATCGTCGTCCTGCAGGCCCCGCTCGCGTGCCAGTTCGAGCAGAAGTTGCTGATCGATCATTTGGTCAAGCAACTGGCTTTGTATTTGCCCGAGCGGGACCTGCTGGTATTGCGGCGGAAGCGAACGGTAGGCATTTTCGAGATCGGCTTGTGTGATTTCTTGACCGTTAACCGTCGCAAGAACTGAACTGTCCTGTGCGTTCAGTGTTGTCGCCGATGCTGCCAAGACGAAAAGGCCGATGGCACCCAGGGTCGCCGCCTTGGGCAAGGTGATAGTCATGTCGTGTCCTCTCTTGGGGGCGGTGTCTCCGGCGAAACATAGTGTGTGACGCCTGTGATTCGATCCAAACACTATTGACGCCGCTTAATGCCTAGGCACCTGGAATGCAATGCCGCGCCGTTGGAGCACGATCGTCACCCACGAGTTTCACGCCGGTATCCGTGGTCGTGGACCGAGCGTTTGATTGCCACGCGTTGACTCAGATCGTGCCCATCCTTATTTGGAAGGCTATTCGTATCCCGATCAACTCCCGGATAAATCTCGCATGCTAGGCGCAGTCGCCCGCCGGCTGTTTGGTACCGCCAACGACCGCATCATCAAGTCCCTCAGTCAAGAAGTCGACAAGATCAATTCGCTCGAGCCCGACCTCGAAGCGCTTTCCGACGACGCGTTGAGGGCGCGAACGTCGGAATTCAAATCCAGGATTGAGAATGGTGCCGACGTTAGTGATCTGCTGACCGAAGCGTTTGCCACTGTCCGCGAAGCGGCCAAGCGGACGCTTGGGCAGCGACATTACGATGTCCAACTCATCGGCGGCATGGTTCTTCACCAAGGTTCAATCGCAGAGATGAAGACCGGTGAAGGAAAAACACTCGTATCGACCCTTGCCGCTTATCTGAACGCGCTTGACGGCAAGGGCGTCCACATCGTCACGGTGAACGATTATCTGGCGCGTCGTGACGCTGCTTGGATGGGCGAGATCTACAACTTTTTAGGCCTGACTGTTGGCTGCATCGTTCCCGGTATTGATGAGAAAACGAGACGCGACGCGTACGCCTGCGACATCACCTATGGCACGAACAACGAGTTCGGCTTCGACTATCTGCGGGATAATATGCGTCATTCGTTGGACGCCATGGTTCAGCGGCGGCATCATTTTGCCATCGTCGATGAGGTCGATAGCATTCTGATCGACGAGGCTCGAACACCACTGATCATATCGGGGCCTGCCGAAGACAGTTCGGAGCTGTATATCAAGATCAACGAGCTTATTCCGAACCTCGAAGACGAGGACTTCGAGCGGGACGAAAAGGGCAAGACGGTTACGCTGACCGAGGTGGGTCATGAAAAGGCTCAAGCGATGCTCGATGAGCTGGGCCTCCTCAAGAGTGACGATCTCTATGATATCGACAATGTAACCCTCGTTCATCACATGAACCAGGCTCTTCGCGCACACAAGCTCTTCTCACGTGATGTCGACTATATCGTCAAAGGTGGCCGGGTCATCATCATTGACGAGTTCACGGGACGCATGATGGAGGGCCGCCGTTACTCGGACGGACTTCATCAAGCGCTCGAGGCCAAAGAGAACGTCAATATTCAACCCGAAAATCAGACCCTCGCGTCGATCACCTTCCAAAACTATTTCCGTCTCTACAACAAGCTTGCAGGTATGACTGGCACGGCGGCGACCGAAGCTTCCGAGTTTGGCGAGATCTACAGGCTCCAAGTGGTTGAAGTCCCGACACACGTGCCAATGGTCCGCAAGGATGAAGACGACGAGGTTTACCGCACGAGACAGGAAAAAGACAACGCCATCATAGAGGAGATCGAAGAGGCGCATGCCAATGGTCAACCGATCCTGGTTGGCACGGTCTCCATCGAGAAATCCGAGGAGCTGTCAGGCCAGCTCAAAAAGAAGAAAATTCCCCATCAAGTACTGAACGCACGCTATCATGAGCAAGAGGCGTATATTATTGCCCAGGCCGGACGTGCAGGAAGCGTGACCATCGCCACCAATATGGCAGGCCGTGGCACCGACATTCAATTGGGCGGTAATGCCGACATGCGGATCGCGCAGGAGCTCGGGCAGGAACCCGAACCAGCGAAAGCGGATGCGATCCGTGCGGAAATTCAGGTAGAACGTTCCAAAGTGCTCGATGCCGGCGGCCTTTTTGTTCTTGGGACCGAACGTCACGAGAGCAGACGCATCGACAATCAGTTGCGCGGTCGATCGGGGCGGCAAGGGGATCCTGGCCGATCCAAGTTTTACTTGTCGCTCGACGACGATTTGATGAGGATCTTCGGTTCCGAGCGCATGGACACGATGCTCAAACGTCTCGGGCTCCAGGAAGGCGAAGCGATTGTCCACCCGTGGATCAACAAAGCCCTGGAGAAAGCGCAGCAAAAGGTCGAGGCACGCAACTTCGACATCCGCAAGAACCTTTTGAGGTTCGACGATGTCATGAACGATCAAAGAAAGGTCGTTTACGAACAGCGGTTGGAACTCATGGAAAGCACGGACGTCAGTGAAACCGTGCGTGACATGCGGCACCAAGTGATTGAGGATTTGGTCGCCAAACATATCCCGGAGCGTGAATTCGCCGAAAACTGGGATACTGCAACTCTCAAGAAGGATGTGTTGCGCTATTTGGCGCTCGACTTGCCGATTGACGATTGGGCTAAAGAGGAAGGGATTGCCGAGACCGAAATCACCTCGCGTCTAACGGACGAAGCTGATCGTAAAATGGCGCAGAAGGTGGTTACCTACGGTGAGCAGGTCGTTCGGATGGCCGAGAAAAGCCTACTGCTCCAGATTCTCGATCATTTGTGGAAAGAGCACCTTCTTCATCTCGATCATTTGCGTCAGGGCATCCACCTCCGTGGCTACGCCCAACGTGATCCACTCAATGAATATAAGAGCGAAGCCTTCAATCTATTCGAAGCGATGCTCAACAATCTGCGGATGACCGTGACACAGGTATTGTCGCATCTGGAAATCCGCATGCAACAACCGGCGACGGACGCGGCGCCTGCTGCAACACCGGGCCCAGTGTCCGAAATCGGTCCGGGAGAAGCGCACGCGGGAAACGGATCGACGATTATGCCTCCGCCGGGGCGGTCATCGAGGGCCGGTGCGCGCCAATCACTGAGTGTC
>CAYPOV010000142.1:0-11952 GCA_964412385.1 uncultured Geminicoccaceae bacterium
GCAGGGTAATGATGATCGGTGGCAACATTCTTACGAACAGCATAAAAAAGGCTGATGTTGTCAGCAGTGTCGAACGACAACGCGAATAGACATATCCTGCCAATGAGGAGGCCGTGATACATAAGAGTGTGGCACCGATCGTGACCACAAGACTGTTTAGAAGATTGTGCGAGTATTCTGGCCAAATACGAAAGAGGGTTGTGTAATTTTCAAACGTTGGAGTGAAAAGCAGGCTCGGTGGAACTTCGAAGATTTCCCGAGGCGGTTTGAATGATGAAATAATGACGAAGTAAATTGGAAAACACGACCACAAGATCGCCAGCGCCACTAGGAATAAGCGTATCGCCTTTTCTCGTGCCGTCAATTTAAGCATCGCGGAACATCCGCTTATACATTTGATAGAGATAGTAGAGGGCGATGATAAGGGAGAGTGCCACCATGATCCAACCAGTTGCCGCAGCAACCCCGAACTCCTGATAGCGAAAGCCGTGACGATAAAGATAGACTGCAAGCACTTCGGTAAGGCGCGCAGGTCCACCTTCGGTCAAAAGCCAAACTTCGGAAAAAAGGCGCATCGCGAAAATGTAGCGGAACAATAAAGCCACCAAGACAGCGGGCATGATCATTGGCAGGGTGACATGCCAAAACGTTTGAAGGCGCCCTGCCCCATCGACGGTTGCAGCCTCGACAACATCGCGCGGCAAGGTGGTGACAGCGGCATAAAGTATGAGGAAAGTGAACGGGAGGGTGAGCCAGATGCTCAAGACCGACACCACCATAAGAGCCTGCCAGCGGCTTGTTGCCCAAGAGATTTGCCCCAGACCGATGCTCTCCAAAGCCCAATTGATGAGACCGACATCGGGCTCCAACATGAACCGCCACATGACCACGGCACTGACTTCGGTGACGGCATAGGGCATCAAGAGCAGCGAGATGATGATGCGTTTGCCGGGCACCCAGCCCGCCATCAGCACCGCGAGCCCAATTCCGAGGATCAATTCACCATAAACAACAACATTGACGACGACAAAAGTGTTCCAAAGGGCGCGCCAGAAGATCGGGTCCGAAAATATAAACACATAATTGGCAAAACCGACAAAGACCGCTTCGGTGCCGTAGCTTGATTGATGAAGGCTAAGCCAAATCACATAAAGTGAGGGCAAGAAAATAAAGCCGATGAGCAAAAGCTGCACCGGCGAAATCATCAAATAGTGGAACCAGCGGACCTTATACATCCGTTGCCAAAGCTTTATTCAAGGAGAGACCGGCAGAGTGCATGATCACTCTGCCGGGCGTTCAGTCTTTAATTGTTAGGGCAACAAAGGTTCAACCCGCTTCGTCAGATCATCCATGGCCTGTTGAGGTGTCTTGGCACCAAGCAGTGCGGCCTGGACTTCCTCTTTGACCATATCATCGACCTTGGCCGAATTGGCAAATCCGGGAAGAGGCACCTTAGCGACCTCGACCGCCGCTTTCTCAGCACTCGCATAGGGCACCTTTTCCTGCACGCGCGGATCATCATAGGCCGCAGGCCTAACCGGCCCATTGCCGTTGATGGCGCCTGCCACGGTCGCGTCCGGCGCGGAAAGTGCTTAGATGAATTGCCAGCCAAGTTCCTTGTTCGGGGCGTTCTTCGGGATCGACAGGGCCCAGATTTCTGTTTTCACCGGTGCAACGCCCTCACCTCCGGTGGCCTCGGAAAGTGGTACGGCGGTGACATTGACCTCGCCGGGATGCTTGGATTTTTCGGGATCATTGAAGGGACGATGACGGCCAAACGGATTAATGGCCATTGCAGCACGCCCTTGCTGCATGAATGTAATGACGTCTTCTGTCGTAAAGCCGATATAGGCCTCAGGCATGATGCCTCGATCATAGAAATCGGCCAAGAGCCCGACGGCTTTCACCATGCCCTCTTCATTGGCCTTGAGCTCAAAGTCCGTCGTCAAGAAGTCACCGCCAAATGCGCGCACGACATCCATAATATTGGCGGGACCTTGGCCGCCGAGCACAAAACCGTGCACCTGCGTGCCGTCTTCGCGCTCGTAGGTCAGTTTTTCGGCGTAGTCGATGAATTCTTCAAAAGTTTCAGGCGGACCATCCAAACCTTGCTCCGCGAGAAACGTCTCGTTGAAATGAAGCCCGTGGGTCGCATGCCGAAAGGGAATACCGTAGAGCTTGCCATCGAACGTCATGGCATCCTTCATGCCTTGTGAAATGCCATCGAAGTCCTCGATAGGATCGTTGGCCTGGTACTCGTCCAATGGCTCGAATAGATTGGCGACATCCTCATTAGCGAACCGGTTCAACAAGAACGCGACATCGACATTGCCATCATCAAGGCTAGCCTCGCGGAACAGTCTTTCGTGGAGGGGTGTCACGCCGAATGTCAGCCACTCAACGGCAGCGCCATTGCTAGATTCGAAATCGGCGACGATGTTGCCGCCTTCGCCTTCGGAGCTCACCCGCCGGTGCACGTCATGTCCCATGACGGTGAGGTTTTCTTGGGCAACCGCCTCGGCCATCCACGTGCCCGACACGGCGATGCCCAATATTGCGATCAGCGACAAGACTGCCGCAGTACCGCCTAACTTTTTGGTCAATGCTTTCGTCATGTTAGCCATCCTCGGTTTTATGACTTCGTCTTCCAACACATCAAAACTAGGCCGCAGGTTTATGCCGTTTTTCTTCGGATACCTCGCCGTTGACAATCCATTGATCTTCAAGAGAGCCCTTGATGCGCTGAAACTCTTGCGCCGTATCGCTACCCCGCCTCAATGCCACACTCGTTGCGAGGATGTCGACAACAGCCAGATGCGCGAGACGCGTCGTCATCGGCGCATAAATGAATGTGTCTTCCATGGTATCGACGGCGAGGATCATCGAACACTGTGCTGCGAGCGCCGATCCGGTGCGCGTCACGCCAATGACAAAGGCTCCCTGGTCGTATGCCTGCTTGGCAATGCGGACAGTATCTCTGATTTGGCCTGTATACGAAAATGCCAAGGCGCAATCACCGGCCCGCAATGTGCAGGCCGCCATGGTCTGCAAGTGGCCATCGAGACAAACCGTCGAGGCCATGCCTAACCGCATGAGTTTTTGATGGGCATCCATGGCTGCAATGGTCGACAAGCCGACTCCGTAGCAATCGACGCGCCCCGCTTGGGCAAGCGCTTCTGCAGCACGCTCGATGGCATTGCGGTCCAAGGTCTCCTTGAGATTGGCAAGCGTGCTCATCGATGAATCGACGACTTTGTCGGTGATCGTCGAAACCGGATCTGCGGCTTCGACATCGCGATGGATGAAAGCCGTACCGGCCGCCAGACTCTGCGCAAGTTTGAGCTTGAGTTCCGGATAGCCCGCGCACCCTGCGGCTCGGCAGAAACGAATGACGGTGGGCTCGCTGACACCTGCGCGCTCAGCCATCAGCGAGAGCGGCAAGCGAACCACGAAATTGGGATCATCAAGAATGACGTCAGCCACCTTGCGCTCGGCACTCCGCAAATGCTGCAATCCCGCCTTGATGGCTTGCAGGAAATTGTCATCGGCGGTCATGATTGCTCAGCCTTTCAGTGCCAACGTCACCATCACTTTCTGCCATCCATTGGGCAGACGAGCGCGAACCTTCAAGAAATGGCCGAAATTGCTGAGCTTCGCAAAGGACGTCTGTCCTGCTGCCTTGGGCAGTGGGAACGTTGTGCCCTCATCCACCCAGTGAATACCGTCGGGTGAAATCATCACGGCAGCTTCGCCATTGCCGACAAGCTCGGCACTCTCCAGTGCTCGAATGAAGACCACGCATTCACGGGCCCAAGGTGCTTCATAAGGTTCCGTCTCGACCTCGCCTTCCCAGCAATCACCACGGACAATAACGGCTGTATAGGCTTCATTCATCATCCCAGTCTCCCGAGACTAAGACCGAATCAATATAGTAAAAACAACGCTTATCCGTTGCGGTCTCACAGAAAAAGCAAATATTCAGCATGCAAGAAAGATTAGCCCACGCTTCCATCGTCATGGTCTCGACCGGCGAAACGTCATGATGCCGGTCGTTGCATTGAAGTGCTGTCAGGCGCATCGAGTGGAGATCGACCGCCATACGGACATAGTGCCAATTGAGCTTGGTTGGCAGTTCGTTGTAGCAAAGGATCTGGTTGGCCCCTGGAATATCTTGCCAGCCTTCATCAGCGAAATGCGGATGAGAGCGCGTTTCGCCGGTATTGCCCACTTGATGCGGCCGCTCGACATGACTCTTGAATTGCCAAGATTGAACAAGCTCACCGTCTTTGGCGTTACGATACTTGATGTGCGGCATGGCGCGGCGCGCCGGAAAGTCGGTTCGATCAGGATCTTGAAGATCGAGCAAGAGCCCGAATGATCCGACATCGCGGTCCGAAAGCCTAAGCTCATTGGCTTCGGGCTTCACTGCTGCGTACCATTCGATTTGGATGTTGCAGACTTGCGGGAAAGTCAGGCGTTTGAGGACGAGATTGAGAGCACCTTTTTTCGCCAGCGTCGCAATCTTGAGGGCATAGGAGTTGCTGAGCCCGCCATGCGAGCCCGTGTCCCAGTGCGTGGCACAACTGAGTTGCGGCGCATACATTCCTCGAAACGCGGGCAACACATTGTCGAGTGTGTCCTCGTAATTGCCCGTCAAGGCCGTCCAACCGGCCATGCCGTTCGAGAAATCGTCATAAGAGAGAATGCGCGACAGCGGCCGAAACCTGCTTAGCCGCGGTTCGGCACGCATCATCGCACGCTGAAAATCTTCTCCCACCCTGATAAGCCCCGTTGTCCATGACGAAGTGTCAGTAGTTTTGCGACAGCAATAGTGATTTTTGAGGGGCTACGCAATGACCAATTGCCAGTTTTGTCAGCATTCTGTAGATAAACTACGTCATCGTTCAGGGGGCATTGTATCATGTTTGCCATCGATCTGTCTGGAAAGACAGCGCTCGTCACCGGCTCGTCACGCGGTATCGGTCGAGCCTCAGCACTTCATCTCGCCGAGGCCGGATGCGATCTCATCATCAACTACAAGACCAACAAAGACGCAGGCGACGCCACTAAAGCCGAAATCGAAGCAAGGGGCCAACGCTGCCACTTGGTTCAGTGCGACGTCGAAGACTCGGCGGCTGTCGAAACCATGGTCCGGTCGGGTCTCGACAGCTTCGGCAAGATCGACATTCTCGTCAACAATGCCGGCGGCGGCATCGCCAAGAGAGCGGATGAACTCTCCGATGCCGATTATGAACGTGTCTTCAACATTAATGTCCGGGCCTATGTCGCCGCTGCGCGCACCGTGTTGCCAAGGATGAAAGAGCTCGGCTGGGGCCGTATCATCTGCATTGCCTCAGTGGTCGGCCGCTCGGGCAAAGCTTTTATCGGCACCTCGCCGGCCTATGCAGGTGCGAAGGGTGCGGTCATCGCCTATTCGCGCAGCATGGCCCGCGAGTGCGGACCTTTCGGTATTACGGTCAACACCCTATGCCCGGGCTGGATTGATTGGGAAGGCAAGGACCGACGCGTCGATCCTGCGCTCCGCGAAGGCGCCATCAAGGAAATGCCGATGGGCCGCGTTGGCAGCGATGTCGATGTTGCCGGGGCCGTCCTCTTTCTCTCATCGCCCCTTGCCGATTACATCACGGGAGTCTCCTTGGACGTCAATGGCGGGCTCTACATGGCATGACCCAATACAATATCCTTCTCATTGGTGCCGGCCAGTTCGGTGCCACCTTTATCGCCCAGATGAAGAGAGTCCCGTCGCTTCACCTCAAGGCGGTTTGCGACATCGACACGGACAAGGCCAGGCGCCTCGTGGAATCCGCCGGACTTGAAGACGTGACGATTATCGACAATGCCGAGGCGATCGGCGCGCTTGGTGTCGATCTCGTCATCGAAGCAACGGGTTTTCCGCGTGCCGGCGCTCGCCATGCCAAACTTGCCATCGAAGCCGGCTGTCACGTTGCCATGGTGACCAAGGAAATCGAGATCACCGTAGGACCGATCCTGCACCGTCTGGCAAGCGAACGAGGTCTTGCCTACACGCCGGTCGATGGCGATCAGCCCAATCTGCTGATCAAGCTCTACCGATGGGCGGAGCGACTGGGCTTCGACATCGTGGCTGCCGGCAAAGCGACCGAATACGACGCCGTAATAGCAGACGATTGTCAAACGATCACAAGTCACGAGGCGACGCTTCGCTGGAACGATATGATGTTCTATTGGCAAGGTGACGACATTGCGGCACTCGTCGAGGCACGGGCGCAGGGGCTCGAAGGTGCCATGCGACAAACCGTGCCCGACCTTTGCGAGATGGGAATTGTTGCCAATTATCTCGGTCTTGATGTCGATCTTCCAGCTCTCCATGCACCAATACTTCGAACTTGCGAGCTCGCCGATGCTTTCGCGCCAAGCAGTGACGGCGGGCTTTTGCGCTACACCGGTGTGGTTGATGCTTTTTCCTGCTTACGCCGTTACGACGAGCTAAGCTTCGCAGGTGGCGTTTTTGTCATTGTCCGCTGCACCGACGACACGACCGCTAAACTGTTGGCACGAAAGGGGCTCGTTGTCAGCCGCAATAGTCAGTACCTCATGCTCCATAATCCCATCCATCTCCTGGGATCAGAAGCCGTCGTCTCGGTTCTCGAGGCGTGCGAAGCCAATGGGCCGATCGCCCCCGCTCCTACACCCCGTTACGACTTAGTTGCGGTCTCCGATATCGACTTCACAGCTGGCCAAACACTCACCATGGGGGCTCGTCACAGCATCCCCGGGACACGTCCCGAATTACGTCCGGCAAGGCGCCAAGAAAATGATGCGCCAATCCCCTATTATCTCGCAATGGACCTTAGCCTTGTGTGTAACGTCCACGCCAATACTCCCATCACGTGGGGTGACGTGGGTGAAATTCCTGCAGACAGTTTTGCAGCGTTGCGTCAGATGCAAGAGGAAACGTTCCGCTAGGCTGGAAGTTAGACGTGATGCAGTCCCTACCCCCGATGCAACCTGGCCGCGCGAGAACCACCTCTGATTGAGATGATTACTTAAAAATCAACTGCTTGGCGCCTGGACAACTATAAGAATAGAACTATGCTCAATTACCGGTGTGCGGGGGTAAAACTTCGCGCCAGGTAAGGTACGCGGCACTCGGCATTTTTGGTTGTTGCGTGCACTACTGATTAAAAAAAAACCGAGGATGGAAACGCTATGTTAGGTCAATCAAGGGCGCATCACGCCCGGATTGTGGTTGCCGTGGGTCGTGCGCTATTTGTCATGCTCATAGTGACCTTTCTTGAACACACACCGGCATTCGCCGATCTCTTATCGCCAAAAAACTCGACGGAAAAAAATCCGGTGACGTTCCGATGGACAGCGAAGGGCAGCGAATCTCATTTCTTGCTGCGTGTCTTGAGGCAGAGCAAAGCGGTTGATGCTGCGAGAATTACGACGAGTGCTCTGGGTTGCTCCAACGGAGGGACTTGCGAGTTGAGCCGCAATAATCTACCCGACGGGCAATTGGAATGGCAAGTCAAGTCCTTCGTCAACAGTAAGGCAGGAGACTGGGGACCCAAAGCCGCGTTCAAGATCGACAACGCGGGTAGTGGGAGTGGAAATCAAGGTGGCGGCAGCGGTGGCTCGTCTCAGAACAGTGGTACTCTCATCTCACCGATTGACACGACTGAAAGCAATCCCGTTGATTTCCGCTGGAAGAACACAGAAAAAGCCGATGAATTTTTCTGGCGAATCATGAAAAATGATAAAGTCGTCGACGCTACCAAAAAACAAGCTAGGGCGTTTGGTTGTGAGAACAACGGCACATGCAAATTTACTCCAGGAGGATTAGCCAATGGAGATTACGACTGGCACGTCAAACCCTATAGCAATGGCAAGCCGCTAGGGTGGTCTGAGACAGAAAGCTTTCGCGTAGGAAACAACAATGGAAGCTCGCGGGATACCTCAAACAACAGAGGTGGTCAGTGCAGACCCTTAAAAGAACCTACAAAAGGCCATGGCTGCTACAATTCACCCACACATAAGTATCTAAAATCGCAATGTATTGCCAATCGATATGCAAACTTATCGAATGCTTCCCCATGTTCCAAGCGATATAAACAAAAATGGCGCATGTCTTTCGACAAATCCTATGTAGGGATGCCCGTCAACAAGGCCTTTGAACGACGCTACGGCAAACTGGTCACTTGGAACTCGATCTATAAGGGACACCTGGTAGATCAACCTTCGATCGAAAAGTCGTTTACGGTCGAGAAAGTCCCGGGAGGGGCGATCGGGCTTCGCCGCAACATCAAGCCCGGTGTCGTGCCGTCACAAAACGCTCACTTCAACAATTTCTCCAAAGGCACCAAGAGCATCTGTATTTCGTTAGAGATCTATGTCCCGAAGAACTTTGTCGGTAGCAAGGAAAGTGGCAAACTCGGTTACGGTGTCTGGGGAGGTAAGCCCGACACGCAACCAGGTGGTGGCGTGTCGCCGACATTGCAGAAGGCGTGGACAATACGCAATACGCGCAGTGCCGATTTCGAGGGAACCAAACTCTATGGTTATCATCAGAACCGGGGCAATGCCGGTCTCTGGACCTACAAGCCCGATCCAGAGGACTGGGTCAACGGCCATGGTGATCGAGTATTCGACAACAAAGGATGCGGCATCCATGCTGATAGTTCGAGATCGGGTACAATAAAGAAGGGCAGTTGGGTAAAAATCGAACAGGAAGTTGTTGCCAATACTTCGAAGAAAGCGAATGGTTTGGCGCGCCTCTGGATTGACGGCAATCAGGTTGCCGAAATGACGGGCCTATCATTCGGCAACATGCCAATCAAAGGTCTGAAGATTAACGATATGTGGGGTGGCTATATTTTCGCAGAAAAGAATCAGGCCAGAAAGACCGAGCATTACTATTACCGCAATCACACGGTTTACGGTCCCCGATAGTCTCGAAGTCTAGGTCGAGCCAAGGGGCATGAGGTCCAAAGCGGCCATGCGTCCTCATTGAGACGGCAGCATCACCGGAACGAGTTCTTGCGACCGTTCCGGTCTCCTTCGCTTCAGTCGCCTTCCTCATTGGCTTCCAAAGGCGCCACCTACCTGTCTCGCGCCGGTTCGGCGTGCCGCCGAAAGTCGGCACAGCCGATCTGACACGTCGCTCTACAATCGCTATCTCGACAGCGTAGACTGCTGCCACGCCCCCTGAATTACGGTGGTTTTTTGGGGAATAATTGCGCCAAATGTGCGTCTGTTATGTGATTCTGGTCGTCCTCGGCGTGCGCTTGAACAGACATAATCGGAACCTTATCGACGAATGCCGACGTGGCAATGGCTGATTTCCTGCTACGACGCCGACCAATCAACAACAAACTACCAATTGCCGAGGACAAGAGAGACAATGGCTTTGAGCGTCGACGGAATACCGAAGATTTTACGGGCAACCATGCGGGTCGCCTTTGTATTGGCGATTGTCATGTCGTGGAGTTTGTCGGCTCCCGCCATGGCGGGACTGATCGCACCGAAAAATTCATCCGAGAACAATCCCGTGACATTCCGGTGGGACGGTGACAAAAGCGCCACGCATTTTCTGTTCCGCATATTAAGAGGCAATAATGTTGTCTACGCCGCGAAGCGCAAAACGAGTGGCTTTGGATGCAACGGCGGAGGATCATGCAGCCTTCAGCGCAGTGGCTTGTCGGATGGCCAGTACGATTGGCAGGTTCAAGCATTTAACGGCAGCAAACGAAAAGGTTGGCTGCCCAAAGCGAGCTTCACCATAGGTTCGGATGGCTCTCCCTCGAGCGACAAGCCAAGTGATGGGGGCACGTCGTCGAGCGGCGGTTCGCAAGATGGTCCAGGGGTCTTAATCTCGCCGAGCGGTTCGAACGAAGGCAGCAAAATTACATTTCGTTGGGAAGGCTACAAGAATGCCGACGAGTTTCTATGGCGTGTATTGCGGAGCAACAACGTCCATACCGCCTCGAGACGCAAGACATCAGCCTACGGCTGTGGCAATGGCGGGACCTGCAGCATTTCGCGAAGCGGCTTTGCCGATGGAAAGTATGAGTGGCAGGTCAAAGCATTCGAAAACGGCAAAAGTAAGGCCTGGAGCCCCAAGGCCAGTTTCACCGTGGGATCAGCGTCAGGCGGCTCTCAGACTGATGACGACAGCAGCAATGATGGCGGCGACAATACGACACCACCCTCGTCAAGCTCTGGTAAGCCCGTCCTTGGCAGCCGAGGTCTGACGCCCTCGCAATTCGAGAAGATGACCGGCGTCCCCACGCGCATCGAACTTGGATATGCACGTCGTCACGAAGGTTGGAAACCGTTGGAAGGCGATGGCTGGCCTTTCAACAATATCGCCAAAGACAAGAACAGTAGCAAGAAACTGTGGGTCTTGAGTTATGCCCTCATGCCGAGCGGCATCGGTAGTTCATCACAAAATTTGACGAAATGTGCGCGGGGTGACTTTAACAAACATTATCGCAAACTCGGTCAATCCTTGAAGGATCGCGGCATTAAGAGCATGGTCATCCGCGCAGGCTGGGAATGGAATCTTAGTTGGCCCTGGGGCACTCGCAACAAGGTCAGCGAATCGAAGAAATTCGGAGATTGCTTCCGACACTTCGTCAACTCGGTCGACGGGGCGTTTCCCGGTAACCAGCTGCTTTACGAATGGAACGTCAACCAAGATGCGAGCAAGGCTGCGATGGATGCGGCCTGGCCGGGTAATCAGTATGTCGATTTCGTCGGCGTTGATATCTACGATACGTATTTCAAATCCGACAGTTGCAAGAACCAGCCCTCTTGTCGATGGAACAAGAGGACGAAGCCGGTTCTTGACAAAATTAAGCAGTTCGCAAGCAAGAAGAACAAGAGGATTGCGATGTCGGAATGGGGCCTCTGGGGCAAAGGCGGGGATGGTCGAGGAGGCGGCGATAATCCCTATTTTATCGAGCAACTCTGCCAATGGGTGAAAAACCCTTCGAATAAGGTTAGCTTTTACATCTACTTCAATACCAAATCGGGTATTAACGAGCACCGTCTTGAAAAATTCCCCAAGGGCAAAGCGGCGTTCGCCAAGCACTGTGTTGGCAATCCAGGCAATCCTCATAGTATCCTTTAGCCAACCGTCCGCAGCACTCGGCCAGCCGGTGCTGCGGCGCCTAATCCACGAATGTTCATGAATGCCTCGTGCTCAATTCGCACAGTGGAAGAAACGCGTCCGTCGAACTGAGATCACGAGACGACGCTGCATCGCACAGCCCGGCGACGCAACGGGCTTTGCATACCCCTCTCGAGATGCGTGTCGGCCCAGTTTCGGGCGACTTCGACCCTTCCGGCCTCGAAATCTAAAGCTGAAATTTCTAGAATATTTGGAATAGGCTGAGACCGCATGCGTCTAAGATATTGTGCGACCCTGGCGCGGCTTGATTCGACATTCTATTTATAACGCGTCACCTATTTCGCATCTTCCCTCAAAAGACTTAGTAGTTAGGAAGGACAGAGAGAGCCAAAATGAAAACTGTCTTAGGCCGTACTGCGTCTAATATTATGGCGCTAAAGACTGCAGCGATTATCTCGTCTGTAATACTATTTAGCTCGGCAGGAGTAGCACACGCCGACTTAATATCGCCAACGGGAAAGACCAGTGGAGGTAAGATCGAGTTTCGATGGCAGGGCGACAGGAACGTGGACCAGTATTTGTGGCGTGTCCGCAAAGGTTCCAAGGTAGAGAAAGCCACAAGACGGGATACCAGCGCATTCGGATGCAAAAGCGGTGGGGTTTGCACTTGGACCACAACCGGCTTCTCGGACGGCAACTACACGTGGGAAATCCGACCATACGTCAATAATCGGGCGAAGAACTGGAGTTCAACGAGTTTCACGGTTGGCTCCGGTGGTGGATCGTCCTCAGGATCGAGCAGCAGTGGCAGTTCCAGT
>CAYPOV010000143.1:0-11927 GCA_964412385.1 uncultured Geminicoccaceae bacterium
TGCGATGTCGACATATTTGCGAAGCTCGATATAGCCCTCGGTGCCCAGAATCGTCAGCCTGCCGTCACCCCAAGTGGGCAGGCCATCGGGGGTGTACCAGTCGACCCTGACATAGCCCGTCGCATGGTCACTTTTCAGAACGATCTGGCCGAAATCCTCGAGCTCCGGTGTTTCCGGATTGGCGAAATTGCCGACTGACGACGACATAATTTCCGCATCCTCGGAGCCGGTGAACATCAAGAACTGGTCGATCTGATGCGAAGCGATATCGCATAAGATCCCGCCATATTTGTTGCGCTCGAAAAACCATTTGGGGCGCAGCGGCTTGTTCAGCCTGTGGGGGCCCGTGCCCAAAGTCTGGACGACGCGGCCAATGCGGCCTTCGCGGACAAGTTCGAGCGCTTTCGCTGTTGATCGGGTCTCGAACCGCTCGGAGTAATTGACCGACCAAATTCGACCTGTCTCGGCGGCGGCTTTCTTGATGAGTTAAAGGGCACCGAGATTGGTGACGCCGGGTTTGTCCGCCAAGACATCCTTGACGGCGCGCTCAGCCTCGATGGCGATGGCGGCGCGTTGCGATGGAACACCTGCCGTGACGATCAGCTTTATATCGGGATCGTCGAGCAGGCGCCGCTGGTCATCGATGCGGGGAAGATCGGGAAATCGTTTCAAGAAACCTTCGAGCGTGCCGGGCTCGCCTTCGGTGTACCAGCCAACACATTCACAACCCTGCTCGATGAGCTGGCCCACTTGATGATAGATGTGGCGGTGATCCAAGCCGATGGCGGCGAATTTGAAGGGTGACATCATCGGCTCCTGATCTGGATGGGCCGAGCCTCCGCGGCCGAGCGCGTCAGGGCGTCGATCAGGTCGTGCACCTTAAGCGCCTCCTGGCCTGAACTTGCAGGCGCGCGGTTCTCGTCCAAGGCGTCGAGAAAATCGACGATGACGCTCTTGTGCCAGTCATGGGGGAAGTCCATGGGATTGGCGCCACCACCGCCCATTTCGCTTTCGCCGAACACCGTGCTTTCCCCCTCGATGGTTGTCAGGGTTAAGGAGCCCGATTGCAGCCTCGCCGAGGCTTTGCTGCCGATAATCTCAATGAACTCCTGATGGCCCGGGAAATTGGCAGTGGTCGCTGAAAACGCCCCCATGGCACCATTGGCGAAGCGCCAGCCCGCAGCGACCAGATCCTCGGATTCCATCTTGTGGAGCTTGGTGGTGCCGGCAAGCGCCACGACCTCGCTTGGAACACCGACCAGGCTGATCAGGAGATCCATGCTGTGAATGCCCTGGCTGATCAGGACACCGCCGCCATCGCGGGCATAGGTGCCGCGGCCGGGCTCGTCATAGTAACTTTGTGGCCGCCACCAGGGGACGTGAAGATTGATCACCGCAAGCTCGCCCAAGGCACCCTCGGCGACGAGTTCGCGAAGCTTGATCGAGGCGTCGCGGAAGCGGTGCTGGAACATGATGCCGAGCTTAATGCCCGCTTCGTCGCAAATTCTGACAATTTCCTCGGCAGCTCTGAGAGAGCGCTCGACCGGCTTTTCCATTAGGATGTGTTTGCCGCTTGCAGCGAGAGGTTCGACGATGTCGAGGCGTGCATTGGGTGGTGTGAGAAGCAGGACGACATCGATCGAGGGATCATTGACGATCGCGTCGATGTCGCCGGTCAGCGGGAAATCAAAGTTTTTCGCGAAGGCGTTGCGGCGGCCTTCGCTTCGGCTCATCGCCGCTTTGACCGTGACCCGTTCGCTCAAATCGCGAAGGCTCTTGGCGTGAGGGGTGACGGCCATGCCCAGGCCGATCAGCGCTACGCCGCGTTTCTCCGTCATCATGCCTCACCTGAATCCATGGAATGTCTCAGCCCTGCCACTCGCAGACGACATCGCCAAGTGTCGGGCGCGGCGGGACGGCTTGGTCATGAGCGTAGCTTCCGACATAGAGAAAAGCGATGATTTCGTCCTTGTCTGCCAATCCGAGGCCACGCTTGACCGTCCCGCTATAGGCGTTCTTGCCGGTCGACCATTTGCCGGCAAAGCCCATGGAATGGGCCGCCAGAAGCATATTCTGGCAAGCCGCGGCACAGGAGGAGATCTGCTCGATCACAGGGATTTTCGGGTGCTCGGGCTCGAGCTGCGCCACGACAACGATGATCAAGGGCGCGCGCAACGGACCGGTTCGCTGCTTTTCGATGTCGGCCGGGCCGACATTTGGTGCAGTCTCTGACAAGGCATCGACGAACAAGCTCCCGAGCTTGAGGCGAGCATCGCCCTTAATGACCAGAAATCGCCAGGGCATCAGCTTGCCGTGATCGGGTGCCGCGAGCCCGGCTTCGAGGATCTGCTCGATCTCGGCTTGGCTAGGGCCCGGCTCCGCCATCTTCACCTGAGGTACCGTGCGGCGGGTCAATATCGTTTCAATCGCGTTCATGCCCCATCCCTTGTTTGACAATGAAAAAATTAACCATGACCGAATTCTATTGGGCGTCCGTTCTGGCTGTCACTTAGAAAGCCTCTTGATGTTGCGGTGCGGCCGGATCATTTTGCGTTGCAGCAATTTTCACCATATTGGTAGCAAAGTGAGCGAACACGGACTCTACATAGAGGATTTGACCCCTGGCATGTCCGCTAGTTTTGGTAAGACAATTACCGATGCGGACATCGTGATGTATGCGGGTGTTTCGGGCGATACAAACCCGATTCATCTGAATGAAGAATTTGCCAGCGAGTCGATGTTCAAGGGCCGAATAGCGCACGGGATGCTGACCGCAAGCCTGATTTCGACCGTGCTTGGCACGCGTCTGCCGGGCCCGGGTTGTGTCTATGTCACGCAGAGCCTGAAGTTTATTGCGCCCGTGCGTGCCGGAGATACGGTGCGCGCGACCGCCACGGTCGAAGAGATCGAGCTTGAGCGCAAACGCGTGAAAATGAAGACGGTTTGCATGGTTCGCCACAACCCGGTACTTGAGGGCGACGCCATGCTCATTGTTCCGCGCAGGCCAAACTAGGTTGTTCGCGACACAACAATCCGGCAATCGCTGACGCGGTCTCAGGGCCGCCCTTTACAGCGCCAACGTGCCTGGAACATAACCACGTCATGCAGGTATTTCGCGATCATCACATGATTCCGCGCGAGGGGCGCGGTGCGGCCGTTGCGATCGGTAATTTCGATGGTGTCAATCGTGGGCATCGCGTTCTGATTGCGGCTGCACACGCGATCGCCAGGCGCAATAAGGCCCCGCTTGGCGTTGTCACGTTCGAGCCGCATCCCCGCATGGTCATAGCACCGAGGGCATCTCATGCTCTGCTCTCGCCGTTCAAGCAAAAAGCGCGCTCGTTGGAGAGGCTGGGCGTGGACATGCTCTATGTCTTGCGTTTCGATCGGGCCCTGATGACATTGCAGGCGCAAGACTTTGTCACGCACATCTTGCTCAAGAATCTGGGTGTGGCAGGTGTCGTAACCGGGACCGGATTCCGTTTCGGTCACAAACGCGAAGGCGACACCAATCTCTTGTGTAGCATTGCCAGCCGCCAAGGCATCGAGTGCGAGACCATCGCTCCGGTCGAGTTTGATGGCGAACGGTGCTCGTCATCGCGTATTCGCGGATTTCTCAATGACGGCCAAGTCGAAGCGGCGTCGCATTTGCTCGGCCAACCCTATGCGCTCATCGGCACCGTGAAGCAGGGTGATCAACGCGGGCGCACCATCGGTTTTCCGACGGCCAATGTGCACCTTCCGGCGAATGGACAATTGATCCCTGCCAAAGGTGTCTATGCCGTAGAGGCGATAAGGCGTGATGGCGTACCGTTGCCGGCCGTCGCCAATCTCGGAACGAGGCCCACCGTCGACGGCCGCACGCTCCTGCTCGAGGTGCATCTTTTGGACCGCACAATCAACCTCTACAATGAGCGGCTCGAGGTCCGTTTTCTCAACCGGCTGCGCGGCGAGCAGAAGTTTGACGGGCTCGATCAGCTCAAAGCACAGATCGCCAAGGACTGCGATAGGGCGCGAATTATCTTCGGGGTGGCGCCCCGAACTTCGTCCCAATTCGACGCTGCGCCCGCAGCGATGTCCCAAGCGATGATGAGTTAGAGTGATGACCACGAACAGCGAAACGGTCGAAAAACCTTCGGCCAAGAAGGAGCAGGACTACCGCGACACGGTTTTCTTGCCGCGCACTGAATTTCCGATGAAAGCAAGCCTGCCGCAGCGTGAGCCTGAAATGCTCAAGACCTGGCAGGACGCGGGTCTCTATCGAGAACTTCGCGAGGCGGCTTCGGGCCGCGAAAAGTTCGTCCTCCATGATGGCCCACCTTATGCCAACGGCCATCTCCATATGGGCCACGCCGTCAATAAAGTGCTCAAGGATGTTGTGACACGAAGCCAGCAAATGCTGGGCAAAGATTCGGTCTACGTGCCTGGCTGGGATTGTCATGGCCTGCCCATCGAGTGGCAGATCGAGCAGGGCTATCGCAAGAAGGGCAAGGATAAGGACGAAGTTCCGATCCTCGCGTTTCGCAAGGAATGCCGCGATCACGCACAAAAGTGGATCGATATCCAGTCCGAAGAATTTCAGAGGCTTGGCGTGGTCGGCGACTGGGACGATCCCTACACCACCATGAATTTCGAGGCGGAAGCCGGGATTTATGCCGAGCTTGCCAAGTTCCTTTTAAACGGCTCGCTCTACCGGGGCCGCAAATCGGTGATGTGGTCGGTGGTCGAGAAAACCGCCCTTGCCGAAGCCGAAGTCGAATATCACGACTACACCTCGACAACGATCTGGGTGAAATTCCCACTCACCAAGGCACCCATGGCCGAACTCGAGGGTGCTTCGGTGGTGATCTGGACGACTACCCCTTGGACAATCCCGGCCAATCGCGCCGTCGCCTATGGCGAAGACATCGACTATCAGCTCATCTCGTTGGACGGCACGGGCGAGAAACTCGTCATGGCTGCAGCCCTTATCGAGGATGCGCTCAAGCAGGCGGGGAATTCCGGGCATACGGTCCTGGCCAATTTCAAGGGATCGGCACTTACTGGTGGAATGGCGGCCCATCCACTGAAGGGACATGCCGGGAGCTACGATTTCGACGTGCCGCTTCTGCCAGGCGATTTTGTGACGACCGAGCAGGGAACCGGTCTCGTTCACGTTGCTCCCAGCCATGGCGAGGACGATTTCGATCTCGGGGCACGCTATGGACTCGAGGTCCCGGATACGGTCGCCGAAGACGGCCTCTACACAGAGGCCGTGCCCGGTTTCACCGGCACGCATGTCTTCAAGGCCGCAGAGCCCGTAATCGAAGCCTTGACGGCAAACAACGCACTGTTGGCGCGCGGCACGCTGGTCCACTCATATCCCCATAGCTGGCGCTCCAAGGCTCCGCTGATCTTCAGAGCCACGGCACAATGGTTCATCCCGATGGATGGGCCCGACAATCTTCGTGGCAAGGCACTACAAGCGATTGACGATACTCAATGGTATCCGGCCCGAGGCCGAAACCGCATCCGCTCGATGATCGAGAACCGGCCAGACTGGTGCATCTCGCGCCAACGTGCCTGGGGCGTGCCGATCGCCGTTTTCGTCAACAAGTCGTCGGGCGAGGTGCTTCGGGACCCCGATGTCGTCGCCCGTATCGTTCAGGCGTTTCGAGAAGACGGAGCGGATGCTTGGTGGTCACGCGATCCGCAGTCGTTTCTCGGCAACAGCTACAATGCTGAGGAGTACGAAAAGGTCGACGACATACTCGACGTCTGGTTCGAGAGTGGATCGACTCACGCCACGGTGCTTGAGAAGCGTGCCGAACTTCAATGGCCCGCGTCCCTGTATTTGGAAGGCTCGGACCAGCATCGCGGCTGGTTCCATTCCTCGCTTCTAGAAAGTTGCGGCACGCGCGGCCGGGCACCCTATGACGCCGTTCTAACCCACGGCTTTGTCATGGATGCCGAAGGACGGAAGATGTCGAAATCGCTCGGCAACACGATTCTTCCGGCCGACGTGACACCGAAATACGGGGCCGACATCCTGCGGCTCTGGACGGTGAGTGTCGACTATTCCGAAGATATCCGTATCGGCGATGAAATCCTCAAAGGGCAGGCCGACGCTTATCGCCGGCTGCGCAATACATTCCGCTTCATGCTGGGCAACCTAGCGGGCTATTCGGATCGAGAAGCGGTCGACTATGAAGCCCTGCCGGAACTGGAGCGCTGGGTCTTGCATCGCTTGGCCGAACTCGATCGCTTGATGCGCGAATCCTTCGCCAACTATGACTTTCCGCGTTTTTATGGCGCCATCCATAGTTTCTGCGCCACCGAGCTTTCGGCCTTCTATTTCGATATCCGTAAAGACGCGCTCTATTGCGACAGCGCCGACAGTATTCGGCGTCGCGGTGCACGCATGGTGATCGATCGTTGCTTCGATACGCTCGCCAAATGGCTCGCACCCGTTTTGGTCTTCACTGCCGAAGAAGCCTGGCACTACCGCTATCAAGGCGAGGGCGGCAGCATTCACCTCGCGCTATTTCCTGAGATCCCGGCAGCATGGCATCGTTCGGAACTCGGCAAGAAATGGGAGCGGATCCGCGGTGTCCGCCGCACGGTGACCGGCGCCCTTGAAATCGAACGGCGCGAGAAGCGGATCGGCGCGAGCCTTCAGGCAGCACCCATCGTCTACACCGATCAGGCAACCATTGATCTCTTGGGCGACTTGGACCTCGCGGAGCTTGCCATCACCAGCGATATCGAACTCCACACCAAGGCGGCACCGGCCGAAGCGTTTACGCTGCCTGATGTCGCCAATGTCGCCGTGATGCCAGCCTTGGCTCGAGGTGAGCGTTGCGCTCGATGCTGGCGGGTCCTTCCGGAAGTCGATCCGGGTGGCGGGATCTGCCTGCGCTGCCGCGGCGCCGTGAGTGCGCTCGCCGCCTGATGCGTCGCATCGTCGGCCCGTTACTTCTGGCCTTCCTGTTGTCGCTGGACCAGGCGACCAAAGCATTGGTGCTGAGGACGATTCACCCCGCCGATCCGATTGAGGTCACCTCCTTCTTCAACCTTGTTCTGGTGTGGAATAGGGGAGTGAGTTTCGGCATGTTTGCTCAGGATGGGATTGTCGGTCGGTGGGGTCTCATTGCGGTAGCTCTCGCCATCACCCTATTTCTCGTCGTATGGTTGATTCGCGAACGGCGGTTTATCGCGCAATTGGCCATTTGGGCGATTATCGCCGGTTCGCTCGGGAATGTGATCGACCGTTTGCGTTTCGGAGCTGTAGTCGATTTTCTCGATTTCCATCTGTGGGGTCAGCACTGGCCGGCTTTCAACGTCGCCGACAGCGCCATTGTGGTGGGCGCTGCGATCCTTGTGATCGATTCGTTGACGGCCAAACCCGGTGCCAAGAAGGACGAAAAGACATGCACTTAGCGAACAGCTTGGGCTCGAAGATCCATGGCTACGTCAAAAACTCGAGACCTGCCCATCTCCTCGCATTCCTAGCCATCCCGTGCCTCGCGCTCGCCGGCTGTGGCGCCGGATCCGTGCAAGAAATCGCCGGGGTGAGCCGCGATGGTCCCGATGAGTTTCAAGTCGTACGGCGCGCGCCGCTGATCATGCCGCCCGAGTACAATCTTCGCCCGCCGGACGAAAGCGTTGCGCAGAGGCCCAACGAGCCGACACCCAGTGTTCAGGCGCGCGAACTGGTCACGGGAACTAACGGGCAAGCTGGATCGCAGCTCAGTCCTGGAGAACAGGTGCTGCTGGCACAAAGTTCGGTTCGGGCTGACCCGGAAATCCGCACCGTCATAACGGAAGATGATAACAGTTTGGGCGGGCTCGATCAGTTGCAGGTCTTGTTTATTCTCGATTTCCAACGAGATTTCTATCGCCCAGACCCTGAAGTCATTGATCCGGTCAAGGAATCTGAGCGTCTTGCCGCGGTGCGCACCAACAACGTCAGTGTGGAACGCGTCGGCAGCATACCGCTGGATCAACTCGACGACATTGCTGAGGAGGATTCTTGAGAGTCCAACTTCTCACTCTTACGATTGCCATGGGAATGATCACGCAGACAGCAGCGCAGGCCGCAGTATTCGAACCCGAGACGTTCACCCTGGACAATGGTCTGGAAGTGATCGTGGTGTCCAACCACCGGGCACCGGTCATTACGCATTGGCTTTGGTACAAGGTGGGGTCCGCCGACAGTCCTTGGGGGCAGTCGGGCATCGCCCATTTTCTCGAGCATCTCATGTTCAAGGGAACCGAGAACTTGGAGGCGGGCGAGTTCTCGAAGATCGTTGCCCGCAATGGCGGCAACGACAATGCGATGACGAGCCAGGACTTCACCGCGTATTTTCAGACAATCGCGCGCGATCGGTTGGAACTCGTGATGAGCATGGAAGCCGACCGTATGGCCAATCTCAAGCTCGATCCCGACAACGTAGCAGCCGAACGGGACGTCGTGCTCGAGGAGAGGCGCTCGCGCGTCGACAACGAGCCTAGCGCCATCTTCAGCGAGCAGCTCAATGCTGCGCAGTACGTGCACCATCCCTACCGGTTTCCGGTCATTGGCTGGTTTGACGAGATGGAAGACTACTCGCTCGAGAAGGCCGTCGACTTCTATGACACTTGGTATGCGCCCAACAACGCCGTCTTGGTCGTCGCGGGCGACGTCACGGCGGAAGAGTTGCGGCCGATTGCCGAGAAGACCTATGGTAAGATTGCGGCGCGCGAGATCGCCGAGCGCAAACGTGTCGAGGAGCCGCCGCATTCGGTGGAACGCCGCGTCGAGCTTGCCAGCGAGCGCGTCCAGCAGCCGACCTTGGTCCGGTCATACTTGGCGCCAAGCTTGAACTCCAAGGGCAAAGAGCACGCCTACGCCCTTGAAGTCTTGTCCGAGCTATTTGGAACCGGAGGGACCAGCCGACTCTACCGGTCCTTGGTGATCGATCAGGCTTTGGCGGTTGGCGCCGGCAGCTATTACCGCGGAAGTGCCCTCGATCAGACGGTCTTCCGGCTCTATGCGAGTCCTCGTCCGGATATCGAGATGGACGCGATCGAGGCGGCTCTGGACCAAGAAATCGAGAGGCTTCTGGCAGATGGGATCACGCAAGACGAGCTCGATCGGGTCAAGAAGCGCATGGTGGCCGAAGCGATCTATGCGAGGGACAGTCTTGGTGGGGCGGCGCGCGCCTTCGGTGTTGCGCTGACGACGGGGCAAACTGTGGATGACGTCGAAACATGGCCGCAGCGTATCGCCGTGGTGACGATGGATCAGGTGATGTCGGCGGCGCGGTTGGTGTTGGACGAGAAGCGCGCCGTCACCGGCCGCCTGATCCCAGGCAATGCCTAGAACCTCGCAGCTCACAACATGGGGAACGGGATTTCCCGTGATGTCGAACAGTATGATGAAGTGGATGAGACATGGATTGGGTACAGCATGCGTTTTGGCGGTGGCTTACGTGATGGCCATAGCTGACGCAAAACCTGGCCGTGCCGCCGATGTTCAAGAGATTCTCTCCGAGCAGGGTGTCCGCGCATATTTGGTGCACGACTCCAATTTGCCGATGCTCTCGGTCTCGCTGAATTTCAAGAGCGGGGCAGCGACGGATCCAGTGGGTAAGGAAGGCCTTGCCTACATGGCCTCCGGGCTGATTGACGAGGGGGCCGGCTCGTACGATTCGCAAGCATTTCGCACGGCCCTCGAGGACAATGCGATCCGCTTGAGTTTCGACGCGGGGCGAGACAGTATTTCGGGTGACCTTAAGACACTGACCGAAACACGGGATCTCGCCTTCGAGCTTCTCCGGTTGACACTCCACGAGCCGCGCTTCGATGACGAACCGGTCGGCCGCATCCGCCATCAGATCATCACCGAAATCAGGCGCCGCGAGAACGATCCGGACTACATCGCCTCCAAAACCTGGTTCGAGCACGCCTTTCCGGATCACCCCTACGGCCGCCCGAGCCGCGGCACCGAGACCTCGATCAATGCCATCGATGTCGCCGATCTTCGCCAGTTCGTGACCACAAGATTTGCCAAGAACACGCTCAGCATCGGTGTTTCGGGCGATATCTCTGCCGACGAGCTTCGTGAGCTGCTCGATCGCACCTTTGGCGATTTGCCTGCCGAAGCGACGATCCCCGAGGTCGAAGATACCACGCCCAAAGCCGACGACATCATCATCTCGAACCTGGACATTCCGCAAAGCGTTGTACGTTTCGGTCACGGCGGCATCGCCCGTGACGATGCCGATTATTACGCGGCCTTCGTTGCCAACTACATTCTCGGCGGCGGTGGTTTCAGCTCGCGCTTGATGCAGGAGATCCGGGAGAAGCGCGGCCTGGCCTATGGCGCTCATGCCCAGCTCTACGACCTCAACCACTCACCACTTTGGATCGGCAGCGTCGCGACGCGCAATGATGCGGTGGCACAATCCATCGAGATCCTGAAGGCTGAGGCGGCGCGCATGGCAGCAGGCGAGATCAGCGAGAGCGATCTCGAGAATGCCAAGACCTATTTGACCGGATCGTTTCCGCTGCGCCTCACCTCGAATGATCAGGTTGCGCGTGTGCTCGTCGATATGCAGGTCAATGATTTAGGCTCGGACTATCTCGACAACCGCAATGCGATAATCGAGGCGCTGTCGCTTGATGACATCAAGCGGGTTGCAGCGCGTCTGTTTGCCGAACCGCCATTGATTTCGATCGTGGGATCGCCGGAGGGCCTGCAGGGCTAGCCATATGGAATGGCCACACAGCCGATCATAAAAAAGCTCGATGACGGGATCGTCAATCGTATCGCCGCGGGAGAGGTCGTCGAGCGCCCAGCTTCGGCTGTCAAAGAATTGGTCGAGAACGCGCTCGACGCGGGCGCGCGGACCATCGATATTGCCATCCGCTGCGGCGGCAAGAGCCAGATCGTTGTCACGGATGATGGCTTAGGGATCTCGCGTGACGAGCTTGCATTTGCGCTTGAACGGCACGCGACCTCCAAGCTTCAGGACGAGGCGCTGGTCCACATCACGACATTGGGGTTTCGCGGCGAGGCGCTGCCTTCCATCGCTGCCGTGAGCCGCCTCACCCTGACCAGCCGTCAACGCGGTTCCGACGATGCCTGGAAAATGACAGCCGAGGGCGGCGATCTTCAAGGACCTACGCCCTCTGCAGGTGTCTTGGGTACACGTGTCGAGGTCGCCGATCTCTTTTTCAACACGCCGGCACGGCTCAAATTCTTGCGATCGGATCGCCGTGAACAGGAGCTGATTGCCGAAACCATCAAGCGGCTTGCGTTGGCTCACCCGGAGGTCTCGTTCACCTTGCGGCCCGAGGGCAGAGAACAGCGTTATCCTTCAAGCCAGTCGCTCCCTCTCGTGGAGTCGCGGAAAGCGCGCATTGTCAGCGTGATGGGGCGCGAGTTCGAGGACAATGCGATCGAGGTAGAAGGGGAACGTGACGGGGTGCGTCTCGAAGGTCTGATTGGCCTGCCGACACTCAGCCGAACCGATACCCGTTTGCAGTTTCTCTTCGTCAATGGCCGCCCTGTGCAGGATGGCTTGCTGCGCGGCACCTTGCGTGCGGCCTATAGCGATCTTCTTATCCACGACCGCCAGCCGCTTGCCGCCCTCTATCTCAGGGTTCCGCCCGAGGCCGTCGACGTCAATGTTCACCCGGCCAAGACGGAAGTGCGCTTTCGCGATCCCGGGATGATCCGGGGTCTTGTGGTGGGTGGTCTCAAACGAGCGCTGGCCGAGCATGGTCATCGAAGCGCGCGCACGACCGGCTTTGCGGCATTGGGCGCACAAAGGCCGGCCACACCCTGGCCCCAAACTATGGGACATTCGAACTTCAATCCCGGTTTGGCGGAGAAAGCCGTCGCTTTTGCCGCCCCTGATGATGGTGACGCGTCGTCTTGGGACGCACCATCGGCCCGCACG
>CAYPOV010000144.1:0-11910 GCA_964412385.1 uncultured Geminicoccaceae bacterium
GAAAGCCATGCCGCGAGCATAGCGATGCAGGTTAATGTGTCAGCTAGGCTCAAATGCCACTATCACGACGTGTTCTGCGCAGCCATTCTCAATGCGCAGCCAATGGGGTTTTATGCGCCGGCCCAACTCGTGCGTGATGCTGTTGATCACGGCGCGGAAATCCTGCCAGTCGATGTCAACTACAGCTATTGGGACAATGTCCTTGAACCGCTGACACGCCGCCGTGGGCCCGTCAAGACAGCGGTGCGTCTTGGATTCCGCCAGATCAAAGGCATGTCGGAAAACGGGGCCGTTAAACTGGTGACGGCAAGGCAACAGCCCTACCGTGAGATTGGCGAACTCAAGCGACGCTCGGACGTCGAGCGCGCAACACTCATCACCCTCGCTGAAGCCGACGCCTTCCGCTCGCTTGGCATGGACCGGCGGCAAGCCCTTTGGGCAGTGCATGCGATCCGCGATCCGCAACTCCCGCTATTCGACTTTACCGACGCGCAACGAGGTCCGGGCTCCAACCTGCCGCCTATCGAAGCTAGTGACGAGCCATGGCTCGAACTGCCACAAATGCCGATAGGCGAGCATGTCATCGAGGACTATACACATCTCCGCCTGTCGCTCAAAGCCCATCCGATGGCGCTCCTGCGCAACTTTTTTGGCGAGCGCGGTGTCATCACTGCCCGCATGCTTTGGACAGCCGATCCAGATACGATCGTCCAAGTTGCCGGCCTTGTTCTCGTTCGACAGCGACCGGGAAGTGCGAAAGGTGTCGTGTTCGCGACACTCGAGGACGAGACAGGGTTTGCCAACTGCGTGGTCTGGCCCAATCTCTTTAAGCGTGCTCGCTCGATCATCATGGCGGCGCGCCTGCTCGCTGTACGTGGAACGATCCAACGCGAAGGAAAAGTTATCCATGTCGTTGCCGAGAAGCTTTTTGACGTCTCCAATGTCCTCGGTCGGCTTCGCGACAATGCTGTCAATCCACGCATAATCGACGGCATGATGTCACCTGCCGACGAATTCAAACGCGAGCCCCGCGAACCAAATCCCGAATTGGTTCAAGCACTTCCGGCCGGACGCAACTTTCGCTGAGCGAAAACCCTCTTGATTTGGTCTGGCCACGCGTGCCGACGCGCTGGCATAGTGACAGTGTCATGTTGAAAGAACCGCCATGCGCCGCGTCACCGTAGCTGCTACTCAAATGCCGTGTGACTGGGATCGCGATGCCAATGTCGCGCGGGCAGAAAGTCTTGTCAGGAGTGCTCGAGCCCAAGGTGCGGACATCGTGCTCCTGCAGGAATTGTTCGAGACACCTTACTTCTGTAAGGATGAAAAACCCGCATATTTCGCGCTCGCCCAGGCTTTCGAGGGAAGTCCGCTGATCGCACGCATGAGCCGGCTCGCGTCCGAACTCAACGTGATCCTTCCAGTGAGCTTCTTCGAGCGCTGCAATAATGTCTATTTCAACTCATTGGCGATGATCGATGCCGACGGTCGTGTGCTCGGTCTTTATCGCAAGAGCCATATTCCCACGGGGCCGGGTTATCAGGAAAAATTCTACTTTAGCCCGGGTGATACCGGATTGCGTGTTTGGCAAACGCAAGCTGGTGTAATTGGGGTGGGAGTTTGCTGGGACCAATGGTTTCCAGAAGCGGCTCGAAGCATGGCTCTAATGGGTGCCGAACTCTTGTTCTATCCGACAGCCATAGGCTCGGAACCTCAAGACCCAAACTATGACAGTAGTGGCCATTGGCAGCGCGTCATGCAAGGACACGCTGCCGCCAATATGGTGCCCGTAATCGCCTCCAACCGTGTTGGTCAAGAATTCGGCGAGAGCGCCGAAATCGACTTCTATGGGGCGAGTTTCATCACGGATGGAAAAGGTGACATTATCGCCCAAGCCGATCGCGATCACGAAGCGCTCTTGACGGCGTCATTCGACCTCGACGAACTTGCCACTCATCGAGCACTCTGGGGGTTGTTTCGCGATCGACGACCGGATCTCTATCTGCCGCTTCTTTCCCTCGATGGCGGCGAATAGGCTCTAGGTCAGGCCGTCGATTTCCTCTTCTGACAACTCGCCCGGAACAAGCGTCACAGGGATCCGGACTTTGCGGCCGAGATTGGCCAAGAGGTGGTTGACCAGGGGGCCAGGATCCGACGACGCGGCGGTCGCCAAGACGAGAAGAGAGATGCTGGGTTCCTCCGAAATGAGATTGACGAGCTCTTCTGCGCGCTTGCCTTGGCGAATATGGACGACAGGCATCGTGCCGGTCATGCCATAAACATCGGCCGCAAGACTTTGCATGTGCTGTTCGGCTTCCTCTCGCGCCTCGGCCTCCATCACACGTCCAACGCCGATCCAATGCTGAAATTCAACCGGCTCGACGACGTGCAGCAACGCAACACGACCGCTGGTGTGTTCTGCCCTTCGACACGCGAAACGAAGCGCATTGCGCATCTCCTCGCTTTCATCGACGACCACCAAAAAGACACGCCCCGAACTCGCCGTGTTGTCATTCTCAGCGGTTTCAGCGTTGTTTTTATCATTTGGTTCGCTCATGAAACCTACCGTCTTCTGAATATGGCACTCGCCGTCCAGCCGGCTGTGACGGCCAAGGCAATCGAGATTACACCATAAAGCGCTGCTCGATCATTCGCTAGTGAGTAGATTTCTGCTTCCATTCCCACCTTGGAAACGGTCAGGACTGTCGTCTGCGCATGCATCACGATCTGATTCTGAATTTCGAACGTTTCCACAAAGTAGCTGCCGGGCGGCACGTTGGCCGGTAGCGTGATGGTGGTACGGAACAGGCGGTCGCCCAAAAACCGGACGGTCGAAGGCTCTCGAGCATAAAGACCGTCGCGTTCCTTGTTGCGAATAAACGCCTCTCGGAAAGCGTCGAGATCCTCTTCGGGGTCCAGTGAGTCGAGAACATGCGGTAGCCGCAGATTTTCGACGCCGATTTCATGACGCTTAAGCTGAATGGCATCGGTCAGCTCTTCCAGAGGCAGACTCGTCGCAACAGCGTAGTACTCGGGCACATCCTTAAACTGGACTTCCCGCCGGTTGATCCAAATAGGACCGATGCGATCCTTACGCCAAACAGATGCTGTCGACGAAGGCCCTTTAACAACGACTGCAACCGCGCTTCCCGGTTCGTCAACGGCTCCGAAGAGCAATACATTGCTGCCAACAAAGCCTGTCGTGATCGCCACCAGATGATGTGAGAGATCGGCGATCAAGCCCTGGGCCCGAGCCTCAGACGACAGTCGGTCGAAACCGACAAGGATCGCTGCCAAGGTCATCGCGAGCGCACAAGAAGCATTGCGTAGTTTTTGCGGCGAGATCACGTCCGACCCATTAATGACTAGCCCAATTGATCGCCTGCAATCCTAACCTTCACGAAGCGCCTGACAAGCGAGCTCTGCAGCTATCAAGGATCCAGTTTGCCGATCATCCGGTTCTTGAGGTCTCGACCGGCTCCGAGGAATTTGGCAGGATCCACGGGCTTGCCGTCGATACGTACCTCGAAGTGCAAGTGCCGACCCGTACTGCGACCCGTACTCCCGATGATGCCGATGATATCACCTGACTCCACTTTCTCGTCTTCACTCACCGATGTTTCTCGAAGGTGAGCGTAAAGAGTGGTGATCCCCATCCCATGATCGATCTCGACCAGATTGCCATAGGCGCGCTGTTTCCCTGACCGCACGACCGTTCCCGCAGCAGGGGCAGCGATCGTCGTGCCCTTTGGGGCAGCAAAATCCAGTCCGGAATGAAATGCATTTCGGCCCGTAAACGGGTCTTTACGTCCGCCAAACCGGCTCGTTAACCGATAGCGCTCGACAGGAGGTGAGAGAGGGATCGAAGCCATGAGCTTCTGCATGGTTTCAAGCCTGGTGAGCATATCGTCGCCCGGATGACTATCGGATTGGATCGACGAAATAATGCGATCGAGCGATTCGAGAATGAGAGGGCCACCTCGTCCTCCTTCGCTTTCCAGTTTCGCCCTCTCCATCAGCTCGTCGACATCCAGGCCATTCGACGCCAGGGCCATCTCGATCGTTTCGACTTGCTCAGTCACCCATTGGCGGAACCAAGCCTCTCGTTGCTCGATCTGCGTGTGGCTCAATCGGAGCTGTACCTCAAGAGAGGCAACTTGGCGGCGCAAATGATCGGCTTCGGCAACGGTAGAGTCGCGCTCGTTGCGCAGGTTCTGAATGGCGTCGAGAGCCGCCGTCCGGTTCTGCGTTAGCAACTCGAGCTGGTTTTTTTGCTCCTGTACGCGTTGTTTTAGCTCAAGCCGTTCCATGTCCGCGGAATAGTAGTCCTTAAGAACATCCCTGATCTGCGCGTCCTGAAGTTCGATTTCCTGTCTCAGCGATTGATGCAGCCGATCAAGGCGGTCGATAGTCTGAATGTGTTCGCGTTTTTCACGTTCACGCGTAGAGTGGAATGCTGCGAGTTCCTTCTCGAGCCTAGATTCGGCTCTAGCCTCGGCGAAGTCCTTTTCGCTGGAATCGATCCGCATCGAATTGATTGAGTAGCCCATCGCCGCTGAACCGAGGGCGATGAGGAGCACGTAGAGCATTCCCCTCATGCCGGATCGGCGATTGGATATTATTCTCATGCTGCTTTCACTCTTCCATCAGCCACAACGCACTCGATCTTTGCCCGCTCGCGGGTAAAGACGAAGGCATCAAGCACCAAGCTATGGCGTTATGGTTACCGCTTTATGAACAAACAGACGCTTCAGTGGAGACGTCGTGTCGCCACCGAACTCGAGCAGTTGATGCGGGGTGATCTCCTCAAATCGCGGTTGAGTGAAGCTTTACCACGGTGGCGGTGTCAACACGATCGGGTAGAGAGGGTTCGCAAAGATCAATGATCTCTTAGGCCGTGATACGCCGACCGCTATTGGCATCGAACAAGTGAATCGCCTGCCTTTCGGCATGGACACGCACTTGATCTCCAGCCGAAATCTTTGTCTTGCTCGCGCCGCGGATCACAATCTCGGTCAAATCGCCGTTTATCTGTCCATGGATGAAGCTTTCGTGACCGACCGGCTCAACCGCGTTGATATGCAGATCGACCGCCAATCCATCCGCCGGATGATTATCACCAATGAGGAAGTCCTCGGGTCGTACACCCACCGTCATCGGTTTGTGACCGGTACCGACAGGAAGCTGGATCGAGTGTGTGCCGTTCGCGCCTGAACCATTGTTGGAAGGTTTAAACGGCAAGAGATTCATAGCTGGCGAGCCTATGAACGAAGCCACAAAGATTGATTCAGGATTTTCATAGACTTCCATGGGCGTTCCGATTTGCTCGACTTTGCCTTGGTTCATGACCACGAGCCGGGCACCCAAGGTCATGGCTTCGAGCTGATCATGGGTCACGTAAAGGCTTGTGGTGCCGAGTGAACGCTGAAGCTGCTTGATCTCGACCCGCATTTGTACACGAAGTTTCGCATCGAGATTGGAAAGAGGCTCATCGAATAGAAAAGCTGCCGGTTTGCGGACAATCGCGCGACCCATGGCGACGCGTTGGCGTTGTCCGCCCGAGAGTTGGCGCGGCCTGCGGTCGAGATAGTCCTCGATTTCCAGAATACGCGCGGCCTCGCGCACACGGGCGTCGATCTCGGATCGGGGCGTTCGACGGTGTTTCAGTCCATAGGCGAGATTGTTGTAGACCGTCATGTGCGGATAGAGCGCATAATTTTGAAAGACCATGGCGATATCGCGATCGGCGGGCTCGATTTTGTTGACGATCCTACCGCCGATACTGATTTCGCCTTCGGTAATCGATTCGAGACCTGCCACCATGCGCAAGAGTGTGGACTTACCGCAGCCCGAAGGGCCGACCAGCACCAGGAATTCACCATCGGCGATATCGATTGAGATGCCTTTGACTGCTTCGACACCGCCGGCATAGGTCTTGCGGACTGCATTGAGGTGAATTTCAGCCATGTAGCATATTCCTGCTTATCATTTCTGGCCTATTTATCACTCTCGGTAAGGCCTTTGATGAACCAGCGCTGAAAGAAAACGACGATCAGCACAGGCGGTAAGACCGCAATCACGGCAAGTGCAAAGGCTTTATCATATTCCGGTAGCCTACCTTCCCGAATGACCAGGAGCATTTTCTTGATGCCCATGACGAGCGTGAAATATTGCTCATCCGTTGTCATCAAAATGGGCCACAAATACTGGTTCCAGCCGACCACGAACATGATGATGAAGATGGCAGCAATCATGGTGCGGGAAAGCGGTACGAGAATGTCAATGAAGAACCAGAATGGGCCTGCACCGTCGATGCGTGCGGCTTCAATCATCTCATCGGGTACGGTCTTGTAGAACTGGCGGAAGAAGAACGTGCCGGTGGCCGAGGCGATCAGGGGCACGATCAGGCCAGTATAGGTGTTAAGGAGGCCGAGATCCGAGACGACTTCATAGGATGGAACAATCCGCACCTCGAGCGGCAGCAGCAACGTGGCGAAGATAAGCCAGAAGCAGAGGCTTGCCATCGGAAAGCGGAAATACACGATGGCATAGGCTGCCATCATCGAAACGATAATTTTGCCGATCGCAAATCCGAGCCCGAGGATCATTGAGTTCTTGAGCATCGAGAGGCCGCTCACCGATTCGGTAAAGCCGGTCTTGTCGAACAGCACATCGCGGTAGGCGGCACCGAAGTTATCGCCGAGGCTCATCTGCAGGCCTTCCGAGGCGATCACGGCACTTGGGTGAGATGAGCTCGCGATCGCGATCCAGATCGGTGCGATCATGATCAACGAGCCTGTGATCAGGATTAGATGGTCAACGATATGGCCGATTTTCATGAGCGTGCTGCGGCCTCAAGCATAGTGAATTTTGCGTTCAATCAGACGGAACTGAAAGACCGTGAGGATCAGGACGACGATCATCAAGATAACCGATTGCGCCGAAGAGCCGCCAAGGTCCGCTCCCAAGAAGCCATCCTGGAACACCTTATAGACTAGCGTTGCCGTCCCACCTCCCGGCCGACCCTCGGTCATGGTATCGATGATGCCGAACGTCTCGAAAAAAGCGTAGACAATGTTGATGATCAGCAAAAAGAAGCTGGTTGGTGCGAGAAGTGGAAAGGTGATCGTCCAAAACCGTGCAGCACCATTGCGGCAGTCGATGACGGCGGCTTCGCGCACGGCACGCGGGATGCTCTGAAGTCCTGCTAGGAAGAAGAGGAAATTGACGGAGATTTGTTTCCAGGCAGCGACAACGATGAGCATCACTCCGGCGTCGAAGGCGTCGACGGTCGGCTGAAACGGCCAGCCGACATTGTTCAAGAATGCGTAAATGGGTCCGATATGCTGATTGAAGAGCAATGTTCCCAAGAGGCCTGCAACCGGTGGTGCGACGGCATAGACCCACATGAGGAGGGTCTTGTAGGGGCCTTGAGCTCTGATGACGCTGTCGGCCTTAACGGCGAACAGGAGGGCTAGCGCGAGCGACACGAAGGCGACCGCCGCCGAGAAGACCACAGTGAAAATGGCCGAGGTGAGATAGCGGCTCGAGGTCAGGACGACCTGGTAATTCTCGAACCAGACGAACTGGCTCGAGATCCCGAACGGGTCTTCTAGAAGAAAGGATTGCCTGATCGCCTGGACAGCTGGCCAGAAAAAGAAAATGGCGACGATCGCCATTTGCGGCAGGATGAGAAGATAGGGCCAGGCAAGACTGTCGAAACGGACCTTGTTCAATGGTGGTCCTTGATATGATCGATGAAACGAAACGGGGTGCCGAAACCGGCACCCCGCCGGATCAAATCAGCAATGCTACTGATTCATCGTCTTGGCGAAGCGCTCGAGCAGCGCGTTGCCCTCTTCCTCGATCGTGGCAAGGGCTTCCTCAGGCGTGACCTCGCCTGCAAACATTTTCTCGAATTCCTGGTTCATGATCTCGCGAATCTGAACGTAGAAGCCAAGGCGATAGCCCTTCGACCAGTCACCTGAAGGCAAGGAGAGCTGCTGAATGCCGACCTCGGCACCGGGCTCTTCCTCGTAATAGCCTTCCTTTTGAGCAAGCTTGTAGGCGGCTGTCGTGATGGGCACATAGCCGGTCTCGCGGTGCCAGAAATACTGGGTTTCGGGCTTGGTCAGATACTCGAAGAAATTGGCGACACAGGCATACTCCTCGGGCTCGTGGCCGCTAATCGCAAAGAGTGCAGCACCACCGATGAAGGTGCCGGTGGGCTCCGGGTTGACGCCTTCCCAATAGGGCAGGAACGTCGTGCCGAGTTCCCAATCGATCACCTGCTTGAGGCCGCCGAAGGAGCCGGACGATCCAAGCCACATGGCGACGTCACCCTGCTCAAACGGAGTCTGATTGTCGCCCCAGGCTGTACCGTAGAATTCGAAAAAGCCGTTGTCGCGCCAGTCGACCAATTTTTGGTAGTGATTGGCCATGTGCTCGTTGTTGTAGAGAATTTCGGTGCCTTCGAGCCCGTCATAGCCATTGTTGTTGGTGGCCATTTGCAAATTGTGACGGGAGTGGAAGTTCTCCGAGAAAATCCAGGGAAGATGGCTCTGGGCAAGGCCAATATAGCCGGCTTCCTTAAGTGCGGGCGCCGTAACTGTATCGAACTCTTCCCAAGTCTTGGGCGGTTCGACACCGGCTTCCTCGAGGGCCGCCTGATTGTAGTAGAGAACAGGCGTCGAGCTGTTGAACGGCATGCCGATCATCTTGCCATCGCTATCGGCATAGAAGTAACGGACACCCGGGACGTAGTCGTTGATGTCAAAGGCAACACCTTGCTCCTCGAGCAAGTCCTGTACCGGTAGGGCCACGCCCGGTGCATTGATGATGGTAGCGGCACCGGCATCGAAAATCTGGATGATCTCAGGGGCCTCTTCGGCACGGAATGCAGCGATGCCGGCGGTCATCGTCTCCTCGTAGGTGCCTTTGAAGATCGGCGTGAGCTGGCACTGCTCCTGGCTCGCATTGTACTCGGTGGCGATTGCGTCGACCGTCTCGCCGAGGGCTCCGCCCATGGCGTGCCAGAAATCGATTTGAACCGGTTCTTGCGCAAGGCTGGCCGAACTCAGCGCGATCGTGGCAACGCCCGCGACGAGCGCCGTTTTGTATTGCATTGTCATTGATATCCCTCCGGATTGAGCGGCAGAGGGACGAGAACCACGATTATGTGATTAGTTGATGACAACCATTAGACAAATTGATGACGGACCAAATACACGGAAAAATTTGAATCCTTACTTGTTCGCTCATTAGGTGAAGCAATTCATATTTGAGTGTACAAACTGATCACCTCAAATTTGAAATATTCTTCAGCGAACATTGTGTAGTATTTTCGGTGCGCTGAACGCTTAGGCTGTGGGCGCACTACCGGGCTCAAATGAAGCCGGATAGACTGTCAGATGGGGCTGGTGCCGGCAGCAGGACTTGAACCCGCAACCTATCGCTTACAAGGCGATTGCTCTACCAGTTGAGCTATACCGGCATTGGACGCAACCTAATGACGTGGATGCTTTTGGGCAAGTAGGCGACGGGGGTGGCCGAGATGAGCAATGGCCTGACTGACAAGGCACAATCCATCCTCCGCAACAATGATTGCGGCGGCTACACAGTCCCGACTTCAGGCCTTTATCCGTTTCAATGGAACTGGGACAGCTGCCTCGTGGCCCTCGGCTGGAGCACATTCAACAAAGATCGTGCCTGGCAAGAGATCGAATCGTTATTTGAGGCCCAATGGTCGAACGGAACGGTACCGCACATCGTCTTCCACAAAGACGATGCGGGCTATTTCCCCGGACCCGAAGTTTGGCGGGCTGGTGATGCCATCGCCAGCTCGGGGATCACCCAACCGCCAGTCGCCGCAAGCTGTGTGCGCCGCCTGCTTGATGGTGACCCCGTAGGCGTTGATCGCGCGCGCAGGCTCTTTCCTAAATTGTGCGCCTGGCATCGCTGGTTTCATCGTGAACGCGATCCGGAGGGAACTGGTCTCGTCACCACGATCCATCCATGGGAAACCGGGATGGACAATAGCCCTGCCTGGGATGAAGCCCTTACCGCATTCGCGGTACATCCAGAACTCGAACCCTATGAGCGGCGGGACACCAGCCACATCGACAGCGCGCAGCGGCCAAGTGATCGGGACTACGATCGCTACATGACGCTTGTGCAGATTTTCCGGGAGTATGGCTATGGGGCCGAGGCCGTGCAGCACTCTCCTTTTCGAATCGCCGACATCGCCACCAACGCAATCCTTTTGCGTGCCGATCGCGATCTCTTGCTGGTGGCGCGAGAACTCGGCGAGCCCACGACCCAAATTGAAGGCTGGATTGCGCGATCCGAGCGTGCCTTTGCTCGATTGATTGAGCCGAGATCCGGGGAGCTACGATCGTACGATCAGGTCAGAGAGCGCCACTTGCCGACGACCACGCACGCGGCATTCCTCGCCTTTTGGGGAAATGCTGCGCCCTTGGGATTGGACAGTCATCTCGGACAGTGGCTTGCCGGGGCGAAATTCGCAGTCTCGAGCATGCGGCCCGACGATCCCGCGTTCGATCGCTACCGATATTGGCGGGGACCGGTCTGGGCCATTACCAATTTCATGATCGCTGAAGGCGTCCCAGAATTTGGAAGAAAAGATCTCGCCGATCGTAACCTAGACGACACGAACGCCCTCATCAGCTTGTCGGGTTTCTTCGAATATTTCGATCCGCTCGACGGTCGGGGACTAGGTGGTGACGAATTCTCTTGGACCGCTGCTATGTGGCTCTATTGGGCTCATTCGCGTGCAAGTGAATGAAGCGTGATCCCGGCGGCAACGGCCACGTTCAAACTCTCGATCCGCCGATCGATCGGCAGCGAGAGAAGCTTGTCGCAGCGTTCGGCGACCAATCGCCTGAGGCCACGGCCTTCACTTCCAAGGACGATGGCGGTCTTGGGAGGGCGCTCGTAGCTTTGGAGTGGTTCATCGGCATCGGCATCGAGCCCGACGATCCAGTATCCCGCAGCCTTCATCTGTTCGAAGGCTCTGGCTAGATTGACGGTGTGTACGATGGAAATCATGTCCAAAGCACCCGAGGCTGCTTTGGCGGTGACACCATTCAATTCCGCTGAATTGCGTTCCGGCACGACGACGGCCGTGGCCTTGAAAGCAACGGCCGAGCGCAGGATTGCTCCGAAATTGCGTGGATCGGTCACTTGATCGAGCACCAGGAGCGTGCTCATTGGCTTGGGTGATGCGAGCAACGGTTCCAAGGGCACGTGAGGCAGGGCCGAAACTTCAACGGCAACGCCCTGGTGAACGGCGTCTCTCGGCAGCAACGTCTTGAAGCCATCGGGCCCGACGACATCCCTTTTGAGATCAGGACGTGCCGAGAGATGCGCTTCGATCTCGGCCATGACGTCCTGGGTTGCCAACAACCGGTGCGTCGCCCGACGCTTGTTGACGAGTGCTGCGCGCACCGAATGAAGACCGTAAATCCAGAATCGATCCTGGTTTTTCTGAACGACTTCCAAGCGCGGGCGATTAGTGCGCGGTCCCCTGCTATTGGGACGTCCGCCAGCTGGACGCTGAGATCGCTGATTTGATCCCTGGTCGCGGCGTGAGCGGTTTTTTGGCGGCTGATTGTTGGAGCGGTTCATTCGGTCGTGACTATTTATATTGGAACAGTTGACAATCCCGGGCTTGGATACATACTCCGCGCCCGTTTTCCCGCTTCGGAGCCCTTGGAGGGGTGGCCGAGTGGTTAAAGGCAGCAGACTGTAAATCTGCCCGCATAGCGTACGTAGGTTCGAATCCTACCCCCTCCACCAAAGCAACGAAAAAGGGTAAACCGGGTCTCGGCGGTTATGCGGGTGTAGCTCAATGGTAGAGCTCCAGCCTTCCAAGCTGGCGGTGAGGGTTCG
>CAYPOV010000145.1:0-11806 GCA_964412385.1 uncultured Geminicoccaceae bacterium
AATTCGCCCGGACGCCTTGACGCCCCTCGATGACAAATCGCGTTCGTGATCTTACTCGTCCGGAACATCCCAGATCGATTTCGCGTGACGGAGCAACACTAGCTCGCGCATAGAAGCCTATCCTGGTGGAAGACGTGCTGGCTCACATCGCCAATGCAGATTGGAAGGGGTCTAACCGAGACATCCTGCGAAGCCATTCCAAACGTGCTATGCAGTATCCTCGATGAAGACGCGATGGTGGTGTTAGCCTCCCAAGTCGTCAAATGAAAGGCCGGTAATGATCGACGATCAGACGCGCGAACGTGATGCCCTGTTTGATTCTATCGAAGAACAGAATAACGAAGTTTCAGCGGTTCATCCGCTCATGGCTGAAGACGAGCTTCACATCGAGTCCGATCATCTGATCAATCGCGAGTTATCCTGGCTGGCATTCAATGAGCGCGTGCTCGAAGAAGCTCAAAACACCCGCCATCCGCTCCTCGAGCGTCTCCGTTTTCTCTCGATTTCCGCAGGCAATCTCGACGAGTTCTACATGGTGCGCGTCGCCGGTCTCAAGGCTCTCGAGGCCGAAGGAATCTCGACGTTGAGCGATGACGGCATGTCGCCATCGGAACAGATCCGGGCGATCAATTCTCGCGCTGGCACCTTGATGGACGACCAAATGCGCATCTGGCGCGAGCTTCAACCTCTCTTGCATGACAATGATATCACTGTGCTACGCGTCGATGAGGTCACCAAAGATGATCGTGAGTGGTTGCATCGTTTTTTCACTGATGAAGTGCTCGCGGTGATCACGCCGATTGCCATTGACCCGGCCCATCCCTTCCCCTTCATCCCGAATTGCGGGATCGGTCTGGTAACCGAACTGATCCGACCGGACGATGATCCGCTCACGGCGCTTACGCTGCTACCGAGCAAGATCGACCGTTTCATTCGGCTTCCCGGCCAAGGTCAGCGCTTCATTCGCCTGGAAACGGTGATTGAGCTTTTTATGGACATTCTCTTTCCCGGATTCACGATCAAGAGCATCGGCGAATTCCGTGTGATTCGCGATAGCGATATCGAGATCGAGGAAGAGGCCGAAGATTTGATGCGTCTCTTCGAAACCCTATTGCGGCGGCGCCGTCGGGGCAGCGTCATTCGCCTCACCATCAACAAGGCAATGCCGGCAACGCTTCGTGATTTTCTGGCGCGCCAGCTCGACATGTCGAGCGAAGACGTGTTCGAGCTCGATGGTCTCTTGGGTCTTGTCGACATCAAGGAGATCATCACCAAGGAACGGCTTGAGCTCCTCTTTGCCCCCTACACTCCCCGGTTTCCCGAACGCATCAAGGAATTCGGCGGCGAATGCTTCGCTGCGATCCGTCACAAAGATATTGTCGTGCACCACCCGTACGAGAGCTTCGATGTGGTTGTGCAGTTCGTGCAACAGGCAGCACACGACCCTGCTGTCGTTGCCATCAAACAGACACTCTACCGCACGAGTGACGACTCACCGATCCTCAAGGCACTGATGGACGCAGCCGAAAACGGCAAATCGGTGACAGCCATGGTCGAGCTCAAGGCCCGCTTTGACGAAGAGCGCAACATTCGCTGGGCACGCGATCTCGAACGCGCAGGCGTGCAGGTCGTCTACGGTTTCTTGACGCTCAAGACCCACGCCAAGGTCGCCATGGTGGTTCGCCGCGAGCAAGGCAAGCTTCGAACCTATGTGCATTACGGGACCGGCAATTATCATCCCATCACCGCTCGTATCTACACGGATCTTTCGTACTTTACGTGCGATCCGGCACTTGCTCGCGACGCCGCGCGCGCCTTCAATTTCATGACCGGATATGCCCGCCCCGTCGGCCTCGAGAAACTTGCCCTAGCACCCGTAACGCTGCGGGAAAGGCTTCTGGAGATGATCGAAGCCGAAATGAAACATGCGCGCGCAGGCCGAAAAGCGGCGATATGGGCCAAGATGAATTCGCTCGTCGACAGCCGCATTATCGAAGCGCTCTACAAGGCTTCACGTGCCGGTGTGCAGATTGATCTCGTGGTTCGCGGCATTTGCTGCCTGCGTCCCGGCGTTAACCACCTCTCTCACAATATCAGAGTGAAGAGCATCGTCGGCCGCTTTCTCGAGCACAGCCGCATTGTATGTTTCGGTGGCGGCCATGGTCTTCCTTCCACTAAGGCGAAGGTGTTCATCTCCTCCGCCGATTGGATGCCCCGCAACCTCTCTCGCCGCGTCGAAACTTTGGTACGCATCGACAACGCAACCGTGCATCAACAAATCATGTCGCAGGTCATGATCGCCAATCTTAAGGACAATTTGAGCAGTTGGATCCTGATGGATAATGGTGAGTATCGGCGCGAGCAACCCGCCCATAATGACGACTTTTCGGCACACGATTATTTTATGACCAACCCAAGCCTTTCCGGCCGCGGTAGTGCCCTCAAGAAACAGGGGGTCACGAGCCTTCAAATCGCGCCCGGCCCGTCCTGACAACTGGCCAAGAATTCAATCGCGCGGCAATGAGAGAACCCGTTAAGGAACCGCCGAAAAGCGAGTCGGCTGAAGCCGATGCCAGTCCGTTCGCCATTATCGATGTCGGCTCCAACTCGATACGACTCGTCGTCTATCGTTCGCTCTCGCGCGCCCCCGTTCAACTCTACAATGAGAAATGCCTGTGTGGCTTGGCGCGCGGTCTCAACAAGACGGGCAGGCTCAACAAGGAAGGTATCGAGTGCGCACTCGCGACACTTGAACGCTTTTGCAGGTTGGCTCGCGGTTTCGGGTCAAGTGCCGTCGATATCGTTGCCACCGCGGCGGTCAGATCAGCCAGCAATGGTCCGGACTTCGTCAATCGGGCCAAAAAACTCACAAAACATCCGATCGTCGTTTTGAGCGGTGACGACGAGGCGCGCTATACGGCAACCGGCGTTGCCCTGAGTTTTCACAATGCGGTCGGCGCGGTGGGCGACCTTGGCGGCGGCAGTCTTGAGCTTGCAACAATCGACAAAAAGGGCGTTGCTGGCACGCTCTTGAGCTTGGACATCGGGTCTTTTACGTTTGCGGAACTCTTGGAGAGTGATTCCGACAAAGCCAAGACGGTGATCGACGAGGCATTTGCGTCCGCCCAGAGCCTTGCCGGAGCCGCAAAGGGCAAAGACTTCTACCTCGTCGGCGGTGCCTGGCGGGCGCTTGCCCGTATTCGTCTCGCTATGACGCGTGCCCCGCTGCGTGTTGTCCACGGCACGGTTCTCGATCGGGCGCAGGTCGACGTTCTGACATCGACCCTCTCCGATATGTCCGTAGGTGAGGTGGCACACCTGCCAGGCGTTCCTGCACGCCGCGCACCCATGGTACCTGCTGCGGCATCGATCCTCCACCATGCGGTCTCCCTTCTCGATCCTCAACGAGTGATTTTCTCGGCATTCGGGCTCCGCGAGGGCCGCTTGTTTTCGGGGCTCAGCAGCGAGGCAAGATCGAGAGACCCCCTGGTCGAGGGTGCCAACGATATCGGCAGGCACGAGTCACGAATGCCGGAGATCGGCAAGGCGCTCTATGGCTGGACCAAAAAGCTCGTCAATGATGATGAGACGCCTGCCTTGAAGAGAATGCGCCGTGCAGCCTGCGCGCTCTCCGATATCGGTTGGCAATACCATCCAGAGACACGCGCCCGCGAGGTGTTTTTTCACGTCGCGCAATTACCCTTGGCCGGCATCTTTCACGATGAGCGGGCATTTTTGGCTTACACGCTCTTCGTCCGGTATGAAGGAGACCGAACCGATATGTCGACACACGACATCGTCGGTCTCCTCAGCCAAGAGCAGGCCAAGCGCGCCGAGCAACTGGGACTCGCACTCAGTTTAGGCTACAGGCTTTGCGGCGGTGTTCCGGAAGTCGTCAACCGCTCCCGTCTGAAAGTCAAATCAGACCGCATCAACCTCTACATCGATCCCGCAGACGCACCGGCATCCTCGGACAGTTTGCGCAGGCGGCTGAAAAAACTCGCAGTCTCCATGGATCGCAAAAAAGCCAAGGTCAAAGCCACCAAGTCTTGAGCGTCAATCAAGCAGCGCCTCTGTTCAAATCTCCCCGGTTCAGCTAGATGCAACCTTCACCTTCGCCAATCGAGATTCGTGATGACACCTTTTCTGACGGGCCCGGTTCGTATTGTCGGCGGCGGACTGGCCGGCTCGGAAGCCGCTTGGCAATTAGCTCACGCAGGCATCCCCGTTGTCCTCCATGAAATGCGTCCTATGGTCGGAACGGATGCTCACAATAGCGACCATCTGGCCGAGCTTGTCTGTTCCAATTCCTTCCGCTCCGACGACCCTCTCAACAATGCTGTCGGACTTCTGCACGAGGAGATGAGACGGCTTGGCTCTTTGGTGATGCACACGGCCGATCGCCATAAGCTGCCTGCAGGCGGTGCCCTGGCCGTCGATCGTGATGGATTTTCCGAAGAAATCACGAGCCGTTTGCATTCCCAGGCGACGATTGTGATACGCCGCGAAGAGGTTGCACAGCTTCCGCCGAAGGATGGCGGCCTTGCGATCATCGCCACGGGGCCTTTGACGTCGTCGAGCCTGGCCCATGACATCATCGATGCGACTGGCGAAGAGCAGCTCGCGTTCTTCGATGCCATAGCCCCTATCGTTCATCGTGACAGCATCGACTTCGATCAAGCCTGGTTGCAGTCACGCTACGACAAGCCAGGTCCTGGTGGCGGTACTGCCGACTATATCAATTGCCCGCTCGACGAGACCCAGTATCGCGCGTTCATCGATGCCTTGCGTCAAGGTGAGACCGTGGATTTCAAGGAGTGGGAACGCAGCACGCCTTACTTCGAAGGCTGTCTTCCGATCGAGGTCATGGCGGAGCGCGGCGAAGATACGCTGCGTTTCGGTCCGATGAAGCCCGTAGGTCTCACCGATCCACGTAGCGGCAAGCGGCCCCATGCCGTTGTTCAGTTGCGCCAGGATAACGCTCTCGGCACCCTCTACAATATGGTCGGTTTTCAGACCAAGCTACGCTACGGTGCCCAAACGCGCATTTTTCGAATGATCCCGGGCCTAGAAAATGCAGAGTTTGCAAGACTTGGCGGCCTCCACCGCAATACTTTCATCAAAAGTCCTCTATTACTCGATCGTCAACTAAGACTGAAAGCTCGACCGCACATTCGCTTCGCCGGTCAAATAACGGGTTGTGAAGGCTATGTCGAAAGTGCCGCGATGGGTCTGATGGCAGCGCGCTTTGCGGCTGCTGAGATCTTGGGTGAAGACTTAGCCCTTCCGCCAGAGGAGACAGCCCATGGGGCACTCTTGAACCACGTAACGGGCGGCGCCAATGCCGACAGCTTTCAACCGATGAATATTAATTTCGGCCTATTTCCGCCGCTTGCCGTTCGCGTCAAGAAATCGGAGCGCAAACCAGCCGTGGCGCGCCGAGCGCTCGATGCTTTGAACCAGTGGGTTGATAGTCACGCGAAAACTTCACTCGCTGCTTGTCATTCTTTGCAAACAGGGTAGTACTGGCGGGAACGAAAGACGGTAGCCGGCCGTCACCTTGGGACCGTACCGTCGGCGTGATGCTTGCCCACGCATCGACACTGCCGCCGCCGGATTGTTCCCAGGGCCGAGAGGAGTTTGTAGTCCAGAGTGACCGCTACGCAATCGCACGAGACGGTGCAGAAATACCCATTCCAACTTCGGGGTTCACTGCAGACCGTCCTCGTGCTACGAATCAAGGACCCGGATACTCCGGAGTTTTTCCCGCTGCTAGTCGACAAGATCGCGCATTCGCCTGATTTCTTTCGTGACGCGCCTGTCGTCATTGATGTTGCCGCCATTGTCAAATCGCAGCCTCTCGACATGCCTCGATTTGCAGAGGAATTGCGGCGTCACCGGCTATTTCCCATCGGCATTCAAAATGGCGACGGCGATTGGAACGAGGAAGCCAAGCGTGCCAATCTGGCCGTATTCGGTGCGGGCGGCCCTGCCAAGGATGAGAGCGCATTAGGCAGTCCCCGAAGCGTTGCGCCGGCCTCACCATCGCGCAGGGGATCCGCCAGGCTAATTACCCAGCCCGTTCGCGGTGGCCAGGAGATCATCAGCCAGGATGGCGATCTGGTGGTCACCGCCATGGTCGGGCATGGAGCAGAGATTGCTGCAACGGGCCATATCCACGTCTATGGCACGTTACGCGGCAGGGCATTCGCAGGCATCGATGGTGATGAGCAGGCGATGATTTTTTGTGATCGCTTGAATGCTCAGCTGATCTCCATTGCGGGGATTCATCTGGTCAATGACGAGATCGATGCCGAACTGATTGATCAACGTGTGCAGATACGTTGCGATGGCGAGCGCCTGCACTTGACCCCGTTGCCATAGGTACATTTTCACTTCAAGGAGGTTGAATTGTCCAAAGTCATTGTCGTCACTTCCGGTAAAGGTGGGGTGGGAAAAACCACGTCGGCTGCCGCGATCAGCACGGGGCTGGCCATGCGCGGCAAGAAAACCGTCGTGATCGACTTTGATGTTGGGCTTCGCAACCTTGATCTGATTATGGGCTGCGAGCGTCGCGTCGTCTTTGATTTTATCAATGTCATCAATGACGGCATCAATCTGAAGCAAGCCCTGATTGCCGATAAGCGGGTCGACAACCTTCACATCCTGCCGACTTCGCAGACACGCGACAAAGAGGCCTTGAGTGATGAGGGCGTCGCCAAAGTCATCGACGAGTTGCGCCAGGATTTCGACTATATCATTTGCGACAGCCCGGCGGGGATCGAGCGCGGCGCACAAATGGCGCTCTACCACGCGGACGAGGCGATCGTCGTTACCAATCCTGAAGTGTCCTCGGTTCGCGATAGTGACCGGATGATCGGTCTTCTCAACAGCAAGAGCAAACGTGCCGAAGACGGCAAGGACGGCATGAAGCAGTACTTGCTCTTGACCCGCTACGACCTCGATCGTGTTGCACGCGGTGACATGCTTAAGCTCGACGACGTTCTGGAAATTCTGGCAATTCCTGTGCTCGGCGTAATCCCCCAGGATCAGGCGGTTCTGCAAGCCTCCAATGTCGGCACGCCAGTTATTCTCGACGACATTTCGCTCGCCGGTCAGGCCTACAAGGACGCCGTGGGACGATTGCTCGGCGAGGATCACGAGCTGCGTTTCGTGACGGCGCAGAAACGAGGACTGGTTGACTGGCTGTTCCGGAGGAGTGCATGAGCCTTTTCGATATATTCAAACGATCGCGAAAGACCGATACCGCAGCGACCGCCAAACAGCGTCTGCAAGTACTGATGACGCTCGACCGCTCCGGCACCTCGGTTCCCGACTTCCTCCCGCTGCTTCAAAAAGAGCTGATCGACGTCATCCGCAAATATGTCGAAATCGATCAGCAGGCCGTAAAGATCGACGTCGAAAGTCATGAGGAATTCTCGATGCTCGAGGTCAATGTCGAGCTGCCGCACAGTGTCGTCGGCAAGGCCGCGTGAGTGGATTGCTTCACGTAAAAAAGCACGATTGCGCAAAAAAAACGTAAGCTTCGCCTTGTCAGCAAGGCCGCTTGAGGGAATGTTATTCTATTGCCTTTCGGAATAGACAGTGTTCCGGGCACGGGCGCTGTCAGCGCGAGAGTGTTCGTTCATGCCCAAATTGCCCCGTTTGTTCTTTATCGCTATCGGTTTCCTCGCCATTGTCGGCCTCTCCTGGCAAAACCCGGCACGCGCCGCGTCGCCTGATGAGATCGTCGATGCCGTGATCTCGATCTATGCCGAGGTGCCCAATGTCGCCCGCACGGCACGAACCCTTGGCAGCCAGCGCCGCGGCACCGGCCTCGTCATCGACAGTAACGGCCTTATTCTGACCGTCGGCTACATCATCCTGGAAGCTGCGGCCGTCGATGTTTTTGATAGCCAAGGCGAGCGCCATCCTGCCGATATCATTGCCTATGACCACGAGAGCGGTCTCGGGCTGATTCGTACGCATGACCCCCTCGACGTCACGCCGATAAGGCTAGGCTCGATCGACGACATCGAGATTGGCGATCCGCTTCTCGTGCTTAACCGCGAAACCGAGCTCGGCGGTGCACAAGTCAAGCTGGTCGACCGCCGCGAGTTTGCCGGTTACTGGGAATACCTGCTCGACAATGCGCTGTTCACCTCCCCGCGCCAGCCATCCTTCGCGGGTGCGGCCCTGATCGATCAGAACCTCCGGTTGGTCGGCGTGGGATCCCTTTCTGTAGGCAATGCGGCCGGCAACAATATTTCTTCGCCTGGCAATATGTTCATTCCGAGCGACGAGCTGATCCCCATCATGGCGGATCTCCTCAGCAATGGCCGTCGCGATGATGTCGGCCGCCCCTGGCTCGGCCTGATTGCCCGGGATCTTGACGGCAATGTCTTCGTCCAGAGCGTTGCCGATGATAGCCCTGCGGGTTCGGCGGGCCTTCGCCCCGGCGACCGTATCGTCCGTGTCTCGGATCAGTCGGTGGCCGGGCTCGCAGATTTCTACCGCAAGCTTTGGGCGCTCGGTGACCCGGGCGTCACCGTACCGCTCGATGTCCGGCGCAAGGGCCGATCCCTTGAGCTCGATGTCGTATCCGCTGACCGCTATGACTGGCTGCGCTTCGATCATAGCTACTGAAGCTTCGCCCTAGTAACGCCGTGATAAGGTCCGCCAATAGAGTTCGAGCGGCAGGAGCGGGTGGCGCTGGGCTCCCTTTGAATTCGGCCAGGCCGAAATTTGCCGCCGTGCCACGCTTGCGAGCAACAGAGCTGCTGCGGCCTTGGTGTTGTTGAAGCCGAGCCGCCTCATCTCTGCCAAGCGCTTGCCCGCCCGCTCGAGTATCGGCTGAGCCACAAGATCGCGGGGAAGCTCCATACGTCCTTGCCGAGCATAGGCTTCGGCCGCACGCAGGATGCCGATCAAGCCGTAAGCAACGCCCGCTATTTGCGCAGCATCCGCGCTATCGGACGCGCCGATCGCCTTGGCGGTCATATGATTGAGCTTGCCGGCCGTTGCCGTCACATAGGCTTCAAGTGCGTCGAGATCTGCGGGCCTGAGGCTCTCGATCTCGGCTTCGCGGGCGTCGATCAGCGCCATGAGCGACGCTGCCTCGAGACGTCCAGCGCTCATACCCTCCGCCAATGCCAGGACGACAGGATGATCGCGGGGTTCACCTCGGGCGGCTTCATCGACGGCATCACGCCACCACTGATAGCGGATCATGCCGGTGATGGTTTCTGAGGCGACTTCGGGTATTCGGGCCAATTCGTGATTGAAGAGGATCAACGCAAAGACACTGGGCCTAGACGCGGCAGGTGCAAACAGCGCGCACAAATAACGATCGGGATCGTGGCGCCGCGCTTCGCTTGCCAGAAAGGTTTCGTCAACGTCCACGGTTCCGCCTCGTTGCCATGCACCGGCCACTCGTCCATATGCTTTGGCGATGGCCTATCCCAACCCTAGTTTTGCCGGTTCTGCCGATTTTGAGCGCTGCTCGGTCATTGCCTATGCTCGCCCGAGCACGCTCGTCAAAGAGGCCGAAGCGCTCGACAGGCTCAAGCACCACATCTTCGTGCCCTGCTACGCAACCATGCGGATTATCGATGATCTCGTCGATATTACTTCCGAGGGCATGACCGCAGCACAAAAACGAAAACGGGTCGATCAATGGGCCGAACGGGCGATCGACGCATCGGACCATCGTTTCGTGGCCTGCAACCTCGATCCCGACGATTCCGTGTTTCGAGCGCTCGCCGACGTGCTGCCGCACTTTCCGATCGGCCCCAAGCCCTGGCACGCGCTCACTGCAGCCATGCAGCGCGATCTCGATCAAGAGCCCATGATCGCCTGGCAGGATTTCGAGGACTATTGCGAAGGCGCCACCGTGGCGCCGACCTATATCTATCTCATGCTGCTGCTGGCCGAGGTCGATAACGATCATCTGGTCATTGATCTCGCGCAAAACGAAGTCTGGCAGCATGCGCGAACCCTTGGCACTTTTTGCTACCTCGTTCATATCATCCGCGATCACAAAAAAGATGCACGCGAGGGCTCTCACCTCCTGACCGTGCCGCGCACTGCCTATGCTGATGGCTTCGACGACCTCGACGCCCTGGCGGCAGCATGGTCAGGTGATCCAGGAGAAGGCGGGCGCCGCGTACTTCAAGCACTCGCCGATCGTGCGACGGCACTGGGCCCCAACGCCGCCTCAGCCGCGATCGAACTCGCCCGCACGATGGCCGCAACGGAACGATCCATCCTCGAGCGCGTTCTTACCCATTATCAGTCGCTTTTCGAGGCACTCAAGCGCGAGCATCGGCTCATCTGATCAGGGTCCGGCCTTCCCTTGCCCTCGCTCAATGCCTATGTAGCGCCTGTGATCAGTTCACAAATTCATGTCCGAAAGTGAGGGAACGATGGCATTTGAACTCCCCGATCTGCCTTACGACTACGAGGCGCTCACGCCCTATATGTCGTCACAGACGCTTCATCTGCATCATGATAAGCACCACCAAACCTACGTCACCAATCTCAACAACCTCGTCCAAGGCACGGAGTTTGAGGGTAAGAGCCTTGAGGACATCGTCAAAGGCTCCTATGGCGATGCTGCCAAACAAGGCATCTTCAACAATGCCGGCCAACACTGGAACCACCTCCTCTTCTGGCGTGTCATGAAGAAAGAAGGCGGCGGGGCACCCGGCGGCGAGATCGGTAAGCGCATCGACGATGCCTTTGGTTCCTTCGACAAGTTCAAAGAAGAATTCAAGAACGCCGCAGTCACCCAATTCGGCAGCGGCTGGGCTTGGCTCGCCGTCGACAGCGGCAACCTTAAGGTCGTCAAGACGCCCAACGGCGAGAACCCGCTTGTGCAGAACATGACACCAATCCTGGGAATCGACGTTTGGGAGCACTCCTATTACCTCGATTACCAGAACCGCCGCCCCGACTATGTCGAGGCCTTCTTGAACAACCTCGTTAACTGGGAAGAGGTCGAGGCGGAACTTAACAAAGCTTGACGCTCTTGTGACGATCCTATGGGCTGGCGGGCTCGCCGGCCCATATAAGCTCGAAAGTGAGCTGCACAGGAGTGATTTCGCTCATGAACCCGTTCAAGCGCCAGACGCTTTGCCTCGTCACCATCTTGATGCTCAGCGCATGTGGCGCGAGCCAAGTTGCCGTCGAGAAACGTAACCTCGACGTCCAAACCAAAATGAGCGACTCGATTTTCCTCGATCCGGTCCCGCCGGACCAGCGCATCGTTTATGTCGATGTGCGTAACACGTCCGACAAGCCCGATCTCGACGTCGAAGCGGTTGTCAAACAAAGGGTCCAGGCTGCGGGCTACCGTCTCACCGACGATCCAACCGAAGCCCACTACTACCTCCAAGCCAATGTCCTGCAGGCCGGGCGCTCGGCCGACACCGCAGCAGAACAGGCGCTCGGCGGCGGATTCGGCAGTACCATTGTCGGCGGTGCCGCAGGCGGTGCGGTGGGATATGGTCTCGGCCAGGCCGGCGGCAATGACGTCTTGCTGACCCTTGGCGGTGCGCTTGCAGGGGCTGCCGTCGGTGCACTTGCCGACAGCTACGTCCAGGACGTGACCTACACGATCGTCACCGACCTTCAGATCTCCGAACGCACCAACGGCACGGTGATCGATGAGAGCGAGGTCGCCAAGCTGGATCAAGGTACCTCGGGCACCGTTGAGCAAACCTCAAGCGCGACCACCGACATGAAACGCTACCGTACCCGCGTCGTCAGTACCGCCGAAAGGGTCAATCTTGATTGGCCCGACGCC
>CAYPOV010000146.1:0-11779 GCA_964412385.1 uncultured Geminicoccaceae bacterium
GACTGCCATGCCACCGGGTTCATGGGTGCCAAGGGTGCAGGCACGCATCTCCATCATGGGGTCGCGGACAAGGTCGATATTCTCACAGGCACATTGGGCAAGGCCTTGGGCGGTGCCATCGGCGGCTATGTCGCCGGCCCGCAGCCGGTCATCGACATGTTGCGCCAGCGCGCCCGCCCCTACCTGTTTTCCAACGCACTTCCGCCCATGGTTGTCCAGGCCGGGCTCAAAGCCCTTGAGATCGTCAGCCAAGGCGACGACCTCCGCGCCAAGCTCTTCAATAACTCCGCCTATTGGCGCAAGGGCCTCAGCAATCTCGGCTTCGAGCTCTTGCCGGGCGAGCACCCGATCATCCCGGTGATGCTCGGTGAAGCGGCACTCGCTCAAGACATGGCCGCCAGGCTCTATGACGAGGGCGTCTATGTCACGGGCTTCTTCTATCCGGTTGTTCCCCACGGCAAAGCCCGCATCCGCACGCAAATGAACGCCGCCCTCACTCAAGATCAACTCGACCGGGCTCTCGATGCCTTCGCCCGGGTCGGCCGGAGCCTCGGCGTCATATCGTGAAGAACGATGTGATGAAGGCTCTCATGAAATCGGGCCCCGGCGAAGGCCTCGACCTCGTCGAGGCTCCTATTCCCTCGATTGCGCCCGATGAAGTCCTGGTACGCATTGCCAAGACCGGCATATGCGGCACCGATATGCATATTTGGAACTGGGATGACTGGGCCGCGAAGACCGTGCCGACGCCGATGATCGTGGGCCATGAATATGCAGGCGAGATCGTCGAGATCGGATCGGCGGTCAAGGGTCTCCGCGTCGGCCAACGGGTTTCAGGCGAGGGCCATATCATTGGCTTTCGCAGCCGTGCCGCTCGCGCCGGCCGCTATCATCTCGACCCCGACACGCGCGGCGTCGGTGTGCACATTCCGGGTGCCTTTGCCGAGTTTCTGGCCCTGCCCGCGTTTAATGTCGTACCACTCCCTGACGATATCGATGACGAGATCGGCGCCATTCTCGATCCCCTCGGCAATGCCGTCCACACTGCCCTCTCCTTCGATATCGTCGGAGAGGATATTCTCATCACGGGCGCCGGGCCGATCGGCAGCATGGCCGCCGCCGTGGCGCGCCATTGCGGCGCACGTTACATCGTCATCACCGATATCAATGCCCAACGTCTCGAGCTCGCCGGTCGAACAGCCGATGTCGTTCCGGTCAATATCGAAACCGAGCCCCTCAGCGATGTCATGCAGCGCCTCGGCATGCGCGAGGGCTTCGATATCGGTCTCGAGATGTCGGGCACGCAGGCCGCCTTCGAGCAAATGGTCGACCATCTGCTCATGGGCGGCCACATCGCCTTTCTGGGCTTGCCATCCAAGCCCATGCCTGTCGACTGGAGCCGCATCGTCTTAAAGGGCCTCACCATCAAGGGTGTCTATGGCCGCGAGATGTTCGAAACCTGGCATAAAATGCTCGCCATGCTGCAATCCGGTCTCGATGTGCGCCCCGTCATCACCCACCGTTTGCCCCACACCGCCTTCGCCGATGGCTTTCGCGCCATCAAGTCCGGCATGGCCGCCAAGGTGGTGCTGGATTGGCAAGGCCGACACTGAGGTTTCCCGGGATGTCCGAAACAATCGTCGATATTCATAGCTCAACATTCCTCATCAATGGTGAGCCCACACTCAAAGGCAAGACATTCCGCGGTCAGAGCATTGAAGGCCTTCTCCTCAATAGCAGGATGGTGCAAGCGACCTTCGACGATCTCAATCCCGAAACCCGGCCTCTTTGGGACTATTCGGATGGGCCCTGGGATGCCGAACGAAACTTGCGAGAGTTCCTCAACAACCTTCCCGGTTATCAGGCACACGGCCTCGATGCCGTCACCGTCAACTTCCAGGGCGGCAGTCCCTATGGTTACTCTGCCGATCAGCCCTGGCATAATTCCGCATTTGACGCCGACGGCACCTTACGAGCTGACTATGCAGACCGCATGAAGCGGCTCCTCGATACCACCGACCTGCTCGGCATGGTGGTCATTCTAGGCCTTTTCTATTGCGGCCAGGACCACCGCCTCGAGGACGAAGCTGCAGTCATCTGTGCCGTCGACAATACCATCGATTGGCTTATTGAAGGCGCCTGGAGACACGTTCTCCTCGAGATTGCCAATGAGTGCGATATCACACGCTTCACCCATGACATTATCACTGCACCGCGCGAAGCTGAGCTGGTACGCCGCGTGCAACAACGTTCCGAGGGCAAGATTGCCAATGCGGCAAACCGGCTCTTGGTCTCGACCTCCTATCGGGGCGGCGCAATTCCCTCCACCGAGCTGGCACAAACCGCCGACTTCATTCTCATCCACGGCAATCGCCAGGATGCCCCTGTTCAGATTCGCAACATGGTACGGCGAACGCGGACTGTGCCCGGATACAAGGGCCAACCCATCGTCTTCAACGAAGACGACCACTTCGATTTCGACCAGCCCGACAACAACTTTGCCGCAGCGCTCGAATCAGGAGCGGGCTGGGGTTTTTTCGACTACCGCATGAAGGACGAGGGCTCCGAATGCGGCTTTCAGAGCGTTCCTGTCGACTGGCGCATCAATTCGGAGCGCAAACGCGGGTTCTTTGACATGGCGCGCAAAATAGCACGCTGACTGTGCTTCTGATGCCCGTACACACGACAATATCGCCAAACACGACGACTGTCAAGTAACAATACCTATAAATACGGATTTATTCCAATAATAGCGGTGAAGGTCCATACCATGCGGCGGCGGATAACGCTCACGGAAGTCGATTGCAACCCGACTCGATCGTTCCGCCGGCGGGAGAGAGAGCATCGTCGCTTTCATGGCATTGTCAGTCACCATTGTTTAGGCAAAGGTAAACTGACCATCGGTGACACCGAGATTTTGCCCGTTAAGCCACCATGTCCCCGAAAACTGGAACAGTTCGGTTCCAAAGCCTGTCTCTTTGGTTCCCGATCCGCTCGCCTGACCACCCTCGGCAAGTTGCATTTGAAACTGAAACAACAACGGTCCGGGACCTTGAGTTCCATAAAAACAATCCCAAGAGCCTACCGGCGAGGCATGGGCGGCGTTCCCGCTACCGTTGCGAGTAGTGCCAGACCCCAAAGACGCATATCAATCTCCCTCCACGTCTCGTTCGTCCGAGGCATGATTTAGCGCCGATCCAAACATTGTCCAGCCGTCTTCAAGGCTCGAGATCAAGCCGCGCGAAGGCCTCCGGTGGCGCCTCATGGCAACGCATCTCCGATAGCATCAGTGTCGTCATGTGATCGGCCATGGCGTGGTCATCGAGCGGTTGGGTTTGGCCCGGATCCTGATCGGTATCGTAAAGCACGGTGACAGCTTCCGCAAAACTGCCGCCCTGGGCCGGAGGACGCTTGGCATCGCGCCGTGCCGGAAGACGCATCATTGGCAAGCCCTTGGTAAATGCGAAATCATCGGTCAAGGTGGCACCTTCGAACTCCGCCGGTTGGAAAAAATCCGTCATATGAACGGGAAACAGCGTGTACTCGAAAATTTCCTGAGCGAACAAATCGCGAGGGTAGCGGAAATAGGTATGGCGGCCGTCGGTAACATTGGTGGCACCGCCGAAAATGCCGTAGATCGCCGCCTCGCGGTGCTGCCGGTCTTCGCGCAAGAGCGGCAGCAGCGAGCGGCCGCGTACTTCGCCTGGGACATCCGACCGGAAAATGTCGAGAAAGGTCGGCATGAGATCGATGCATTGGGTAAGATTCCGGCGATGCTGGCCGCCCGATGAAGCGAACTCGGGATGCCAGATCATCAGCGGAATTCTGGCGATCTCGTCATAAAACGGCATCCGGTTCTTGCCCCACCAATCGTGTTCGCTCAGCATGAAGCCGTGATCGGTGGTCATGACGAGCGCCGTATCCCGCCAAAGATCGTGGCTGTCCATGTAATCGAGCAGGCGGCCGACATAGTGATCGCACATCGCCACCAAGGCAGCATAATTGGCACGCAGCTCTGCGACCTCGTCGGGGCCCTCTTGAACCTCCCGATAGCGCGGCCAGTCGAGAATCGGCCCTCCATAATTGGTCGGATAGTCTTTGCGGAAACGCTCAGGGGCCATAAACGGTTCATGCGGATCGAAAGTCTCGATCTGCAATAACCAGTCATCGGCGTGACGGTTGTCATCAAGAAACGCAAAGGCCTGCTCGAAGCATTTGACGGCCGGAAAATCCTCCTCAGCAACGATATTGTCCCGATTGAGCAGATTCTGCAGCCGAAAGCCCTTGCGATCCTCTTCCATCTGGATGGCGTGATAGCGCTCGCGCAGGCGCTCCAACGGCGGCTGCACCATCGCCTTCCATTTATCCGCCTCCTGGCCGCGAATGAAATCGAAGCTCGTATAGCGCTGGTGATAGGTCCAGCCACCATCTTCGAAGTAATGATAATGATCCGAGATCAGATGCGAGTAGATACCCTTTTGGGAGAGCAGGACGGGAAAGGAATTGTCGAAGGGCTCGAGCGGCCCCCAGCTTCGGTGCAGGAAATTCAGCCGGCCTGTGTGAAGATCGCGGAGCGCCGGCATGCAAGGCATCGAGCCGACATAATGCCGATCGAAACTGACGCAACGCTCCGCCAACCGCGTGAAATTGGGCGTTTTGACGGTGCTACCGCCATAGCTCTCGAGCGCGCGCAAATTGAGCGAATCGAACATCAAGAATATGCATTTCACGGGGGCCAGCCTCCATTTTTCAGCGATCAGACGTGCGTCATCGCTCGGCAGTTTGCATCAAACCCGAGAAAGCGCAAATTCTTGTCAAGAAGCGCCCCTTGGCGGTCAGATCACTCCCAATAGGGGCGTTTCAGCACCGACGGTATCGGCTCCTTGGCGTGATAGACCGTCCCGCGCAGCCGCTCGGTTAATTCGTTTGTGCGACTAGACGACGAGGAAGGAAAATTCTCGGGAGATGCCATCTCCGCTGACCCCTGAGGGGCCTTGGGCTGAGGCTCTGAGCCAGGCGGCGTCTGGGTTTCCGGCGACTGGAAATCGTTTGTGGTGTTTTGATTGGCGGCGCCGTCATCGGGGAAATCGTTTGGGGTGTCGCGGCGTGGGCGTGCCCGATAGGCGTCCAGATTGGCCATCGCCCGCCGCAACTCGCCCTGCACCTGGGCGCGGTACCGCACCACCGTCGAAAGATGGCGGCCACGCTCGTGATCGATCGTGCTCGCCTCGAGCCCGTCGGCGCGGATCTCGCGCCACATGGCAATCGCGATGCTGTCGACGAAATGCGCTTCCACCGCATCCCTAGGACCGAAGGCCTTGGATATCTCGGCGGCGAACGCGTCGAATTGATCACCATCCTCGTCATAGAGGATCGTGAAGTTCTTGGCGCGAAGCCCGTGCTTCAAGGCATTCCTCGACGACCGCGCCTTGCCCTCCGCCGTCTTCGGACCCCGCTTCTGGGGTTCGGGCTTGTTGGATGTGGTGTCTAGAGCTTCTGACGTTTCCATTGCGTTTCCTCTGGTTTGAGAGAAGACGCGCACAATAGCACGGAAGCATGTCTTCATCAAGGAATATCAGCTGTCACAATAGGATCAAAAAGCTCCGTTGGGATCAAAACGTGAAGGCGGCGCCGATGATCGGGCCGTAGGTGGTCACGTCATATTCGAAATTGCCGCTGTCGTAGTTCTGGTGGAGGACGCGATAGCCGAGCGAAAGCGCCGTCGGCACGCCAAAAACGCTGGTTTCGTAGAGGCCATAGATCTGAGCATTCCAGGAGTAATCCGAGCCCACCCCAAAACCGCCGACATCAGCCGCACCAACTATGCCGAAGCGATCGCTGAGATCGAGTGCGCCGCGGGCGCCCACCAAGGGATCGACCCACTGCTTGGTGGAATCGAAGGTGCGGAAATTCTTCACATCGACTTCTGCCCTGAGATAGGTGTAGCGCGCGCCGATCGAGGGGCCAAAGCGGTAGCCGATGCCGCCTTCGGGATCACGCGGGTGGTCGATCGCAAAATACGTAAGTCCGACACCGAAATTGACGATATCTTCCTTGGTATCGATGTTGTTGTTGTCCGATTCCAAGCGCGCGCCGACGAAATTCGCACTGAAGGCCCACCGTCTTCTTTGAATATCCACCAAGACCATACCCGCTAACCCGATTTGATCGAGAATGTCGCCGAAGAAATCAGCGTCGGCATCGGCTTTCTGGCCTTGAACCGTGACATTACCGTCGAGCGAGGTGAGCCACGCATAGGGAGCGATGGTGATTTGCCATTCATCACCGCTTGCCTCCTCGGCAGATGATCGAGCCACCGGCGCCACTGTTGTTGTTGCCAAGACTAGACACGTGATCAATATCTTCTTCATAACCATCTCAACGTCTGTAAGCCGATACAAAGGCTGCCGAGGCTGAACCACTTGGGTTGGAACTCCCCTGGACAATAGCCCACATAAGAAAGGGACGTGCGAGGCTTGAACCCGGCTTCGACGATGGAGTTTGACAAGTCAAAACGATGCTCGGTGGTCTGAGGCATACTGGGTTTAAGAAGATTGCAATTTACACGCCGTCACTTGTCCAGCCATGAATCCGCATCGAGATCTACACTACTTACCATCCACAACTGATTGTTCACACAGTGTCATTGTATGGCATACTTCAAATAACAAAATACTGAGGCCAGCCGATTTCCTATAATCATGGCACTACACATCCTGAGCGCAGATGCAAGCAGATTCGCAATGAGGCGCAGAATGTTGGCGCAAAATGGCTAGTGCTTGCATGACTATGTTGCTACTTCGACCAAGCGGGTCCGCATGCTCGTTTGCAATTTGAAACAACAACAGATGATGAGATCATGACAACACGCAGAAACTTTGTAGCCGGCCTCCCGACAGCGGGAGCGGCATTGGCCATCGCCGGCCATGTTGTGCTCGACGAAAAACCAGCATGGGCCCAGTCCGCAGCTCCTCTCGAAACGCATTTCCACCCCTTGGGCAAGGCACCCTCCGAGCATACACTGCGCGTTCTGGCGGAAGCACGCGAAACACTGCCTTTTTCAGATACCCGGGACTTCGACGAGCAGAAGCGGGGCCTGATCGCCGAGATGACGCAGATGCAGATCCCAGCGGAAGCCGGCCATATCGCTTGGGACAAAGCTCGGTTCGACTTCATCGATGAGCGTGACGACTGGGACAGCATTCACCCGTCGATGATGCGAATCGCCAAGCTCAATCAGAATTACGGTCTCTACGAAGTCGTGCCCGGCATTTATCAGGTGCGCGGCTTCGACCTTTCGGACATGTCTTTTGTCCGCGGCGACACCGGTTGGATCATCATTGACCCGATCCTAACCACTGAAACGGCTCGCGCAGCGCTCGAACTGTTCCAGGAGCATATCGGCGAGGGCCTGCCGATCAAGGCTGTTATCTACTCCCACTCCCACGTCGACCATTGGGGCGGCGTGCGTGGCGTCATCGACGAGGACGACGTTCGTTCGGGCAAGGTCGAGATTATCGCACCGCGCGACTTCATGGAGCACACGATCTCCGAGAACATTTATGCCGGCAATGCCATGAACCGGCGACTTTCCTTCCAGTATGGCCAGGTCCTGCCAGTGGCGCCGCACGGCTTCGTCACTCAGGGCCTAGGCCAAGGGGCGTCGGCCGGCGCGGTTGGTCTTATCGCGCCAACGCGGATCGTGGCGGAGGATATCGAGTACATTGAGGTCGACGGCGTGCGTATGGTCTTCCAGAACACGCCGAACACGGAAGCGCCCTCGGAGATGAACACTTACATCCCGGAGCACAAGGCGCTCTGGATGGCCGAAAACGTCGTAGCCAGCCTTCACAACATCTACACTCTACGCGGCGCGCCGGTACGCGACCCGCTACGCTGGTCAAAATACATCGCACGTGCCCTATACCTCTTTGGCACAGAAGCGGAAGTGATGTTCTATTCCCACCATTGGCCACGATGGGGCAACGAGCGTGTCCAGGAAGTGCTCCGGGCACAGCGCGATCTCTACGCCCACATGAACAATCAGGTCCTGCATCTCGCCAACCAAGGCGTGACCATTAATCAGATCCACAATGTCTACCAACTTCCTGAGGGGCTGAAGCAGACCTGGCACACGCGCGGCTATCACGGCTCTCCCGAGCATAACAGCCGCGGCGTAGTCCAGCGCTATCTGGGATTCTGGGACTGTAATCCCGCAACTCTGATCCCGCATTCGCCGGCCGATTCGGCCCCGCTCTATGTTGAGATGATGGGCGGTGCCGAAAAGATCCTCGCCAAGGGTCAAGAGCTGCACGACTCTGGCGACTACCTCCTGGCGACCGAAATCCTGAATAAACTCCTCCACGCGGAGCCAGACAATCGTGCGTGCAAGGAGTTGTTGGCCGATGTCTATGAGCAGCTTGGCTATCAACAGGAGAACCCAGGTCTGCGGAACAGTTTTCTCGCAGGTGCCTATGAGCTACGATCCGGCATTCCCACTGACGAGAGGGCCAGCACAACTTCGCCGGACGTAATCCGGGCAATGTCAACCGAGCTCTTTCTGAATTTCCTCGGCATCCGCATGGATAGCCGCAAAGCCGAGGGCATGCGCTTCACGATCAATCTGATTACGCCAGACAATGGCGAGAAATTCGTGGTCGAGATAGATAACGCGACGCTCACCAATTTAGAAGGCTTCCTTTCGGACACTCCCGACCTCACTTTGGTGATCGACCACGCGGCTCTCGAACGCACAATGACCGGTGAAGTTACATTGGAATCGCAAATCGCCGACGGTAACGCGACGGTTGAAGGCGATCTTAATGTTCTCCAGCAGCTCGCGTCGACCATGATCGAGTTCGATCCCTTGTTCGAGGTGCTTCCTGGAACCAAGACGCAACCGACAAGAGTCGCCGAAGCCGATGCATATGAGGCGTCAGTAGGCCAGCCCGTCGCCGAATAGTCGAAGGTTGCGCGGTGGCGTTTCGATCTCAGTCGCTACTAAGGCTTCGGACGTGGCCGCGCACAAATTCGGAATTCACCTGCGAACCATCGAATGAGAAAACAGGAATTTAAGCGTCACACAGTAGAGCCGAAACCAGATCAGGGAAGACGAACGGTGCGAAAGCCGATGTGATTCGTGCCGAGCCCGATTTCCTGGGGTTGGCGGCCGCTGGGGCGAAAACGCATACAGAAATTGGGCGCGCAGAGCCACGATCCGCCCTTGATGACGTGACGCGGCAAGGGCGAACGGTCATTGGCGGCAAGGAAGACATTGGGCCCGGTGGGATTGGGCTGATCGCTCACGGTGTGCTGCGCCAGGTAACGGTCCAGCGTATATTCCCAGACATTGCCGGCCATATCATAAAGACCAAGGCCATTGGGCTCGAAACAGCCGACCGGTGCAGTGCCGTGATAGCCGTCGAGTTCGCGATCGCCGGTAGGGAAGGTTCCCTGCCAGGTATTGGCCATCCAACGGCCATCCGGCGTGTAGATTTCGCCCCAAACATAAGTGGCGCCCTCGAGTCCGCCGCGTGCCGCATATTCCCATTGGGCTTCGCTCGGCAAGGTGCGCCCGGCCCATTCAGCATAGGCGCGGGCATCGTCGAGTGCCACTTGCACCACAGGATGATCGTCCTTGCCTGCGATCGAACTTCCAGACCCCGTGGGCTCGCGCCAGTTAGCTCCCGGCACATAAGCCCACCATTGGGTGACGTCCCGAAGATTCTGCACGTTATCCGGCATTTGAAACACCATCGAGCCAGGCTCCAGCAATGCGGGCGGCAATTGCGGGTAATCTTTCGCATCGAGACCGCGCTCGGCGATCGTGACATAGCCGGTTGCCTCGACGAACTCGGCAAATTGCGCGTTGGTGATTTCGTGGCTGTCGATCCAAAAGCCGTCGAGCGTCACTTCATGCGCCGGGCGCTCTTCCGGCCGCTCGAAATCATCACCCATAACAAACGTCCCGCCCTCGATCCAGACCTCCTCGCCATGGTCGATGGCGCAGGTTGCGGCATGAGTTTGAGTGAACGCAAGCGCGCTGCCCAACGCACATCCCGCCAAGATTGATCCAAGAGCTTGTGTCAATGTTCCGGCCATACGGTTTTCCAATCATCAGCCATGTCGACAATGGTCCAGCCTTTGGCCTGAGCTTCATCGAGTGCTCTGTCGAGGCGCCCGACAGCACTTTCACGGTCATAGGCGAATTCCCGCGTGTCGTCAGTATGATGAACCAAGATCACCAACCTTTTACCCGCGCCTGCTGAACTCCATTGTGCCATGGCGAGATCGCCATCGGAATTGCCGCCGACCAGGATCGGCCGCTTGCCGATGTGGCGGGCGATGGCGAGCGGCTTTCCTTCCTTGTCGTCGATGAACAGGATGCCCGGATCTTTGATGATTTGCGGCACGCCATCAATGATCTCAAAACGTGCCTCGCCCATGCTGCCAATCACGTTTTCGGAGGGAATGCCATAGGCGTCTTCAGCGAAAGCACGCATGAAATCGAGCCCGCCGCCGGAGACGATATAGACGTCGAAACCATGGGATCTGAGATAGTCCAAAAGCTCGAGCATCGGCTGATAGACCATTGTGTCATAGGGCCGGTCCGTCGTCGGATGCCGAGCCTCGGCAAGCCATGCCCTCACCTCGTCTTGAAACTGCTCGATGGTCATGCCGGAATGCGTGGCCGCAACGAGTTCGAAGAGGGCTTCATGGCCGCCTTCCAGAACAGTCTCGACGTCACCATCGGCAGCGGCTCGAAGCGTTGGTGATGCGGCGAAATCCGGATCCTCGGCGGCAAGCGCACGCGCACGGTCTAAGGCGAAGAGAACCTGAAAATAGAGCGGCTTCTCCGACCAGAGCGTGCCGTCATTGTCGAAGACAGCGATGCGGTCGCCCTCGGGAACAAAGTCCGATGACACTGGATCCGTGACGGAATCGACAAATCCGACGATCGCCTCTTTCGCCGATCCCTCGCTCCAAGACGGCAGTTCCTGGGCCCATACAGCTGTCCCTCCCGTCACCAGCACGGCAAGCGTCAGTATCCATGTTCTCATTACCCGCCTCCTCACTAATTCGGGGCGGCCTTGCGACCGCCCCAGACATCGTTAGCGTGCGCCGGTTGCACCGGTCTCGAGTGTTTCCATCACATCGTCGAGGCTGAAGCTTGCCGCCTCTTGTCGTGGCGGATATTCCTGGAAGGTCTGGAGGAAGTTGCCGACATATTGCTGCGCTGGCACCAACATGAAAGCGTGGTCCAGGAGCCAGTCATAGTAAGTATTGGAGGTGCGATAGGAACGCTCATAGGGATCGCGGCGCAAGTTGAACATCAGCGGGATGCGCAAGGGCGTGAACGGTTCCATCCAGGCGCGCAACGTCCCCCAAGCCTTCTGCTCCATGAACAGCAGCTTCCAGTCCCGGTAGCGAAGTGCCGATAAGTCGCCGTCATCGGTGAAGTAAAAGATCTCTTCACGCGGGCTTTCTTCAATTTCACCTGTGAGCATCGGCAGGATGTTGTAGCCATCGAGGTGCACGCGGTAATTGCGCCCGGCCATCTCGTCGACCGTCACGCCCTCGAGCAAATCCTCTTTGACCGTCTCATTGCCCGCCGCGGCGAGAAGCGTGGGCAGCCTGGGGAGGGTGGCTTCGAGCCACGCGAGGTCGCCGATCGGGCCGCGCAGCATCCACATGAGCGCGACGCCGATGAAGACGCCGAGGACGACCTTCTCGCCGCGCGACATGGGGCCGAGTTGTTTGAGTTCTTCGCGCAGGAGTG
>CAYPOV010000147.1:0-11668 GCA_964412385.1 uncultured Geminicoccaceae bacterium
GGCCGGCCGACGGCGAGATCGTCGAGATCATTGCGGGCATCCTTGTAGTGAGCGACACACTCCTTGAGATGATCGTCGTTCCTATCTTTGTCGATCTGAGGCAAGAGTGCTTTCAGTGTCTCTTTGACATCGCCGATCACACCGTGATCGATCGGGCATCGCTTGCCGAGATTGGCGCCATCAATATCAACTTGCGCGATCTTGGCGTCCGTCGGGTAGAACTGGCGATAGGGAAAGTCCGTGCCCAGCATCAAGAGCGCGTCGCAGCTCAGCATGGCACGATATCCGGAGGAAAAACCTATGAGCCCGGTCATGCCGACATCATAGGGATTGTCCCACTCGACAAATTCTTTGCCGCGAATGGCATGGACCATGGGTGCCTTCAAAGCATCGCCCAGTGCCATCAGCTCGTCATGGGCCTCGGCACAACCCGAACCGCACAAGATCGTGACCTTCCTGGCATCGTTCAACAAATTGGCCAATGCTTCGACACGATCCAATGGTGGCACAATGGTGGGCGGTGGCGAGACAAGCTCCTTGGAGACCTTGACCGGGCTTGCCTCTTTGAGCGCTACGTCGCCCGGCAATACGACGACTGCCACGCCCCGTTTCGAGACCGCGTGACGTATCGCTTGTTCCAAGACACGCGGTAGCTGCTCGGGCAGCGAGACCAGCTCGGCATAATGGCTACATTCGCGAAACAGCTCTTGCGGATGGGTTTCTTGAAAATAGCCCGATCCGATCTCGCTGCTGGGAATATGCGCCGCGATCGCCAGCACCGGCACGCGGTTGCGATGACAATCGAAGAGACCGTTGATCAAGTGAAGATTGCCGGGGCCGCAACTGCCGCAGCAGACAGCCAGCTTGCCCGTCAAATGCGCCTCGCCACCTGCGGCAAACGCCGCCGATTCTTCATGCCTCGTGTGGATCCATTCGATCTTCTGCCGCTGACGCAACGATTCGGTAAGGCCGTTCAGGCTGTCGCCGACGATGCCATAAATTCGTTCGACACCCGCGAGTTCGAGTGCTCCGACCAATTGATCCGCTACCGTGCCCGCCATTCGGCTAACTCCAATGTTCGCTTTTTCCGCCATCGATCTATTGGCTTCACTATGAGCCGCTCGGTGACGAGAACAAGGCGGCGCACGGAGACAATTCGCAGATTGAACAATTGCAAAGGCTCGGTCATCATAACTTCGCTAACAATCAATCAGGGAGACAATCGATGAAACTGTCGCGCAATCCCGGCCTCGACCGTCGCAAATTCGTGCGGCGTGCCGGGCTCTCGACCGGTGTTGCGGCCGCAGCCGCAATGGGTGGCATGGGCTTCAATCCCATCGCCATGCAGGCCATGGCGCAAGAAATGGGCCGCTCGGAGCAACCGCTTAGGGCTGCATTCTCCAACGCTGGTCTGCAGGCGACCTGGTGTGCACAAGGCAAGCAAGCCGCCGAATATTGGGGCAATCTCTTCAATGTCGAAGTGACTTGGTTCGATGGCGAACTCTCCGCACCCAAACAACGCAGTGCCATTGACACCATGGCGACCCAGGATTGGGATTTCGTCGCCATCCAGGCCTTCGGCATCGGCACGCTCACCGATCCCGTCAACCGGATGATCGACAAGGGCATTCCTGTGATCGATATGGATACCTTGATCGCCCCGCTGGACGATATCAACGTCCACACTTTCTTGGCACCCGACAATGAATTCATGGGTGCTGCCGTCACCCAAGCTTTGGTCGATGCCATCGGCGGTGCCGGTACGATGGTGATGACCCAAGGTGCTTTGGGTCATACGGGAGCCCAAGGGCGTGCCCGCGGCTTCTTCAGCGTGGTCGACAAATATCCGGATATCGAGGTCGTCGACGAGCAGCCGGCCGACTGGGATGTCACCAAGGCGACGAGGATTTGGGACAGCCTCTTGACCAAGTACGATACTATCGATGCCGCCTTCTTCCACAATGACGACATGGCCTTGGCGGCGCAAAACGTTATGAAGGCACGAGGCCGCGACAACATTCTCGTAGGCGGTGTCGATGCCATGCCACCCGCCGTCGAGGCCGTTCTCGACGGTCGTATGTATGCGACTGTACGCAACCCCTCATGTCGCATCCATGGCGGTGCGATTATCGCAGGCGTCGCCGCCATCCTCGCCGGGGAAGAAACCGGCTCAGGCATTCCCAAACACATCATCACTGACGGCCCCGTGGTGACCAAGGCCAATGCACCGGGCATGCTGTGGATGGAGAAACATTTCCTGATCTAGTGACCCGGCTTTGACCACCGATCATCAAGAGACGCTGCTGCAACTCGAAGCTATCTCCAAGAGCTTTGGCGGCGTCCAAGCGCTCAAAGGCGTGGATTTCTCTCTCGCGAAAGGGGAAATCCACGCGCTTGTCGGCGAGAACGGTGCCGGCAAGAGCACACTCATGAAGATCATCGCAGGCGTCCATGCAGCGTATCAGGGCCGCATGGTGCTGCGCGGCGAGACCGTCCACTTCCATTCCGCCCGCAATGCCTTGGATCACGGCATCGGCATGGTGCATCAGGAACTGAGCACAGTACCCGAGCTTACGGTCGCTGAGAATGTCTATCTCGGCCACCAGCCGACGACACGATTGGGTGCCATCGATTGGCGTGCGATGAACAATGGTGCCAAGGAGCAGCTCGCTCGCCTTGGTCTTGAGCTCGATCCCAAAGGCCGTCTCGGCGATCTTCCGATCGGTCTGCAACAGCTCGTCGAATTGGCACGAGTCTTGTTCTCGGGGGCCGAGATCATCATCCTCGACGAGCCTACTTCCGCTCTTTCCCCGCCCGAGATCCAAACACTCTTCGCGGTGCTGAAGCGTCTCAAAGACGAAGAAGGCCGAAGCTTTGTCTTTATTTCCCACTTCTTGGAAGATGTCCTGGAAATTTCCGATCGCGTGACCGTCTTTCGCAATGGCGAGCTTGTCGCGGCCGAAGAAGCCGCGCGCATCGACAAGAAATGGATCATCGAGCGTATGATCGGATTGGGTCACGAAGAGCTCGAGGAAAGCTATACCAGTGCGGTTCCTCTCGACAGTGTTCCGGGCGAAAATCCTATCCTCAAGACTGAGTGACTGACCGTACGGTCCGCTTTCAGCAATGTGAGTTTTGAGGTCTATCCCGGCGAAGTGCTTGGCATTTACGGCTTTATGGGCTGTGGCCAGCTCGAGCTTGCGCGCACGCTGTTCGGCAAGATCAAGCCGGATCACGGACGGATGTGGATCGACGGCAAGCCGTGCCGGTTCCGCCATACCGAGGATGCCAAAAGTGCCGGTATCGCCTTTGTGCCGGAAAGCCGACGCTCCATGTTGTTCGCCGAACATCCGGTGTTCCGCAATATGTCGATCAGCATCCTCGAACATATTCACAAACTCTGGCTCAAACCATCGCGCGAACGGGAACTTGCACGCGGTCATGTCAAATCTTTGGGTGTTCGGCCAAGCAACGAGAACGCGCTCCTGCGGACGCTTTCGGGCGGCAATCAGCAAAAAGTCGCGGTTGGGCGCTGGATGACGGAGTTGCCGCGGGTTCTTGTGATGTGCGAGCCTACGCGCGGCATGGATGTCGGTGCCAAAGAGGATGTCGTCCGCATCGTTCATGAGCTTCGTGACCGGGGTATTGGGGTCGTCATCGTCTCGACCGAGCCCGAGACGGTTCTCTCCATGGCCAATCGTGTCCTGGTTATGCGCAAAGGCGAGATCGTCGACGGGTTCGCCAATCAAACCATCGCCAAAGACGATCTCTTGGCAGCAGCATAGAGAATAGAGGAAGACTAAGTGATGAACGAGACGGCTGCGAAACGCAGTGCCAGAAGTTATGTGCTCGGACATTTGCGCAACATTGCGCCGCTTGTCACTCTAATCTTTCTGGTCGCAATATTTGCGATCATGAGCCCTTCTTTCGGTACTGTCGACAACTTTGCCAATATTCTTAGGCAAATCGCTGTCACGGCGATCATGGCAAGCGGCCTCACCTTTGTCATCCTCTGTGCCGAGATCGATCTATCCTTTGCCTCCGTCGCCAATGCGGTCGGCATCGTCGTCGCATTCTTCACACTTCAAGAAAGCTACGTGAACATCGCGAACGTGCCGCTGCCGGGGGTGTTCGCAATCCTCTTCGCTTTGATTACCGCCATTCTGCTCGGTCTTGTCAACGCTTACGGCGTCACCAAAATAGGTATCCCATCCTTCATCATGACGCTTGCCATGATGCAGATCGCGGCCGGAGTCTCGGCTCTTTTGGTTCGCGGCCAGATCGCCTATGCTGTGCCGGAGCTGGTCCGCACACTCGGCTCGGGCTCGATCATGGGCATCCCATGGATCGTCATCGTCGCTGCGTTGTTCTTGCTCGTGAGCCACGTTGTACTGACCTACACGCGATTCGGTCGATACGGCTATATGGTCGGTGGAAACCGTGAAGCGGCGGAATACTCGGGCGTCAACGTCAAGCTCGTGATCGGCGGAGCGCTTGTCATCGGGGCGTTTTGCGCAGGCGTTGCCGGCATGTTGGGGGTCGCCTATTTCGGTTCGGCTCAGCAGAACGAGTTCGATGACTACCTTCTGGACGGTATCGCCGCCGTGGTTGTGGGCGGCACCAGCCTTTTCGGCGGCAAGGGCGGAATCCCCAACACGATCATTGGCCTTTTCGTCTTGGGCGTTCTCAATAACGGCCTCGACCACATCGACATCGACAGCTTTCTAAAGGTTCTGATCCGTGGCCTGATCCTCCTGGCTGCCCTCGTGATCAATGTCTATGCGCAGAGGCTGCGGACGGATTGATGACAACACCGGGCTGGCCACGGCTGGGTGCCTCAATCGACCGGAAGCGTTCAATTTCATGATGTGACCTCGGTCGCTTATCATCATTTGATCTTCATGGAGATTGTGGTCGTCATGCTTTGGGAGACGACCATGGACACCACGACCTTCCTACCGCGAACTTTGCGGGCGATCGCCGTACTCTGCACCTTGGCCTCCGTCACCCTCAGTTTCGCGACGGAAAGCGTTAGCCCCGCTCAAGCCGCGGGGCCTCGGCCAAACTTCCAGCTTCCCGTGAGTAACGGCCAAGAGTGGGATGCCTCAACTTACGCAAACCACGGCCCGGACCCGGACAGACTGGATTTCACGGTTCGCGATGACAACCTCGCCAACATCGGAAGGGGCGAGCCCATTCTCGCTTCGACGGCCGGCATTGTCGCGCGTTCGCGGATCAAGCCAGGTGACGGTCTTTACAGCGATTGAATCGGCCACGGTGGAGGCTCGGAAACGCGCTATCTCAACCGCATTCACGGAAGTCTGGACGAGAAAACGATTGCGCGGATGGACAACCATATTGGCGGTCGCCGTCGATACCAGGCTCCACGTTTTCGGCTACAATACGAGAAGCGGCAAAGCCAAACTCTGGCGGATCGATTTCAGGAATCCGAGCCTCAAGGGCATCACTGACCTCACCATGCTCGATGACTGGACGTCTTTTAGTGAGCACCGCTTCTTCTCGGGCGGACAGATCATCGGCTACAATGCCGTGACCGGTCTCGCGCGTGGCTTTCGCGTGTTGTCCGGCGCCAGTGATCTTCAATGGCTTTGGACCGACGTCTGGCCCACTGGCTACCGTTAACCCCTCTTTTGAACCGGTCTTTGGGATTTGCGCCCAAAGATCGATTCCCAAAGCCTTCTAAACTGCCCATGATACGCCCACCAGGCAGGGAGGCTCGTCATGAACATTCTTTTTTTGCTGCCCGATCAGCAGCGCGCCGATTTTGCAAGCCTTATGGGCCAGCATCCGGTGCGCACACCCAATCTCGACAAGCTCGCGGCACGCGGCACATCATTCCGCCGCGCTTGGACTCCCTCGCCGCTTTGCAGTCCCGCCCGCGCCTGTCTCGCGCTCGCCAAGGATTATGACCGCAGTCCTGTGCGCAACAATGCCGATAATGTGCCGATCGACGCTCCCAACTTTTACCGGCAGCTTCGCGACAACGGCTACCGCGTCGGCTCCTGCGGCAAGGTCGATCTCTTGAAAGGCGAGATGGGTTGGGGTCTGGATGGCCAGCACCGGCGCAACGGGACCTCCGCTTTTGCCGAGATCGGCTTCACCGACGGCTTGGACAGCGGCGGCAAGCATGATGCGATCTATGCATTCCAAGACAAGATTGACGAGCCTTACCTGGCCTATTTGAAATCCCTTGGCCTCGCCGAAGCCCATGTCGAGGATTTCAAAAAACGTGAGCTGGGCGACGCCGATGTCCCTTTGAGAGACCTCCGCGCCAACGAGGACCACATTCTTCCATGCTACGCCAATCTCGAGCCCACACCCCTCACCGATGAGGCCTATAGCGATAATTGGGTCGGTAGCAACGCCATGGCAATTCTCGAAAGCATGCGCGGACCCGATCCGTGGTTCCTTCAGGTGAACTTCTCCGGGCCCCACGAGCCGTTGGATGTCACACCCGCCATGATGCGGGATTGGGAGGATGTTCAATTCTCGCTGCCAGTCGGCCGCCAGAACTTTGATGCTGCACGCCAACAGCAAATCCGCCGCCACTATGCGGCGATGATCGAAGGCATTGATCGCTGGCTAGGCCGCATGATCGTGTATCTCGAGCAGACCAACCAACTCGACGACACGCTCATCGTCTATAGCAGCGATCATGGCGAGATGTTGGGCGATTGGAACTTATGGCAAAAAACCGTCCCGCACGAAGCCTCCGTGCGCGTACCACTGGTGATCGCAGGACCCGGGATCGTCCAGGGCCGCGTGCTCGACACGCCGACGAGCCTCCTCGACCTTATCCCGACATTCTTCGATTTCGGCAACGCCAAGCCGTTGGACGCAATGGACGGCGTTTCACTCAAAAGCACGCTGACCGGTGCCACGGATCATCATCGAGATCTGGTCACATCGGGTATCGGTACCTGGCGCGCCATCACCGATGGGCGATTCAAGCTCATCATAGGCTATGACGAAGCGCATTCGATCAAAGACATCCAGAACGGCACCTTTGGTGATATCGAAAAGGCACCCGCACAACTGTTCGATCTCCAGAACGACCCCCATGAAGCGACGAATCTTGGCAAACACGAGCCCGAGATCAGAGAAAAATTGAAAAATCAGCTGCGCGATGCTATCGCCAACTAATCAACAAAACCGGCGACAGCGATACCATCGCCTCGCCAACAACGATCAGGAGGCTTCTCGATGAGAGCACTCAAATCTGTTGTCGTCATTCTTGCCGGCATCCTCTTGGCACCAGCTGCAGCACTTGCCGAATATCCCGAACGACCGATCAAAATCATCTTTCCCAACAAGGCAGGCAGCCCCTACCATCAAATCGTCCTCGGTGTCCTGTCACTGATTGAGGATGAGATCCCGCAGCCCGTCGGCGTCCAGGCTATGCCCGGTGCCGGAACCTCGGCCGGCACGCGCTTCGTGCTCGCCCAGCCGGCAGACGGCTACACGCTGCTCTTCATTCACGATGCCGTTCTGCAAACCGCGAAATTCGGCATGCTCGGTGAAGGAATCGAATCACTTGAGGCCCTCGCCCAGGTGAATCGCAGCTCGCCTGCGCTCTACGCCCGTGGCGATGCACCCTACAACAACCTCAACGAACTCGTCGAATACGCCAAAGAGCATCCGGGCGAAGTCAAAGCCGGCATCAACACCGGTGCGGCAGCCCATCTCGAGATGGTCGGCCTCAAAGACGCGCTCGGCGTCGATCTCAACTTCGTCCATGTTGGCGGCGGCGGCACAGGCTTCCGCCAGGCACTCCTCGCAGGCGACGTCGATGTCATGCACACCAATCCGGGTGGCGCCATCGAAGAACTCGAGCAGCAGGGCATGGTGAAGGCGCTCACCTATTATGGTGAAGAGCGTCATGCCCAGCTTCCCGATGTGCCCACCATGGATGAACAGGGCTTTGAAACGCCGATCGTCATGCAGCTCTACGGTTATTTCTGGATCCGCTCCGATGCACCGGATGAGGTCAAGCAATACTGGAGTGGCATCCTCGAAGAAGCCCTTACCGATCCCGACAATGTCGCCAAGCTCGAAGACTTGTTCGGCGTCGACATCATCCACAAAGGCGGCGATGAGCTGCACGCCCTGGTTGATGATCGCTACAATGCGCGCGCGGGCTTTATCGACAAGTACCAAATCGAGGTCAAGTAACGAGCTTGATCTCTAGAGCACACGCCGCCGGTCATTACCTGCATTGATGACGTCCCCCTCATGCAGAACGTGATAACCGGCGGTGTCACCCTCGCAGTGGCGATCTTTTTCTTCGCCGCCAGCTACCAGATCCACGATCCCGATTTCGATCCTCTTGGACCGCGGTTCCTTCCACGTCTGACACTTGTCCCCATCGGCCTGATCGGGCTCTGGTTCATCATCCAGGGGGTTTGGCAGCTGCGGGCGAGCGACGGCCCCAAAGGCGATGGCCTCGAAACTGAAACAACACCCTCGCACGGTAGCACGTTCGACCGCTCTACAATTCTGCGGGCCTTGGCGACTGTTGGACTGCTGGCAATTTATGTTTGGGCGCTCAATACACGTCAGGTTCCCTTTGAATACTTGACCGGTATTTATTTGTTATGCTCCGGGACAATCCTGGTGGCACCAGAATGGCGCCGCATGCCTTGGTTGATCGGCCTCGCCATCATTGCACCGCCTATTCTCGCCTATATTTTCAGGCGTTTCCTGTTTGTTAATCTTCCATGAGCCCGCAACTTCTCGACGCATTCCAATACTTGCTACTACCCACCAGTCTCGGCTGGTGTTTTTTGGGCGTCACCTTGGGCGTCACCGTCGGTGCCATTCCGGGCCTCGGCGGCGGTTTGCTGATGGCATTGCTGTTGCCCATGACCTTCGCCATGGACAACCTCGATGCCCAGATCCTCTTGATCGGCATCTATGTTGGCGGCGTCAGCGGCTCGATGATCTCGGCCATTCTCCTCGGTGTTCCTGGCGCCCCCTCCGCTGTCATGACCACGCTCGATGGCCACGCCATGTGCCGCAAGGGCCTTGCCGGCCGTGCCCTCTCGCTCGGCATTACCGGCTCTTTCATCGGCGGTACGATCTCCGGGATCATCCTAGTCTTCCTGGCGGTGCCGCTCGCCTCGATCGCCATCAAGTTTCAAAACTTCGACTACTTCGCCTTCGTCGTCATGGGTTTGGTGCTCATCGCCTTTACCGGAGAGCAAGCCCCCCTTCGCGGCCTCGTTGCAGGCCTTTTTGGCGTGTTCGTTGCAACCGTCGGCTTTGACAATGTCGCTGCCGCAAGTCGGTTCACCTTCGGCGTGCCTGCACTTGCCAACGGTTTCGACATCCTCCCGGTGCTGATCGGGGCCTTTGCGATCCGGCAAATCCTCGAGGATATACTTAACCCGCCCGTCCGGCGCGAAACCGATTCGCACCCCACCTTGCGGGACGTGCTCCGTGATATCGGATCGGTCTTCCGTTACCCGGTCAATCTTATTCGCTCCTCCATTCTTGGCACCTGGATCGGCATCCTTCCCGGCATTGGCGCTAATATCGGTGCCATCATGTCCTACACAGTGGCACAGCTCACCGCGCGCAATAAGGAGGAATACGGCAAAGGTGCCGAAGAAGGCGTTGTTGCCGCCGAAACTGGCAATAACGCCACGGTGGGTGGTGCTCTCGTCCCCATGCTGGCCTTAGGTATTCCGGGAAGTGGCCAGGACGTGTTGCTGATCGCAGCCCTCATTCTTCATGCCGTGGAGCCCGGGCCCCTCATGGTCTATGACCACCCGCAAGTGTTCTATGGGATCATCGGTGCTTATTTCTTTGCCAATATTGCCATGTTGATCTTCATGATCCTCGCGATTTCTTGGCTAACGAGGATCATATCCATTCCTCTATTCTTGTTGCTGCCGCTGGTTTTGGTTTTCTGTGTGATCGGCGTGGTGGCATCGAACAACAGACTGGAGGATGCCTGGGTCATGCTCGGCTTCGGCATCATCGGTTTTGCCATGTCATGGGCGCGCATGCCTCTGGCTCCCTTCGTTATCGGCTTCATCCTAGGGCCTATGGCCGAAGAGCGCCTTCGCTCAGCACTCATGAGCACGGATGGCGCCTTGCTGCCATTGTTCGAGCGACCGATCGCCATGTCCGTTCTCGGCATTTGTCTCTTGGTCGTCCTCTGGCCGCTGATCTGGCGCTTGTTCGGCAACCGCAAGCCGCGTGCTCAGAGCACCAGCGAGCGTAGCACGATGTAGCTGCCGAGCAGCAGCAAGGAGACGAAGAATACCTTTCGAAAGCGCGCTTCGGAGAGCTGTTTTCTGATCCGTTGGCCGGTCATCATGCCGAGAATGGCCGGGATAATGGCGAGAGCGGAGATAACACCAAGTTCGACGGTCAAGAGATTGTTGCGTTCCAGCCCGATGGCGAGGGTGACCGTAAGAAGCGTGAAGAGAATGCCCATGGATTGAATGAGCATGTCGCGCGGCAGGCCCAGCGCCTGCATATACATGACACCCGGGACCACGGCCGATCCTGTCATGCCCGTCAAAACACCGGAGATCCCGCCCAGCAAGGGGCCCAGCCAAATTTCGTCCTTGGTACGAACGTTGAGGCGAATGCCGAAAAGATTGACGAGCGCATAAACAATCAAGAGCCCGCCTAGGGTCATCGACAAATATTCAAGTCTCACCGATGCAAGGACAACCGTGCCTAAGAGCACGGCGACGGTGGCCACAGTCATAAAAAGCCACAGCCGCCGCACAATGACCTTGGCATGCCCGCCAACCAAGCCTTGCCAGACATTGGTCAAAAATGTCGGAACCAGGAGCAGCACCATGGCGATGGGCACATCGGTGATAACCGCCATGATCCCCAAGGTTACTGTGGGGAGCCCGAGACCGATGACGCCCTTGACCGTGCCCGCAACAAAACAGACGGCAAAAAACGCCGCAATAACATAGGTTTCGATCATGATATCCGGTGGGCTCGATTAGCGATCGGCTTTGGACTAGGAGAACGAACGATCGCTGCGGAAATCGAACATGCGCGCCCAGTTTGCCATCGTCATACCGCGGCGATAATCGGCCAGCATCAAAGGGTCAAGCACCTCGACCAAAAGTCTGTTCTCAATCCATAGTTCAATGAGCTCAAAGGGCCCGCGACTGCATCGCCTGGCGATCCAACCTTCGGCCTTTCCCTGCTCGATGATGGTTTCAGCATCCAGTGGTGAGCGAATGGCTAGGTGCGCAAAGCTTGCGGACTTATCAGCCTCGCCCTCGATACAGGAAATTTGCGTCGGCCCCGGTTCGAGCCGATGGGTCAGCGGATAGACCTCGATGGCGCTGCCATCGTCGGCCTCACCGAAGGCAATCCATGACCCTGGAAAAGGCGGAAAAGGCATGGCTCGTCCGCCCAGAATACCGGCCAAGACATGGGCGACATGTTCGGGATCTTCAGCACTGATCGAGACATGAAGGAGGGACATCATTAGATCCTTTGGCGAACCGCGGCGACATAATAGTCAAGACAAGAAACTTCAAGAAACGCACTGTTGCGTTGGCTGGCAGCAGAGGCGAGATTGCCACCCTTGCGCAGTGCCACAGGATTTCGACCCATGTCGCCGCCACCGTTCAAAGGCTACCGGTTTCCATCGAGCGTGATTCTG
>CAYPOV010000148.1:0-11558 GCA_964412385.1 uncultured Geminicoccaceae bacterium
GGCGTCAGAACGATATCTTCATCGGCGCCAACTCAGCCAATCCTCCCGATCCCAATCATTGCTACTGGCGGCCGGAAAAAGTCCCCGCCCATCACAAACGCGGCCCTCCGGGCTACCGTTAGCCACCGCCGTTCGATTTTTTCGCAGCAACCTCCCAACCGTCACTAACCCAAAGTCCCCGCGGGAGTTTGAGGGGGCGGTGCCCCCTCAAGAAAAAAAACCTCCGCACAAAAGCGCAATCACCCTTGAAGGGGATGATGCGGGAGGGACCGTTCGAGAAGGCGGGTCAGGCCTTCGGGTGTCCATGGGATGAGAGGTTTGGCGAGTGCCGGGCTGATGCTGGTTTCGGCGAGCGTGAGGCCTGCTTTGGCGATGGCGAAGAGGCTTCCGAAGCGGCGCGCTGTGTCGAGTTTGGTGATGATGACGCGCGTGGCGCCGAGAGCTTTTGAATTCCGGGCGATCTCGAAGCTGTCGAGGGGATCGAGTCCTGCGGGCAGGACATTGATCGGCTCGATCGGCAGGTCGTTGATCAGGCCTGCGATGGTGGCGAGTTCTTCGGGATAGAGCGGATTGGTGCCGGTGGTGTCGATCAATGTGGTGGCATTGTTGTTCCGTTCGAGAATGACGCGCAGCTCGTTTGAGGTTTCGGCGACCATGGGCTCGAGCTCGATGGCTGCGAGCAGGGCTTGGAGTTGCCGTGTGGCGCCGGTTCGTGCCGTGTCGGTGGTGATCACGATGACGGGTTTGCCCGAGGAGCGTTGGCGTGCGGCGAGGCGGACGAGTGCTGCGGTTTTGCCAGCACCTGTGGGACCGAAGAGCATCAGGGCCTTGGGCATCGGATCGAGGGGAGCACAGGGGATCTGCCTGGCCACGATTTGGCGAAGTCCGGCGGTGGTGTCGGCGCTTGCCATGTCCGGCAGAATGTCCGCCAAATCATTGAGAATGGCTTCGGGGACGCGATGCGCGCGAAGCAGTGTCTCGATTGTTTTTTGCGGCGACGGCGCTGAAGCGGGGGTCAAGATCCCTTCGAGATCCGCTGTGCGGGTGGCTTTGGTGCCGGTGGCGACGACCGCACCGTTGTGATCTCGAACGGCAATGATGTGGGCGTCCTGGCCGAGAGCTTGCTTGAGGTCTTGGATGGCCTCGTCGCGGGTGGTGGCGCGAAAGCTCTTGAAGTTCATCGGTGCTGCCCGGGTTTGTCGGTCATTGCGGGCTACACCTGACCGAGTGTGCGCAGGCGGGCCTTGTGGTGGATTTCGTTCTGGCTGAGGACTGTTGTCGACGGCCTAAAGCGCTCGACGATGGAGCGGACATAGGGGCGGATCGCAGCACTCGTGACCAGGGCCGGGAGTTCGCCTTTGACGGCCTGGGCTTCGAAGGCCTGGCTGAGGGCTTCGACGAACTCCTGGATCTTGGAGGGCGCCATGGCGAGCTGGCGTTCCTCGCCTTGGCCGGAAATGGCTTGGTGGAAGGCTTCCTCCCATTCCGGCGTGAGCACGAGGACCGGAATGTAGCCGCCGGGTGCGGTTGCGGCGTGGCTTACTTGGCGGGCGAGGCGGGCGCGCACATGCTCGATGACGAGCATGACGTTTTGGGTGTGCATCACCGCTTCACTGATGGCCTCGAGGATCAGCGGCAGATCGCGGATCGAGATGCGTTCGGCGAGCAGACCCTGGAGGACCCTTTGGATGCCGGCCGTGGTGATCTTGCCGGGCACCAAATCGGTGAGGAGTTTCTGGTATTCTTGCGGGAGCTCGCGCAGCAGCTTGTCGGTTTCGGCAAAGCTCAAGAGATCGGCAAGATTGTCTTTGACGATTTCGGTGAGGTGGGTGGTGATGACCGTTGCGGGATCGACGACCGTGTAGCCTTTGAGGCCAGCCTCGCTGCGCAGTTGCGATGACACCCACATGGCTTTGAGGCCGAAGGTGGGCTCGGTGGTTTCCTCGCCGGCAAGGTCGATGGTGCCGCCTTGGGGGTTCATCACCAGGAGCTGATTGGCGCGGACATCGCCGCGGCCGGATTCCATTTCCTTGGTGCGGACGACATAGGTATTGGCGGGAAGCTGGATGTTGTCCTGGATGCGTACCGAGGGCAGAACGAAGCCCAGTTCGACCGCAAGCTGGCGGCGCAGCGCCTTGATTTGCTCGGTGAGCTTGGGACCGTTGCCTTCGCCGATCAGGCCCAGAAGACCATAGCCCAGCTCGAGGCGGATGGCGTCCATGGCAAGGGCCGTGGTCATGGGATCGGCCTGGGGTTCGGCCGGCTGTGCCTTGGTTGTTTCGGCCTCTTTGGCCGCTTGCTGTTTCTTGCGGGCTTGCCAGGCGAGCGCTCCCGACGCGCCGCCGAGTGCCAGAAAGGGCAGCATCGGCAGGCCGGGCAACAGGGCGAAGGCGGTCATGAGTGCTGAGGTGACACCGAGGGCACGAGGGAACGCGCCGAGCTGGCCGAAGAGGGCTTTGTCGGCCCGTCCTGTGACACCGGCTTTGGAGACGAGGAGGCCCGCCGCGGTTGAGACGATCAGGGCTGGGATTTGCGAGACCAGGCCGTCGCCGATGGTGAGGACGGTGTAGGTCTGGGCGGCCGTGCCGAAGCTGACGCCCATTTGGCCAACGCCGATAATGAGGCCGCCGATCAGGTTGATGGCGGTGATCAAGAGGCCTGCCACGGCATCGCCGCGGACGAATTTGGCGGCACCGTCCATGGCGCCGAAGAAGGAGCTTTCCTCTTCGAGTTCGCGGCGGCGCTTGCGGGCTTCGTCCTCGTCGATGAGGCCTGAGGAGAGATCGGCGTCGATCGCCATTTGCTTGCCGGGCATGGCGTCGAGGGAGAAGCGGGCGGCGACTTCGGCGATGCGGCCCGAGCCCTTGGTGATGACGACGAAATTGACGATCACCAGAATGGCGAAGACGATAATGCCGATGACGTAGTTGCCTTGCATGATGAAGCCGCCAAAGGCTTCGATGACGCGGCCCGCGGCTTGGGTGCCCTCGTGGCCGTCCGCGAGGATCAGGCGGGTCGAGGCGAGATTGAGCGCCAGCCTCAGCATGGTGGCGATCAAGAGTACGGTGGGAAAAGCGCTGAGCTGGAGCGGCTTGTCGATAAAGAGGGCTGTGAGCAGGACCAGGACGGAAAAGGTGATCGAGAGGGCGAGGCTCATATCCAAGAGCACGCGCGGCAGGGGTAGCACCAGCACGGCGAGGATGGTGATGATGCCGATGGCGAGCAAGATGTCGCTTTGGCCGAGTGCGTGACGCAAACCGCTTGCGAGGTTTGATCTGCTGAAGCTCGGACCAAGGCTTTGCAAAGAGGTTGCCATCGCTGGGACCCTCAGCCTTGGGAAGCCGTGGCGCTGGGCGCCAAGCCGTGTTCGCGGGCGTAGTCGTTAAGCTTGTTGCGCAGCGTTCGGATCGAGATCCCAAGGATCCGCGCGGCATGGGTGCGGTTTCCGGCCGTGTGATCAAGGGTTCCGAGGATAAGATCACGCTCGACCTCGGCCATGCTGCGGCCGATTAGCGACGAGCCAGGCGTGTGCGCGTCTGCGGCCTGGCCTGGGGCGGTGGGCAAGACGATGTCATCGCTTGAGATGGTCCGGCCTTCGGCAATCACCACGGCGCGCTGGATGCAGTTTTCGAGTTCGCGGATGTTGCCCGGCCAATCGTGGCCGATGAGCTTGTCCAGGGCTTGCTGGTCGAACGCGGGCGGCGTCGATGTCCCGAGCACGCCGTGTTTGCGGGCGAAGAATTCGGCAAGGGAGGGAATATCGGTGCGCCGTGCGCGAAGCGGCGGCAGCTCGAGGGCGAGAACGTTGAGCCTGAAAAAGAGGTCCTGGCGAAATCGTCCCGCTCTGACGTCTTCTTCGAGGTTGCGATTGGTGGTGGCAATGAGGCGGATGTCGACCTTGACCGGCGTTGTGCCGCCGAGGCGATCGATTTCGCGTTCTTGGATCGCGCGCAGCAGCTTGGCTTGCAAACGCAGGTCCATCTCCGAGATCTCGTCAAGCAGGAGCGTACTGCCGTGGGCCTCCTCGAACTTGCCGATGCGGCGGGACTGTGCCCCGGTGAAGGCGCCCTTCTCGTGGCCGAACAGCTCGGATTCGAGAAGATGGTCCGGAATGGCGGCACAATTGACCGCCACCATCGGTCGATCGCCGCGGCTGCTTTGGCGGTGCAGGAAGCGTGCCAGGACTTCTTTGCCGGTACCGCTTTCGCCGGAGACCAAAATGGTGGCATCGGCGCGGGCATATTTGCGGGCGAGTTCCATGGTGTCTCGCATCGAAAAATCGTCGGCGATCATGTCGATGCGATCCTCGCTGATGGCATCGAGGACAGCGGCGATCAACTCGGCATCGGGAGGCAATGGCAGAAATTCGCAAGCCCCGCTTCGGATCGCGTTGACGGCTGCCGTCGGGCTGGCATCGATCCCGTAGGCGACAACGGATGCGGAAACCCGCGCGCGACGCAATTGCGAGGTCAAATCGCGGATATCCTCGTCGACATCGACCAGCAGCAGATCGGCACCTTTACCATCGAGGATATGGGCGAGTGCTTCGGGCACGGTCGCAACACGGCTGACATGGCTGCCATGTTGCGTGGCGATGGCTCTTGCCCTCTCGAGGTCGGGATGAGCGGTTCCGATGATCAGGATGCGCATGACCGTGCCCAGAAACTCAATCAGCGATGATCGCTCTTGATGATCTCGGTCATGGTGATGCCGAGGTGATCGTCGACAATCAGCACCTCGCCGCGGGCGATCAAGCGGTTGTTGACGAAAATGTCGATGGGTTCGCCGACCTTGCGATCGAGTTCGACGACAGCACCACGGCCCAAACGCAGCAACTGATTGACCGGCATTGAGGCGCGGCCGAGCACGGCTGAAAGTCTGACCGGAATATCGAAGACGGCGGACATGGATTCGGCCGTTTCATCCATCGCCGAGGTTTTGGCGTCGTCCCCTGTTGCTTCGGGGAGGTCTTTTTCCGCTTCGTCACTCATGGTTTTCAAGTCTCCACCGATGCAGTGTCATCGTCATCCTCGTTCACGCTCGAAGGATTCCTGCCAGGGCCATCCTCCGTCCCCTTCTCGCCAAGACACCAACGCCCCAGTAACTCCACCATCGAATCGAGGAGCGCGGACTTTCGGATCTCCGCTCGGCCACGATGCCAGACGATGCTGGCGTTGCCCGGGGCCTGTTCTGTGTCTCCGATCATGGTTAATTGAAGGTTAAGAGCGGCACCCTTTAGAGAGGCCTTCAGCCTGGCATCAATGGCTTCGACCTGGTCTGGAGCGACGCAAATCTGCATCGAAGTCAAACCTGCAAGCAGTTTCAAATTGTCGTGCACCAAGGCGTCGATCGCATGTTCCAACAATTGTCGATCCAATTCCGGGCGAAGTGTTGCGAGGCCATGTGTGAAGATCGAGACAAGCTCAACCGCCGCTTGACCGATGGTTTTGTCGTGGTGGCCAATCGATCCTTCGATTTCCGCCCTCAATCGGGCCAATGTTCGCTCAATTGCCCGATGGCTGGACTCCTGCTCTTCAGCTAGGGCCCGTTCACGCGCATCCGCCGCAGCAAACGCCAGAGCTTTCGCGAACTCGCATTCATCAATCAATAGACGAGATTTGCGAAACCGAGCGGCACTCTCGTTCGGCTCTGTGACCTCCGCCGTGGCATCATCGGCGGTCTTGATGACCCGCGGTTGCCATCGCCTCACTTCTAACTTGGATTCCGTAGAGGGCGACGACGATCCGAATGCCGGACCTGCCGGGGCCGACATTGTCGCCTCGGCAAGTCTATCGGAACTTGAAAATGGATTGGTCATCACCAATAAACCAATTCGTCCTCGCCGCCTTCGCCGAGATTGATCTCGCCTGAAGCAGCAAGGTCCTTCGCCATATTGACCACGAACTGCTGCGCTTCATCGACGTCGCGCACCCTCACAGGCCCCATCGCGTCCATTTCGTCCTTAAGAATCTTGGCAGCACGCTCGGACATATTGGTAAAGAAAAGGTCTTTGAGCGGCTCACTTGCTCCTTTGAGTGCCATGCCGATCCGATCATTGCCGGCACTGCGAATAAGTGTCTGAACACCGGCCGGCTCAAGCCTAACGAGGTCCTCGAACGTAAACATCAAGGCCTTGATCCTGCTTGCCGACTCGGCATTGCGTTCATCAAGTAGCTCAAGGAATTTTGTCTCAGTATTGCGATCGAGAAAGTTGAAGATTTCCGCCATCACCTCATGATTGTCCCGACGATTGGTTCGGGCGAGATTGTTCATGAAATCTGCACGGAGGGTCTTTTCCACGTCTGCCAGTACACTTCGCTGCACCGTCTCCATCCGCAGCATGCGCATGACAACTTCCATGGCAAAGTCTTCGGGCATGACCGAAAGCACACGCGCGGCATGATCGGATGCAATCTTGCTTAGGACAACCGCGACTGTTTGAGGATATTCCTTCTGGAGGTAGGAGCCGAGCACCGATTCATTGACATTGCCAAGCTTGTCCCAAATCGTGCGTCCGGCCGGACCTCGGATTTCCTCCATGATGTTGTCGACCTTCTTCTCGTCCATAACGCGCCCGAGAAGACGTTCGGTCGTTTCGAAGCTGCCGAGAACACCTCCGGTTCTCGAGAGCTGGCTTGCAAATTCCTGAAACAGGCGTTCGACGGTTCGGCTGTCGACACGTCCTAGGGTCGACATTGTCTGGGAAACCTCCTTGATTTCCTCGATTTCAAGCGATGAGAATAGTTTGACAGCCTGCTCCTCGCTGACTGCGAGGAAAAACACGGCGGCTTTCTCGACCCCGCTGAGCTCATCGTAAGCCAAATTCGCAACCATTCGCTCAACCTCAGTCAGAGTGGAGCCAGCTCCGAACGACCCGCGTGGCGTCGTCCGGCCTTTCTTCGATGATCTCGGTCACTTCCTGGACCAGCGATGCCCGAACCTTACCTGCGATCTGCTTGAGACTGACCATCTCCTCTTCCTGAGGCACGATTAGGCTGGAGCCGTTTTCCTCCGCCGCAGGTCCCGTGAGCTGTTGTTGACCGGCCGAGCTAATCGACGCACTGGCATGACGGTCTCCCTGCTGCACTGCCCCACTGGCTGCACGATTATCGGCAACCTGTGCCGCTTGCTCACTTTGGTGAGCGACAACGGAAGCCGGCCTCGCTGATTGAACAGGCAAGACACCACGCAAAATCGGACGGACCGCGAGTTGGAGAACGAGCAACGTCAAGATTGCAAACAGACCGAGTTCGCCGAAACGCCAGTAATCGTCCTTGCTGAGACTCAATAGCGGCGGCGCCTCCGAACGAGCTGGTTCGGGCCGATGAAACGGTAGACTTGCAATTTCCAATCGGTCGCCGCGGCTATCGTCAATCCCGACGGCACTTCGAACCAGTCCCTCAAGCTCGGCGAGTTCGGCGTCACTCAAAGGATGGAACTGAATCTCACCTATGCCAGTGTCTTCGTAGTGGCCGTCGACCTGAACCGCAACGCTCAGCCGCTCAACCGTACCACCACGGCGGGACTCGTTTCTCAGCGTTCTCGAAATCTCGTAATTGACCGTTTCTTCCGTGCGTGTGCGGCTTTCCTTCGAATGCCCCGTCTGCCCCGTATCGTCGGCACCCGGAAGCGCATTTGCAACAGAGACGCCACCGCCTGGCTCTTGTTCGTTGAGATCAGACTCCTCTTCGACGGATTGAATGCTCCGTGCTACCTGACTTTCCGGATCGAAGATTTCGGCACTGGTCGTCACCTCCTCAAAGCTCATCTCCGCCGTGACTTGGGCCTCGACCTTGCCCGGGCCCAGGCTTCGTTCCAGGAGCCGAACGATCTTCCGTTGCAGCCGCTCTTCCACGGCAATGCGATGCTCTTCCTCAGCCGACAGTGACGCGACCGCACTCTCGTCGTCACCGCGTGCGAGCAGCCGCCCCTCTCCATCCAGCACCGCCACGTTGCTGGCATCGAGACCGGGCACGGCGGCCGCCACCAAATGTTGGATCCCGGATACTTGCTTCGTTGAGAGGCCCGTCGATCCCGCTGTCATGACGAAAACCGATGCACTCGGGTCTTCGGGCTCGGATCGGAACAATTGACGTTCCGGCAAGACAAGATGGACCCGTGCGCTCCGGATGGCGGCGAGACTCGAAATCGTGCGCGCAAGCTCGCCCTCCAACGCACGCTTGAGATTCACATTAGAGACGAAGTCCGTTGTGCCGAACATTCCGTCGCGATCGAAGATCTCATAGCCCAACCCCGAGCTGCCGGGCGTACCGTCGGCGACGAGTTCCATTCGCAATCGCAGGGCTCGATCTTCGGGCACGAGAATAGCCCGGCCATCCTCGCTCAATCGATAAGGTATATCCCGAGCGTCGAGTTGACTGATGATCTCACGGCTGGAATCGAGCTCGAGATTGCCAAACAGCAGCGTATAACGTGGCTCGGTTGCACGAAACACGATAAAGGCAAAGAAACTCAGTAGCGCGAGTGCAACGACGCCAAGCGCAATGATCCGGCCGGGACCAAGCTGTTGGAGGAATGCGAGCGGAGCGAATTCCCGATTGACCGAATGATCGGTCTCGCGAGCACCCGCAGCCGCGGGGTTGGGCAATGAATGTTTCCCAAGCTCTTGTCCGTTTGCATCTGCGCTCGTCTCACCTGCGCCTGCCATCGTCCTCACCACAATGCGAAATCAGCGCAGTCGCGCCTTTTCGCGGGATTGCTCAAATGGCGGTTGTGAATGCGTTGAGGGGCTTGTCGCGGCCTAAACCTTAGCCGTCGTCCAAATTCGATCCTCACACGGCACAACCGTAAGCGAGGGATCTATCGGCCCATGGTGAACAAAGAGTTAAGAAGCGATGGAGTGGACGTCGATCATCCACCCGATACCACGGCGGATAGAGATCGATGACGGCACCAAGCCCTCGCTATCGAGCCTTGAACTCGCGATGGCGGCCCGAGTATTTTCGCACCTAAGCGCGCTATTCACGAAATTCCTGGATGCGCGTCACCCGAAGACCTCCCATTCCGAATTTGTCGATGGCACGTTCCCAGCTCTCAAACTCCTCCTCCGTCAGATTGTATCGCTCGAGGGCCTCCTTGAGCGAGAGGAGGCCGGATCGAACGGCTGTGACCACTTCCGCCTTGCGGCGTGCCACCCAGCGACGCGTATTCGGTGGCGGCAACGTCTCGAGGCTAAGCGGCAAGCCGTTGGGTCCAACTACACTCATTGGACGCTGCATCTGCGTTTCCGACATCAAGCTACTCCGACCGGACAGTCCTAAATTCAGAACTTGGCGCTTCTAAACTAGGCATAATGCAGGGCATCCTTTTAATTCTCGCTAAAACTCATAGTGAACGATCGCTTAAGCTCGGTTCTTCTTGGCTTGTTGTTATCGTGCGATTTGTATCAACTCATCGAGCATTTCGCTCGAGGTCGTGATCACCCTCGTATTGGCCGAGTACGCACGTTGCGTGACAATCATCTTGGTGAATTCCTCAGCAAGCTCGACATTGGCCGACTCGAGTGAAGAGGGTGCGAGCGTTCCAGCTCCGCCAACGCCGACGAATTTGAGGTTGTAGGTGCCGGAATCGCGGGTTTCGGCGAAAACGTTGCCGGTTCTTGGATCGAGAGCGGAGGCGTTGGCAAATGTCGCGAGGGGAAGTTGATAAAGGCGTCGACGCTCCGAATTGGTGAATGACGCGATCACATAACCTTCGTCGTCAATGCTGATGCCGTTGAGCTCTCCAACCTCGGCACCATTCTGATTGATAAAGGCGACGTCACTATCGCTGCGGAACTGGGTCAGTCCGTTCGAGCTTCCGTCGAGACCGAGGGTCAAGTCGATGGTGCTGTCGACAGTCCCAGAGGCCGTCGACCAATCGATTCCCAAGGGTCCATTGGCAACACCACTCGTAAGCGGCGTGATCGTCGTCGACGTCGTATTGAGCGTGCCATCACCGTTGAAGACCACAGAGCCTGAGGCAATCAGGCCATCGGTATGAGTCGTCGTGTCGACGTCGGCTGGATCAATATAGATCTCGACGTTCCAGGTATTGGCGGTCGGGGTCTTGAGAAAGGCGAATTGCAGATCGTGAGCACGCCCGAGCGCATCATAGATCCTTGCGGCACGGCTGAAATGCGGCTGAGCACCCGAAACACCATCGGTTGCATTGTATTCCGCCATGTCGCCAGCCGCGTAGGTCCCTGTGAATGCCGCTTGGTTGGCATCGAGATTGGCTCCCAACTCGACAGAGGAGGTTGACGTCGCAACACCGTTGATGAGACGGACATTGACCGTCGAGGGTGCATTGACGTCAATGATCGCCTCATTGGCATCGAGTTCCCAACCCTGCAAATAGAATCCAGAAGATGTCCGCATATTGCCGAGCTCATCGACATAAAAGGAGCCCGCGCGCGTGTAGTACTGCCCGCCTGTGCCTGCGGCTTCATCATTGACGACGAAAAAGCCGTTGCCGGAAATCGCGACATCGGTCGGGCGATCGCTATTCTGGATCAAGCCTTGCTGCTGAATAGCATAACGGGTGTGCGGGCGAACACCGCCCGGGCTGTGGACATTGACGTTGTCGAACCCGGAAACCAGTGTCGAAAACTCGGCCTCTGCACCCTTGTAGCCAGTGGTATTTACATTAGCGATGTTGTCAGAAATCATTCCCATCGACCGGCTTTGCGCCGAAATTCCTGAAACACCCGCAAACAGCGATCCGAAGAGGCTCATTTTCCAATTCTCCTTTTAGCACAAGACTTTTTCGCTACGACACGCTCGCTTGCGTATCGCTATGAACAGCTTGAATTGTTTCAACATTTTCGGCGGGAACCAGACGACCGCTAACGCTCAAGAGGTAGCCTGTCCCCGATTTCTCGACGGCATCGACAACACCGGCAACTCGCGTGGTTGTGGCGATCGGATTGCCGACGGCGTCCGCTGCATTGACGATGATCTGATAGCTCCCGGCCGGAACTCTGGCACCCGTAGTGTCACGTCCGTCCCACTCAAGTTGGTGCTCACCCATTCCCGTAGGACTGACAAAAGTCCGAATGGTTCGGCCGGCTCTATCGAGGACTTGCACTGTTGCGACTTCCGCGTCTTTCTCGATGGCATAGCCGAAGGACGCACCGCCTTCCTCGCCGAGATGGACGTGATCACTTTCGACTTCGACCTCTCTGCCGAGATATCCCAACGCGGTCGACGTCTCGTTGGTGCGCATCAGGCCGATCAAATCACCGAGCTGCTTGTTGGTCTCAATTGCCTGCTCGACGGCCGAAAATTGTGTAAGTTGCCGCGTGAAGGCCTCCGAATCCATGGGCGATAACGGATCCTGATTCTGCAGCTGGGTGGTCAATAGGCTCAAAAACATATCAAAGCTCTCGGTCAACCGGGATTGTGCGGATTGCTGGCCGCTTGATGCATCCGCTGTGGAGGCTGCAGCAATGTTGTCGGTGATCATGGGAAGTTTCCTCACCTTTGCTTAAATCGAGAGGTCAAGAAGGCGGTCTGAAACGAAAGTTCTTTGAGGAATCCATCCTTCCTCAAGCTGAT
>CAYPOV010000149.1:0-11315 GCA_964412385.1 uncultured Geminicoccaceae bacterium
GGATGATGGTTGCGAGCGATGTGCCGACGGCCATCAGCATTGAGAGGGCCGGATCAAAGCCCAAAAGGCCCAATGCCCAGAACAGGACCGGGACGATGACAATACCGCCGCCCACGCCCAAGAGCCCGGCGAGTATCCCTGCTGCGGCACCCGTAACAGTTAATGTTAGGATGAGCCACGGCAGAAGTTCCAGAATTGCCTGTTCGTGCATGGTGTTCCGGGGAAAAACGAGATAGGGCTCCTCATGCCAGCCTCGCTCGTCACTGCCAAATTATTCTTCAGTAGGTCGTAGTGACGGCAAGAATTTGATCTAGATCAAAGCACGTGGCAGCAAAAAACGGCAAAGAGCCTTCGGACTAAGGGCCAGCCGGTAGGGAGAGACGATGGCAACCAAGCAAGAAATGCCAAACCGCGGCAGAGAGCTTTTGGCGTTTCTCTTCCTCACAGTCGTCCTGTTTCCCGTGCTCGCCGTGGCCATCGTCGGCGGCTACGGCTTTATCGTTTGGATGAGCCATCTCATTGGCGGACCGCCAGGCGCATGAGTGAGCTTGCGATCGGCCATATTGCGAGCGTCATCGTTCAAGCCCTTCCGGCCAAAGCCGACGCCGTCGTCAGCGCCATCAAGGCTTTGCCCGAAGCCGATGTCTTCGCCCGAGAACAGGGCAAGATCGTCGCTGTCCTCGAAGCCGAGAAAGAGAGTCGGCTGAGCGAATTGATCAATCAGATGCAAAACTTCGAGGGCGTGCTTTCGGCCTCCCTCGTCTACCACCACGCAGAGGAATAAGAGGGGAAGTCTTCGACATGCAGCAAGTCGAACTCTCGCGACGCGATTATCTTCGCATGCAAGCCGGTGCAGTTGCGGCAACGGCTGCCGGGATCAGCATTCCGGCACACGCCCAGAATTTGGTCACCGAAGCAGGCGCGACCGCACTTCAGTGGAGTAAGGCACCGTGCCGCTTCTGCGGCACTGGCTGCTCCGTCATGGTGGCGACAAAGAACAACCAAGTCGTTGCCACCCATGGCGATATCAAGTCCGAGGTCAATCGCGGCCTCAACTGCGTCAAAGGCTATTTCCTCTCGAAGATCATGTATGGCGACGACCGCCTCACCCAGCCTCTTCTGCGCAAGAAGGATGGTGTCTATGCCAAGGACGGCGAGTTCACACCGGTGAGCTGGGACGAAGCCTTCGATGTGATGGCCGAGCATTGGAAGAAAGCGCTTAAGAAGGATCCGACCTATGTCGGCATGTTCGGCTCGGGCCAGTGGACTGTCTGGGAAGGCTATGCCGCGGCCAAGCTGTTGAAAGCAGGTTTCCGCTCCAACAATCTCGAGCCTAATGCACGCCACTGCATGGCGTCAGCCGTCGCAGGTTTCATGCGGACTTACGGTATCGACGAGCCCATGGGTTGCTATGACGATATCGAGTACGCCGACGCATTCGTGCTTTGGGGCTCGAATATGGCGGAAATGCACCCCATCCTTTGGACCCGCGTGACCGATCGCGCAATGAGCGCACCCCATGTGAAGACGGTGGTTCTCTCGACCCTGGAAAACCGCGGTTTCGAGCTCGCCGATTTGCCGATCGTTTTCACGCCGCAAGGCGATCTGGCGATCCTGAATTTCATCGCCAATCACATCGTCAAGACCGGCCGTGTGAACGAAGACTTCGTCAACAAGTACTGCACGATTCGTCGGGGCAATACCGATATCGGCTATGGGCTCAGGCCCGAGCATCCCCTCCAGCAGGCCGCCACGAACGCCGACAATCCCGGTGGGTCGGAGCCGATGACGTTCGATGAATATGTCGAGTTCGTTGCCGAGTACGATGTCGACAAGGCATCCGAGATTTCTGGCGTGGAGCCCGGCAAGCTCGAAGAGCTGGCGGAACTTTATGCGGACCCCAACACCAAGGTTGTGTCGTTCTGGACGATGGGTTTCAATCAGCACACGCGCGGTGTTTGGTGCAACAACCTCGTCCACAACCTGCATCTTCTCACCGGCAAGATCTCCGAGCCCGGCAATCATCCATTCTCGCTTACCGGCCAGCCCTCGGCCTGTGGCACGGCGCGCGAGGTCGGTACGTTTGCGCACCGGCTGCCCGCCGATATGGTGGTCGCCAATCCAGAGCACCGCAAGATTGCCGAAGAGATCTGGAAGTTGCCCGACGGTACCATCCCACCCAAGCCCGGCTATCACGCGGTCTTACAAAACCGTATGCTCAAGGACGGCAAACTCAACGCCTACTGGATCCAGGTGAACAACAACCTCCAGGCGGCGCCCAATATGAACGAGGAGACCTATCCGGGTTACCGCAATCCGGAGAATTTCATCACGGTCTCTGATGCCTATCCTACGGTCACAGCCCAGGCGGCCGATCTCATCCTGCCGACGGCGATGTGGGTTGAGAAGGAGGGCGCCTACGGGAACGCTGAGCGCCGCACGCAATTCTGGCACGAGCTGGTCTCTCCTCCCGGAGAATCGAAGTCAGATCTTTGGCAGGTGGTCGAGTTTTCGAAGCGCTTCACGACCGATGAAGTGTGGGACGCCGAATTCCTCGACACCTATCCGGACTACAAAGGCAAGACGCTCTACGAAATCCTCTTTGCCAACGGCCAGGTCGACAAGTTCGGGCTCGACGAACTCAATCCCGAGTACGGCAATCACGAGGCTCAGGACTTCGGCTACTACATTCAAAAAGGCCTGTTCGAAGAGTACGCCACCTTCGGCCGGGGCCATGCTCACGACCTCGCGCCCTTCGAGGTTTATCACGAGACACGAGGCCTTCGCTGGCCGGTGGTCGATGGCAAGGAAACGCGCTGGCGCTTCCGTGAAGGCTACGATCCTTATGTCGAGCCCGGAACCGAAGTTCAGTTCTACGGCAATGAGGACAAGAAAGCGCGGATCTTCGCTCTTCCATATGAGCCGCCGGCGGAAGCGCCTGACGAGGAATTCCCCTACTGGCTGGTCACGGGACGTGTCTTGGAACACTGGCATTCGGGCTCCATGACCCGGCGTGTACCTGAGCTTTACAGCAGCTATCCGGAGGCTGTGGTCTACATGCATCCCGACGACGCGGGCGAGCAAGGCTTGCGGCGCGGCGATGAGGTCCACATCCAATCCCGGCGCGGCATGATCCGCACGCGTGTCGAGACCCGCGGCCGCAACAAACCGCCTCGAGGCCTGGTTTTCGTGCCTTGGTTCGATGCAGCGCAGCTGATTAACAAAGTGACGCTGGATGCAACCGATCCAATCAGCCTTCAGACCGACTTCAAGAAGTGCGCCGTGACAATTGTGCCGGCACGGGAGGCGTAACGTGCGCTGGATCGCAAGTGTCACCATCGTCATCGTCTTCGCGGTAGTGGCGCCGCTCTCCGCACAGGATCACATCGCGACCATGCGGGGAGCGACACCGCTGACGGCTGAAGGCGAGCCGCCGCGGCTGCCCAAAGTCGAAAACCGAGACCTCAGGCGGGTCAGGAACTATCCCGAACAGCCGCCAACCATTCCGCACACGATCGACGGCTATCAGGTCGACAGGAATTTCAACCAATGCCTTGAATGTCATAGCCGCACAGCGGTCGAGCAGTCACAGGCGCCCATGGTGAGCATCACTCATTTCATGGATCGCGACGGCCAGTTCCTCGCGGCTGTCTCGCCACGCCGTTATTTTTGTAACCAATGTCATGTTGTGCAGCATGATGTGCAGCCATTGGTCGGAAACACGTTTGTCGATGTCGATACGGTGATCGCCAACGAGCAACCACAATCGGCCGACTAAGCAAAGGCCACCGGAACGAACGGGAGCAATGATGGGAAGCTGGCTCAAACGCTGGTGGCAGGTGCTGGCACGACCGAGTGCTCATTTCAGCCTCGCCTTTTTGACCCTCGGCGGATTCATCGCCGGCGTCATCTTCTGGGGTGCCTTCAACACCGCCCTCGAAGCCACCAATACCGAGACTTTCTGCATCTCGTGCCATGAGATGGCCGACAATGCGTATCAGGAAATCAAGCCGACAATCCATTTCACCAATCGCTCGGGTGTCCGCGCCACCTGTCCCGATTGCCATGTTCCTCACGATTGGACCGACAAGATCGCCCGCAAAATGCAGGCCTCAAAGGAGGTTTGGGGGTCGGTCTTCGGGACCATCGACACTCGGGAAAAATACTTAGAGCATCGCCTGGTCATGGCGCAGCGTGAATGGGCGCGCTTCGAAGCCAACGATAGTCTCGAATGCCGCAATTGCCACGCGCTTGACTACATGGATTTCACCCGTCAGTCGGCACGGGCGGCCGAGCAGCATGAACTCTTCCTCGACACGGGCGAGAAGACCTGCATCGACTGCCACAAGGGGATTGCCCATCAGCTCCCGGATATGAACCAGCAGGCGCGCATCGACTAACAGGGCCTTGTGGCGGTCCATGACGATTTGTGGAATCCTCGCGTTGAATTAGGCACGGGGACCATAGCCGATGATCGTCACCATTCCCGATATTTTCGACTACGACATGGCCAAGCGGGTGCGGGCCAAGATCAAGACCATGCGCTTTGTCGATGGTGCCGAGACGGCCGGCAAGTTCGCGCGTGAGGTCAAGAACAATCAGCAGCTCGAGGCCGGTGCTGAGACCGAGAAGCTGCAGCAAACGATTATCGGTGCCATTCGCAACAATTTGACGTTCGAAATGGCGGCCCGCCCAAAAATCGTCAAACCACCACTTATTGCCCGCTACGAGCCGGGCATGGCCTATGGCACGCATGTGGATAACGCATTGATGTCGGGGCGCCCGCCGATCCGATCGGACATGTCGTTTACGCTCTTTTTGGAAGAGCCCGATAAATATGACGGCGGCGAACTTATCATCGAGGGCATGCTCGGTGAACAGGAGATCAAGCTGCCGCCAGGGGCGCTAGTCCTCTACCCCACATCAGCCCTTCACCATGTGGCAGCCGTCACACGCGGCCAGCGCCTCGTCGCTGTCTCGTGGGTGCAGAGCTTGATCCGCGATCCTGCCCAACGGGAACTCCTCTTCGATCTTGAAACCGCACGCCGTGACCTATTTGACAAACACGGGAAGTCCGCCGAGTTTGATTTGGTCTCGAAGAGCTTTCACAATCTCCTGCGCATGTGGGCGGAGATTTGACGCGGGCCTGGTTTCGCGGCATGAGATCACGATGCGCTCAACTGCACGTTCTAAAAAATCTACAAAGACTTCAAGACTGTTCGTTGTTCGACGGACGGTGATCACGGCCGCTTGTTGTTCGGCACTGCTTGTTGCGGATTTCAATCATATCAGTTCGACAAGTGCGGAGGAACTCGAACCCGAACTCGAAGGTCCGGAGGTTCCCGAAGGTTTCGGCGTGACCAAACCTGGCCTTGTTATGGTCGATGCCGACGAGCGCCGGGCTTTTCTCGAAGGCCTGGATAAGGAACGTCTGTTTCGATGGTGCGGGCCGGCGATCAGCGGCTGGCCACGCCACGGTGTCGCCAAAAATGTGACGAGCGAAAAGCAGGTCGGTGACACACTGGCTTGGACTATGATGCTCTCGGGGGCGCGCATGCTCGGGTTTGATGACGAGGATGCTGTGAAGGCCGTTCGCCGCAACCTCTTGCGATGGGCAAAGGACGAAGCGTTGACTGAGTTCGAGGATCCGGAAAACGCCAGCATGTACTACAATCTCAACAGGACGCTTCTGCCCATCATCGTCAATTACGCGATCGTCCGAAATCATCCTGCTTTCGATGAAGAGGATCGCCAGAGGATCGAACGATGGCTCGGTGAGATCGTCTGGCGGCGAGGACCGCAACGCTTTTACGATACCGACAATCAAAGCAGCCGCAATAACCATCGCTATGTTTCGGCGTCGGTGAACATGGCCTGGGGTGCGTTGATGGGGGTTGATCCGCTGTTTCAGGATGGCATGCGCGCACTGCTCTTGGCGCTTGAAGACATGAACCCGGATGGCAGCCTGCCCGAGGAAATGGAACGCGGCGATCGGGCCCTTCACTATCAGCGGCATGCCGTCATGTCGCTCGTTGCCATCGCCGAGATGGCAGCCATTCAAGGTTATAATCTCTACGCACTTCGCGGTCCAGAAGGGCAGAGCATTCACCGCGCCGTGGAGTTTCTAGCAGATTCGCTTGAAGATCCGCGTGTTCTCAATGCGCGCTTCGAGACTGAAGGCTTCGAGATCGAAGACCCCCAGGATCTGCATTTCCTGGTTCAGAGAGGCCATGACCGGCACTACATGGCGTGGCTCGAGCCCTATCGCGCACGATTTCCGGACAAAGAAAGCGTTCACAAGATCGAAACAGTCATGGCCGCTCTGGGCGAGCCCGAACGCCCACTTACGGACGATTTCAGCGGCGCCAACACAACCTGCCTTTTTGCGGTCCCCAATGCCGACGACCCTTGGGAGACAGCAAATCAATGAGGCTCGCAGGGATTACCGGCGCGTTCTTGCTGCTTGCAAGTCTAACGAGCCAAGCAGCCCAACCTTCCTCTTTGGATATCAATGTCGAACCTCTCGACATCATCGATCTCAAACGACCCCATGTACCTGACATCTACGCCTAGATAGACGCAATCGATGCAAGAGTGGCACCCGGGCCAACAGCATTTCTAATCGAACGCGTCATGCCGATGCACGAGGATTTCTTTGACGGCTCGTTTCTCGACAGCGGAGCATTGGATGCGGGTCTTCCTGACCGATCGAACGTCCGAGGATTGATCTTACGTGAAGGTGTTGCAACCCTGGAGCAGATTGCAAGTGCCTCTTTCGATCTTGGAGGTGGTCTTGATTGTATAGACCTAGATTGCCGCCTTGAGGTCCCGCTCTTGGTCAGCAGCGACGCATCTCTCTTGATAGAGGGTACGTCTCGTTCGCCATTTCGACTACGCATGGTTCGGGAGGGTGTCGCATTTCTCGGAAACGCCGGCGAACTATGGGTTGATCATGCCGAGATTGTCGGGTGGGACGCGACAATTCGTGGCCCTGCACTCGATGCCTCACGTTATCGACCATTTATCCTTGCTGTCGAGGGAAGCCGCACGACGATTCGTGACAGCCTAATATCTCATCTCGGCTACGATGAGAGCACGGCTTACGGCCTGACTTTATCTGTTGCTGAACGCACCCGTTCTCGCGATCTTCCAGCACCGACCGGGGCACTGCTACGCAATCAATTGCAGGGGCTCTTTTATGCATTCTACAGTCACGAAGCTTCCGATGTTCAGCTGATCGGCAATCAGGTGCGTGCGAGCCACAAATATGGAATCGATCCCCATGACGACAGCCGAAGGATGCTCATCGCGCGCAATGACATCGCCAATACTGGCGTCGTGCCTGCCCCGAACAAGCCACCTGGCGGACACGGCATTATTGTCTCGAGACGAGTCGTCGACAGTTGGATCATCAGTAATCGCAGCATCGACAATGCCCGCTCGGGCATTGTAATCGACAAGAAAAGCGATCGCATTGTTGTCTCGGAAAACTTGGCTGCCAGAAACACCGATGATGGGATCACGGTTTACGAGAGCGACGACCTCTGGATTGGCGGCAATGTGGTAACGTCCAATGGTGACAGCGGCATCCGCGTCCGTGACAGCGCCAATTTGGTGATTGCGAACAATCAGATCGGACCGCATCCTGCTTACTGTATTAAGACGACCCACCAGAGAAAAAATCAAATCAGAACTAGATTAGCAATCCACAATAACAATTGTCATTCGGGTAGCCGGCTTCTTAGGGTTGAAGGTATTGCGGAACTAAGCTTGATCGCTCCCGCGTTTCGCAGCGGCCCCGACGAGGAGCCGGACTGGTCTCGTCCACGATTGAATGGACCCGAGCCTTGGCGTGAAGTGCTACTCAACGCGTTGCATGACAATCGCTCTGCCAAGTTTCTTCCAGTCTTGGAACCAAATTCACAGCATCGGTAACCTCGATCGGCGACTGTGATTATCGAGGAACTGTCACGGGACACCCAAGGCATTGTCACATCTCAACGCTAGGCTCAACACGCGTCTGAACTGACGCGGATAGCTTTGGGAGCAGTCTTGATGAATAAGTTTCGTTCCGTTTCGCGCCGCAGTTTGTTGCGGTCGAGCACAATCGCCGGCACGGGCCTGGCAGCAGCATCCGCCCTTCCCCTGCGTGGCTTCGCACAGACGACCATCGTCTCCGAAGCTTCCCGTATTCAGGTACCTTACGGTGCCCAGGTGGGTGACCTGCGCCCGGGAAGCGCCATTCTCTGGTCGAAGGCGGATCGCCCGGCTCGGATGATGGTAAGCTGGTCGACCACGGAATCGATGACCAACACCTTTGGCCGTCCGGCCATCAATGTGCTGAGCGACACCGACTACACGGGCAAGGCTGAATTGGTTGGCCTTCCGGCTGACCAAAAAATCTTCTACCGTATCGATTTCGTCGATCTCGGCGATCATTCGAGCATGAGCCAGCCGGTTGTCGGCAGCTTTGTCACGCCGCCTAGCACGCGCCGCAATGTGAAGTTCACATGGTCGGGCGATACCGCGGGCCAAGGCTGGGGCATCAATCCAGATTTCGGTGGCATGAAAATCTACGAGACGATGCGTCAGGGCCAGCCCGACTTTTTCATCCATTCGGGCGACACGATCTACGCCGATGGTCCGATGGAAGCCGAGAAGGAGATGCCCAACGGCGAGATCTGGAAGAACGTGATGACCGAAGCCAAGTCACGCGTCGCCGAAACGCTCCAGGATTTCCGCGGCAATTATGCCTACAATTTGATGGATGAGAACGTCAGGCGCTTCAATGCCGAGGTGCCGATGTTCGCTCAATGGGACGATCATGAGGTCGTCAATAACTGGTACCCGGGCGAAGTTCTCGAGGACGAGCGCTACAAGGAGAGCAGCGTCGATCTCCTTGCCGCCCGTGGCCGCCGCGCGTTTTTGGAATACATGCCTGTTCGGCAGAGTGCCTATGAGCGCGACCGGCTCTATCAGCACTTCGCTTATGGCCCGATGCTAGAGATCTTCCGCATCGACATGCGCTCCTACCGTGGCCCCAATACGGCCAATCGCCAGGAAGCCGCCAATGACGAGACCATCTTCCTCGGCGAACAGCAGCTCCGCTGGCTCAAGCAGTCACTTCTGGAGTCGAACGCCACCTGGAAGGTGATTGCGTCCGACATGCCGATCGGCCTCATGGTTCGCGACGGCGACACCAACTTCGAGAATCTGGCCAATGGGGATGGCGCGGCTCTCGGACGTGAGCTCGAGATCGCCGAACTCCTGCGCTTCATTCGCGACAACGACATCAAGAACACGGTCTGGCTTACAGCCGACGTGCACTACACGGCCGCCCACTATTACGACCCCAGCGAAGCTCAATTCCAAGAATTCGCGCCCTTCTGGGAATTTGTGTCGGGCCCGCTCAATGCCGGCACCTTCGGGCCCAACGATCTGGACAACACCTTCGGACCGCAGGTGATGTATGTAAAAGCGCCTGAAGAAGGCGAGGTCAATTTGCCTCCCAGCTATGGCCTGCAGTTCTTCGGCGAGGTCGAGATCAATGGTGAGACCGAGATGATGACGGTTCATCTCAAGGATATCGACGGCAACACGCTGTTCACGCAGGAACTCGAGCCGCAAGCCTAGGGATTAGGATATTGGGGCGTTTCCGGTAGGGGGCGCCCCAACCAATCATCTAGACTTCGTGGCAATGGCTCCATCGTTGTGCCTTTGACGATTCGATACAGGCCTCAACGAATGCCACGCCGCGCGCACCATCAACGACCGTCGGAAAATCCTCAGCCAGAGGATCGGGCTCTATGCCCGAGATGCGTGCTGCAACCGTCTCTGCAAAGTCGCGATAAAGGTTAGCAAACGCCTCATGGAAGCCCTCCGGGTGCCCAGGCGGAATTCTCGCTGCCCGTCGCGCAGCGGGGTGCAGCTCGGGGAGGCCACGCGTGAGGAATTGCGGGCCCTTGCCGTTCCGCATCCAACGCAGTTGCTGCAGATTGGCTTGCTCCCAGAAGATGCCGCCCTTCTCGCCATAGACCTCGATCGAGAGGGCATTTTCCGCACCGTTGGCAACTTTCGTCGCCCATAACACGCCTTTGGCGCCGCTATCGAATTCCATCAAGACATTGGCGTTATCTTGGATCTGGCGACCCGGGAACACCGGGCCGAGATCGGCCATCACCTTGGTGACGTTCTGGCCGGTGATGAAACAGGCGAGTTGGTGAGCATGCGTGCCGATATCCCCCAAGACAAGCGAGGTCCCGCCTTTTTCGGGGTCGAGGCGCCATTGCAGGCTCGGCCGGAGTCTGGAGTAATCACTGTCCAAAGGCTCGGCGAGAGACCCTTGCGCATAGACCACATGGACGACAGTGACCCGCCCGAGCGCGCCCGCTTGAACCATGGCCCGCGCCTGCCGGATCATAGGGTAGCCGCTGTAGTTATGAGTCAACATGAAGACCCGACCGCTGTCCTTGACCTTGGCGACCAATTTGAGGGCCTCATCCAGCGTGTTGGTAAGCGGCTTGTCGCAAATGACATGAAGTCCGCCTTCGAGGGCCTGGCTTGCCAAAGGAAAGTGGCTGTCATTGGGGGTCATGATGGCGACAGCGTCGATGCCGTCTTGTTGGTTCCGCTCGCCCTCGATCATCGACGCCAAGTTGTCGTAGCTTCGTGCAATGCCCAATTCCGCCGCCTGCGTTCGTCCGCGCTCGGGATTCGAGGACAACACGCTCGCGGTGATCTCATAACAATCGTCGAGGCGTGCGGCGGCACGATGCACGTGGCCGATAATGGCGTCGCCGCCACCGCCGACAACGCCAAGCCTTAGGCGCCGGCCGAGGGCAGAAAGGATCGGATGGCTCGGCATGATCAGTCTCCCAAACCCAGAATGCGCCGATTGCGTGCCTTATTGGCAGAAGATTGCATGGTCGCATCGAACTCGCGATCGGCAACAGGGATGATGTGATCGCGCACGAACTTGGCTCCTTCGCGGGCGCCGACATCGGGATCCTTGTAGCAGCATTCCCACTCGACCATCGCCCAGCCGTCAAAATCGATGTGGGTCATCGCCGAAAAAATCGGTGCAAACTCGATGTCACCGTCGCCAAGGCTGCGGAAGCGCGCGGCACGATGTTTCCAGCCTTGATAGCCGCCCCAAATTCCGCTTCGGGGATTCCTTTTGAGTTCCGCATCCTTCACGTGAAAACATTTGATGCGTTCAGCATAGACTTCGATAAAGCCGACATAGTCGATCATCTGAAGGTAGAGATGGGACGGGTCATAGAGGATGTTGGCCCGCGGATGCTGGTCGACGGCAT
>CAYPOV010000150.1:0-11272 GCA_964412385.1 uncultured Geminicoccaceae bacterium
TAAGCACTCCGTTGAGCGCCGCCACCTCTTTGTCCGCGCGATCGTCTTCGGCCTCGAACAATCCGATCTGGAGGTCATAGCGTCGAAGGTCTCGGAACTCGCGATCGAGCATCGCATTGCTCGATGCCAAAAGCAGGTTGACGGAGACCAGGAGCGCCAAGGCCGCCGCAACACCAAGGATCGTCAGCGCCGATCGCTTGGGAAAACGCAGGATCTGGCGGATCATCATGATGGTGAGTTGATCAAGAGCCACCCAATTTGTCGATTGTCGTGAGCTGTAGGCGGTGGGTGCGGGTGGCCGGATCGCCTGAGCAGGCGGAAGTCTCGACGCACGCAGCACGACACCGAGCGCTCCCGACATGGCCGCGGTGAGGCTGATGAGTAACGCCGCAAAGACAATGCCGGGAGCATCACGAAACGTCAAAAAGGGGAACCGGTAGAAATCGCCGTAGAGTTCGGTAAGACCGCGCCCCATCCATATCCCTGTGGCGACACCGAGAATGATACCGGGCACCGTGATCAGAATGACAAGTTTGATGTAATGGGTTGAGATATCAAATGACGAGTATCCGAATGCTTTCAACAGACCGATTTGACTACGTTCCAAATCAACAATTCGTGCCAAAGAGGTATTCAAGAGGAAAGCACCGGTTATGAAAAATATCGTCGGCATCAATCGTGCCGTTGTTTTTAGCTGTTCGATCTCGTCTTCAAGAATGCTATTTGATAGTTGATCGTCGCGGCTGACAGTGCGAGTCACACCATATTTGCTAAGCATTGAATCAATACGATCAATTACAGCGTCGTGACGCGCGCCGTGAGCAAGCATGAGGGTGAGATCATTGAAGCTGTTGTCGAGATTGAAGGCTCCCTCCAGGGCTTCGCGTCCGATCCAAAGAACGCCAAAACGCGAGTTGTCCGGGACGATCAAACCCGGCCCAAGCGAATAGACAAACTCGGGCGAAAGCGCCACGCCGGCGACGCGCAGTTGGCGCCGATTGCCGTTGACATTGGCATGCAAGAAGTCGCCGGGTCGCAGTCCATGCGCTTCGGCAAAAGGCTCGTTAACAATGACGTCATCCGGGTATCCGGGCTCGACCCACCGGCCTTGGCTCAATATCAACTGGTTCAATTCGGGTTGCTTGGTTTCCGGTATCGAGATGAGCTGACCGAGCACGGGCTCGGCAAACCCCTGGATTTCAAGTGTCACAATCTCTGTTATGCGTGTCTCGGCGACGAGCACGCCCGGGATCTTCCTGATTTCTTCGGCAATGAGATCGGGCGCCCGCTTGAGGCTCGAGAAGATATCGGCAAAGCGAGCACGCTCATAATAGGCGCGCCGGGTCTCCTCCAGCGACGTCATCGCACCAAAGCTCATGACGAAAACGCTGATCCCACAACCAAGCACCAACGCAATCGCGAGTACCTGACCGCGGATGCGCCAAAAATCGCGACCAAGTTTGCGGTCGAGACAGCTCACCAATCCAGCCCCTGCGGCGAGATTCGTTGACGGTTTCGGTCAATCGATTGGATGGCGCCATCAGCAAAACGGACGACGCGATCCGCCATCGAGGTGATCGCGGCATTATGCGTGATCACCGCCGTGGTCGCACCAAGCTCGCTATTCACGTGGTTCAATGCTTCCAAGACGACGATGCCGGTTCGACTGTCGAGCGCCCCTGTTGGTTCGTCGCACAAAAGGACCGACGGTCTCTTGGCGATTGCTCGAGCAATCGCCACACGCTGCTGCTCGCCTCCTGAAAGCTGAGCTGGAAAATGATCACGCCGATGCTCCATGTCCACGAGTGCAAGCGCTTCTTGGGGTTTCATGGGGTCCGCCGCAATTTCTGTGACCAAAGCGACGTTTTCCAGCGCAGTCAGACTGGGAATGAGATTGTAGAACTGAAAAACGAAACCCACGTGATCCCGCCGATACCGCGTGAGATCGCGGTTCGACAAATGAGTGATCTCGAGGGCGCCAAACTGGATACTCCCCATGGTTGCACGGTCGAGCCCACCGAGCAGGTTGAGAAAGGTCGATTTGCCACTTCCGGAGGGTCCCAGAAGGACCAGAAACTCGCCTTCAAACATTTCGAGATCAACCCCGCGCAAGGCGCGTACTTCGACCTCACCTGCCACATATGTCTTGGCAAGTCCTCGAACGTCGAAGGCGCGCTTGCTCAAGGGCGAGCCCTGAACAGGTGACCGGCGCCAAATTTACTCACCACGGCCCTGCGGATGTACCTCGAGGTAATGCCGCAGGATCAAACGCAATCGTGCGGCGTGCGCGATGTCGCCGGATCGCCGGGCATACTCGATATCGTCACGAATATAACTGGCGATGCGTTTCTCGCCCGTGGGCGTTGCGACAAGATAGGCGCCGATTTCGGCCGCAATCATCTCCGGCACATGTTCATGTTCGACAATCGCGTCAATCTCGTCCTCAGTGAGCTTGCTAAGCTCGATACAGTCCTCCAGCGTCAACATGGCTTAGCCTCCATTGTCATGGCCTTTGCACCCGAGAATTCCAGGAGGCGCTATGATCTCGATCAAATGTTCCCAAGATCGGTGCAGGGGATGGGCTCGTGGTCCTATGAGGCTTCGGCCAAATAACAAGGTGACCACCACCTGATCTTGCCAGATGAGCACCGTTATCCTAGCCTAATCCAAACAACATCGATCAGGGAGCCGGAAGGCCATGGGAAAACTGCTCAGCGACGCCGAGATCAAGGCGTATCACGACAAGGGCTATCATTTTCCGATCCGCGTGTTTTCCGATGCGGAGGTTGCGGGCTACCGTCGCAAGCTCGAAGCGATCGAAGTGGAACGGGGTGGACCATTGAAAGGCGAGCTCAAACAGAAGCCGCACCTCATCATGACCTGGGCCGACGAGATCATCCGCCATCCCAAGATCCTCGATCCCGTCGAAGACATTATCGGTCCCAATATTCTATGCTGGGCGAGCAGCTTCTTTACCAAAGAGGCAAAGGACCCGGCATTCATCTCCTATCACCAGGATCTCACCTATTGGGGTCTCGAGCCAGCCGATATCATTACGGCATGGGTTGCCCTCTCGCCTGCGACGATCGAGAGCGGCTGCATGAAGTTCGTACCCGAGAGCCACAAGCATGAGGTGCTGCCGCACAACGACACCTTTGCCGAGCAGAATCTCTTGAGCCGCGGTCAGGAAGTCGCCGTCGAGGTCGATGAAGACGAAGCCGCGCACGTCATTCTCCAGCCCGGCGAGATGTCGCTCCATCATGTGAAGCTGGTGCATGGTTCCGAACCCAATAGGAGCGACGACCGCCGCATCGGCTTCGCAATCCGCTATGTGCCGACTTATGTGCGTCAGGTCGTGGGGGCCAAAGACAGTGCCGTCTTGGTGCGCGGCACAGACAGCTACAACAATTTCGAGCACGATCCCTCGCCCACCAGCGATTTTGATCCCGCCGCCATGGCGCATCATCATGCCGTGCTCAACCGCATCGGCGATGTGCTCTATCGGGATACAGGAGCGCAACGCTACCGCTGAGGTGCTTCGCAATCGAACGACTTCAAAACCACCAAAGGAGGCTAACAATGAAATATTTTCTCGTAACCGGTCTGATGATCGGCGCATTCGCGTGGCACGCCGAGGCTGCCGACTTCAATTGGAAATGCCAGACCATGTGGCAGCCAGGCACGGTCAACCAGCGCGCCTTCGAGCAGTTCGCTGCCGATGTCGGGGAAAAGTCGGATGGTGCAATCGCCATCGAGGTCATGCCTGTCGGCTCGATCGTGCCCGCGAACGAAGTGCTCGACACCTTGAAAGCCGGCATCCTTCAATGTGCCAATGGCGGCACGGGTTATTAAGTCGGCAAGGATCCCGCATTTGCCCTGCTCGCCGACCTAAATGCGGGATACAACAATACCGAAGAGCTCACCGACTGGTTTTATGAAGGCGGCGGCAATGAACTCGCACGCGAACTCTATGGCCAGCATGACGTCCATTATGTCGGCCCCGTGCTTTGGGGGGCTGAATCTATTCCCTCAAAGGAACCGCTTCGCAATATCCACGATTTTGAGGGGATCAAGATGCGTGCCCCTGAGGGCATGGGTGCCACAATTTGGAACAAACTTGGTGTCGGTGTCACCACTCTTCCTGGTACCGAGGTCTATACCGCCCTGGAACGCGGCAAGATCGAGGCAACCGACTGGGGAACGCTCGGCATGAATGACGAGCTCGGCTACGGCAAGATCGCGCCCTACGCCATTTATCCCGGCATTCACTCAATGCCTGCCTCAGACATCACCGTGAACATGGATGAATGGAACAAGCTGCCCGACGAACTCAAGGCCGTCGTCGCCGAAGCCGCCAAGGTCGCCAATGAAAACAGCCTCGCCATGAACCGCGAGCAGGATGAAAAATTCGCCGCCGAGCGCGATCCCGAAACGCTGGTCAATTGGGGGCCGGAAGAACGCCGCGAACTGCGCGAAGTCGCCCGCGAGGTCTGGGAAGAATTTGCCGAAAAGAGCGAGATGGCGCAAAAGGTCTATGAAAGTCACGTCGCCTATATGAAGGAGCAAGGCCTCCTCTGAGCTCTGGCCTATGCAAGAGCGTGATGACGGTGCCAGCCCCGCTGGCGCCGTCGGTCGTGTGACGCGCGCGATCGGGGATCGTCTCGCCTGGCTGTTCCTGATCGCAGCCGCACTCACATGTTACGAGGTTTTCGTGAGCTATGCGCTCCGCGCACCCACGATCTGGGTTCACGACACGGCCATCATGCTGTGCTCCACATGTTTCTTATTCGGCGGTGCCTACGCACTCGAGCATAAGGAACATATTCGTATAACTATCGTCTACGATCTTATGCCACAGGCGGTACGAAGACTTCTCGATCACCTGGCAATCCTCGTCTGCCTGGTTTATATGCTGGCGCTGAGCTGGTTTGCTGGCGCCCAAACCTTTGAATCCATTCGAATATGGGAAATGAGCGGCCGTGCGTGGGACTTTCCCATGCCGGTCGTCATTCGAACCGCTTTTTTTGGCGGCTCTGCGCTTCTGGCCCTCGAGGCTGCAGCGCAACTCGTTGTCGCCACGTTGATGCGGCGATCGAGCTGAGCCTTGGGCATCGAGACCATCACGATATTGATGGTGGGCTCGCTTGCCCTCCTCTTGATTCTCGGCGTGCCCTTGGCCTTCTCCTTGGGGATTGTCAGTGTCGCCTTCACCTATGCCTTCTTCGGCTGGGATGCACTTCAGCTTCTGACCAGCCGCATCTATGGCTTCGTCAATGTCTATGTCCTGGTGTCGGTGCCCATGTTCCTTTTGATGGCATCGATCATGGATCGCTCGGGGGTGGCGCGCGATCTCTACGATGCGATGCGTGTTTGGGCAGGTGGATTGCCGGGTGGCGTCGCGTTCATGACCTTGGTGGCTGCGATCTTCATGGCGGCAACCACAGGCATCATCGGCGGCGAGATCATTCTCTTGGGTCTCGTCGCCCTGCCGCAAATGCTCCGGCTCGGCTACGACCGCGGTCTCGCCATCGGCACGATCTGCGCCGGCGGTTCGCTCGGGACCATGATCCCACCCTCGATCGTTCTGATCTTTTATGGCCTCGCCGCGAACGTCTCCATTGGCGATCTATTCCTAGCCGTGATCATACCGGGGCTTATCCTGGGCGGCATCTACATCGTTTACGTCCTTGTCGTCTGCGGATTTGATCCGTCCAAAGGACCACCCTTACCGCCCGAGCAGCGCGATATGCCGCTCAGGCAAAAGCTTGCCATGCTCGGCAAGTTGGTTCTGCCGATGGGCATTGCCTTTGCCGTTCTCGGAAGCATCTATGCCGGGATCGCCGCCGTGGCCGAAGCTGCGGCCGTGGGTGTTGCAGGCGTCATTGTCGCGGCCTGGGTACGTGGCGAGCTGAGCTGGGCGATGTTGCGCGACGCGTCGCGGCAAACGATGGGAACCTGCGGGCTCCTGATGTGGCTCACATTCGGCGCTACGGCCTTGATCGGTGTCTACAACCTCTTGGGCGGCATCACCTTCATCAAGACCGCCATGACAGGACTTCCCTTCGATCCCATCGTCACCGTGCTCTTGATGATGAGTGTGTTGATAATCTTGGGTCTATTCATGGATTGGGTCGGCATCTTGCTGCTGACCATGCCGATTTTTGTGCCGATCATCGAAGAGCTTGGTTTTGATCCTGTCTGGTTCGGCGTGCTCTTCTGCATGAACATGCAGATCTCGTACCTGTCACCGCCTTTTGGACCGGCAGCCTTCTATCTCAAGAGTGTCGCCCCTCCCGACATCACCCTGCAGCAAATCTTCGCCGCCCTTTGGCCGTTCATCCTCATGCAGATCGCGGCCATGCTGCTGGTCCTCTTCATCCCGGACCTCGCCTTGTGGCTGCCGCGGCTCGCCTCGCGCTAGGCGACGCAATAATGGCATTGCCGCAACGTGAAACTGGCGCTGGTTGAAATCTCGTGCCATGACATCCGCCGGCCACAAGGCATGACATCGGTAACAAGGACGGCAGGCAGAATGAGCGAGGATGGGGGCAGTTTCGATTATATCGTGATCGGTGCAGGCGCCGGCGGGGGGGCACTTGCCAATAGGCTCAGCGAAAACGGCCGTCACAAGGTGCTGCTGCTGGAAGCCGGCCACGATGATGATTGGATCTGGCTCAAAGTGCCCTTGGGCATCGGCAAGGTGCTGGTGGGCGATCGCGCCGTCCGCCGCTTTTTCACCGACCAAGAACCCGAGCTCAAGGGCCGCCAGATCTACTGGCCGCGCGGCAAGGTTTTGGGCGGCTCCTCAGGCATCAACGGCATGCTTTGGGTGCGCGGCGATCCGCAAGAATATGATCACTGGGGTGAACTCGGCAATGAGGGCTGGAATGCCGCCGAGGTCATCCCCTATTTCAAGCGCATCGAAACCTATGTCCCGGGCGGCGAGGGGCGCGGCAAGGATGGCCCCATCATCGTCAACGAATACCGCCAGGACGATCCCGTCTCCAACGCCTTCATCAAAGCCTGCGTCGAGGCCGGCATCCCCCACACGCCCGACTATAACGGCGCGCAGCACGAAGGCGTCGGCTGGCTACAGATGAACACCCATCGCGCCATGCGGTTTGCCGTCAAGGAAGGCTATATCCGCCCGGCCCTGTCGCGCAGCAATCTCGAGCTGCGCATGGATTGTCTCGTCACCCGCATCCTATTCGACGGCAAACGCGCCACAGGCGTCGCCTATCGCCGCAACGGCCAGAGCTTCGAAGCCAAGGCCAATGCCTGCGTGATCCTCTGCGCCGGTGCCATTCAGTCACCACAAGTGATGGAACTTTCAGGCATCGGCGATCCCAACCGCTTGGGCGGCTTGGGCATTCCTATCGTCACCGAGCTCCCAGGCGTCGGCGAGAATTGCCGCGAGCACCTCCACACACGTGTCTCTTATCGTGCCCGCCGCGGTGGTACGCTCAACGACATCATGGCCAATCCCATCAAAAAGGTGCTGATGGGCGCCAACTACGTCCTCAGGCGGCGAGGCCACATGGCGGGATCGAGCGCCACGGTTCATGTGCTCACCTCGGACGAGCCCGGCAAGAAGCAGCCGGATTTCAAGATCCAGCTTCATTTCATGACCTCGATCGCGCCGCGCGATCCCGACAAGATAACCTTTGATTCCTATCCGGGCTTCGGCATCGGCTCGTTTCAGCTGCGCCCGCACTCCAAGGGTGCCGTCCATATCCGCTCGACCGACCCCGAGGAATCGCCCTCCATCAGCGCCAACTATCTCGCCGACGAGCGCGATCAGCGCTCGGCGCTTGCCGCCATCCGCATGTGCCGAAAAATCGCAGCCCAGGCGGCATTTGCACCGGAAATCATCGAGGAAACCCGGCCCGGCCCCCAGGCGACCTCCGACAAGGATCTCCTCGATCACATCCGAACCGACGGCACCACCTCCTATCATCCGGTCGGGACCTGCCGCATGGGTCAAGACGAGATGGCGGTGGTCGATGCCAAGCTGCGCGTCCACGGCCTCGATAATCTGCGCATCGCCGATGCCTCGGTGATGCCGACGATCCCTTCTTCCAACACCCATGCGCCCTCGATTATGATCGGCGAACGCTGCGCTGATTTCTTGCTGGAAGAGGCGCGCGGGTAGTTCAACAAGGGGGCTAAGACTATGAAAATCGTCATGATCGGCGCCGGTGCCATGGGATCGAGCTATGGCGGCAGGCTCGTGCGCGCCGGTGCCGAGGTGTGCCTGATCGACACCTGGCAAGAGCATGTCGCCGCCGTCAATGCCAGGGGCCTCGACCTCGACGGCGTGTTCGGCGAGGATATCATTCCGATCAAGGCGGTGAGCGATGCCGGTCAAGCGGGCCCGGCCGATCTCGCCTTCGTTTTCGTCAACAGCAATGACACGCGCGAAGCCGCCGAAACCGCCGCACGGGTCCTCGCACCCGAAGGCTTTGCCGTCACCATGCAGAACGGCATCGGCAATCTCGAAACCCTGCAAGAGGTTCTCGGCACGGCGCGGGTGGTCGGCGGCTCGAGCATGTCGAGTGCCATGATGCGCGGGCCCGGCCAAGCCACGCTCACCCATCTCGGCCCCACCTCGATCGGCGAAACCGACGGCAAGCCGAGCGAGCGCATCGGACATTTCGCGAGCCTGCTCTCCCAAGCGGGTTTCGAGACCACGATCGAGCCGGACATCACCGCCAAGATCTGGAATAAATTCGTGCTCAATGTCGCGATCAACGCGCTGTGCGCCACCACCGGCCTCCGCCTCGGCGAGCTTGCCCGCCTCAGCCCCTTGAACACGCTGCAAGACCGCATCCTCGATGAGATCATGGCGGTGGTGCTGGCCAAAGGCATTCGCCTGCCGGATCAGGATATCCGCACCACCATCAAGCGGCATTGCTGGAAAAAGTTCTCAAGGCCCTCCATGCTGCAGCATATCGAGGCCGGCAAGCGCACCGAGATCGAGGCACTCAATGGCGCCCTCGTCCGTGAAGCGCAAAAGCTGCGCATCGCAACACCTTACAATCAATCGGTGGTGGCGCTGCTCAAGGGCCGGGAGCTCGCCTCGATCCGCCAGCATCAGACACCCAAACCCGACTATGACGCCCTCGAAGCCAAAGCCAAGGACACCGAACCGCCGAGTTTCTGACCGCAAAAGGTGCGATTTCCCACAAAACGCACCGCGCAACCCACAAACTGTCACGCTTTTGTGATGGCTGTCACAATCATTGCTCCACAGCCCGACTAAACCAGCCCGGCCCCAAATAACCAGTGGAGATCACGATGATTGGACATTCGTTCTTGTGGAAACTAGCCCTTGTGACTCGCCAGCGCGACAGCACTCGGCACGCTAGGAACTATACCAATGGCGAACAGCACTCGCCCGCGGAACTCGCAAGCTTCGAGCGGCGCTGCGGCGATGGCCGCGACCAGACACCGCTTCTGTCTGCGGCGCTGAAATACGACCGCCGCGGCCGCTAAACCCCGCCAACGGCCAGCAATAGCGCTTGTGCGTCAAGCCCATCCGCGGTTTGCTGGCCGTCATCGACAGTAAGGGTTGGCAGGGAAAAGGATCGATGAAAATCACCGACGTTCAGGCTTGTGTCATCGGCCGGCACGAGCCCCATTCAGGCGGTGCCATTTGGACCTTCGTGCGCATCTATACCGATGAAGGCATGACCGGCACGGGCGAATGCAATTCCGGCGGGCCGCCCTCCTCGGGCTTTGCCACCAAGGAAGCCGTGCTCACCATGAAGCAGCATCTCGTCGGCGAAGACCCGCTCGATACCGGCCCGCTCTATGAAAAGCTGCGCCGTTCCGGGCGCTATGGCGGGACCAGCAACGCCCCCATCATCTTCGCCATCACCGGCATCGAGAATGCGCTCTACGACATCGCCGGCAAGGCCTTGGGCGTGCCGGTCTATAAGCTCTTGGGCGGTGCCTTTCGCAAAAAGATCCGTCTCTATGCCGATTGCCATGCCGGCGAAAGCAACGAGCCGAGCGCCTATGCCGAAAAGGCCCGGCAGGTGGTCGAAGAAGGCTTCAGCGCCATCAAATTCGATGTCGACGGCACCGGCATCGGCAAGCTCGATGAGACCAATTGGACTGTCGGTGCCAAGGAGATGAGCCACGTCATCAATCTCATCACCGCAACCCGCGAGGCCATCGGCTTCGACATCGATCTTGCCATCGACTGCCACGGCAAATTCGATCTTCCCTCGGCCATTACTCTTGCCAAGGCGATCGAGGATCAGCGCCTCCTCTGGCTTGAAGAACCTGTGCCGGCCGAAAATATCGACGCCCTGGCGCAAGTCAAAGCCTCCTCCAGTACCATTATCTGCACCGGCGAAAACCAATATACCCGCTTCGAATTCTTGGAACTTTTCACCAAGAAGGCCTGCGATATCATCATGCCGGATCTCGCCAAGGCCGGCGGCATCATGGAAGGCAAGCGCATCGCCGAAATCGCCGATGCCTTCTACATTCCCATCGCCCCCCACAATGTCTCCTCACCGCTCGGCATGATGGCGGCCTGCCATTGCGTGGCCAGCGTGCCCAACTTCCTCCTGCTCGAATTCCACGCCCGCGATGTCACCTGGTGGTCCGATCTCTGCGACGGCGACAAACCCTTCGTCCAGAATGGCTGGATGACCGTCTCCGAACGCCCGGGCCTTGGTGTCGAGCTCAATGACGACTTCGCCAAGACCATGGTCTGGAACGGCGATCGTTACTTTGATTGAGCGCACGTCATAAGGCAGCAATCGTCGAGACCAACGCCGAAACTCATGCTCATCATGTCAAAAACCCCAAAAAATTCGGCTGGGGCTCCGCCCCAGACCCCGCTTGTTACGAGGTAAAGATTTAGGAACTAAAGCGTCCTAGCAACCCGAAAACCGATGCCGCTGCCACGGTTGTCACGAGGGGCCCTGCCGCGGAGGGCGGAACGCAGGTTCTCCGCAGAGAAGAACCACGAGCCGCCGCGCAGAACGCGATAGGAATTATCGCCGCCGGAAGCCCAAACCGATCCGTCTTGTGGTCGGTCCCGATAGGAATCGTGCCAAGGATCCTCCACCCATTCCCAGACATTGCCATGGACGTCATAAAGGCCAAACCCATTCGGCGCAAAGGAGCCGACAGGAACAGTACCTACGCTGTCAAACCTCGCCTGATCGGTCGAAATCGTCTCGCCCGTGTAAAACGGCGTGGTGGTTCCGGCGCGTGCCGCATATTCCCACTCGGCTTCGCTCAAAAGACGGTA
>CAYPOV010000151.1:0-11095 GCA_964412385.1 uncultured Geminicoccaceae bacterium
GCTGCCATTTTTTTCTCGCAGCCGGTGGACGCTCTTTGGTCCATTCCCTTGTCACTCCTCCTCGGAACACCAAGCCTCATCCTTATTGGAAGTGTTGGTGCCGCACTCCTTGTTGGGACAGGTCGGGGCGGAATTCTTACGGCATTACTGGTTCTGCCTCTATACATACCGGTTCTCATCTTTGGCGTGGGCGCCGTTGATGCGGCCGTATTCGGCTTGTCGGCAACGACACATTTTCTCATCCTGGGTGCGATGATGTTGTTAGCTCTGGCTCTCGCTCCGATCGCAGCGGCGTTCGCCTTGCGCACGGCTTTGGAATAAGCAACCATGGAGGTAAACACGAGCCGGCGACCCAGTGACGTTGTCGAAAAATTGCTTCACCAAGAACCTGGCCAATATTTATTTTTCGATTTTCTTACGACAGTTGCGCCAATCATTTTATCATGCTTGGCAATTGTCATGATTGCCTATCTGATCGGTACCAGGTTTATTGGCAAGCCCGCATCTGTCGAAAAGTTTCCCCGCCTCTGCTTTGCATCAGATCTGGTCTTTTTGCCAGGGCTTAGTGTCGTCCTCTTCGCCCTTCTCGATGATGGGCTTCGATCGCTGGGTCTGGGGCCATCTCTCGGTGAGATCGATAATCTTGCGTTCGCTTCTTTCTATCTCACCCTGGCGTGGCTGCTCGCGCGGGCTATCGATCTGTTCTTTTGGCAAGGATACCTGCCGAACCGCACGGGGGTGGGGAGTTCGGCCCTGTTGCGCGGACTGACATACTTCGTTGTCATCGTCCTCGCGCTTCTCTTCGTCGTTGTCCGCTCTGGATACTCGATTACCGGGTTTCTTGTTTCGACAGGCGTGATTGCGGCGGTACTGGGACTGGCGCTGCAAAACACGCTCAATGACTTCTTTTCCGGGCTCGCTCTCAGCGCGGAACAGCCCTTTCGTATCGGCGACTGGATTGAACTCGACAATGGAACGATTGGCGAAGTCGTCGACCTAACCTGGCGCTCGACTCGTCTTCGCTCCTTCAACTCAAGCCTGCTGGTGATCCCCAATTCCCACGTCGCAAGTCATCGGATACATAACTTCAGCTTGCCCACGCGCCCCTATTCCGAGTGGTACTTCGTGATGGTCATGCCTGACGCCGATCCGGCGTTGGTCCGGCGGCTATTGCTGGATGCGGCACTTCACTGCCGCTACGTGCTCAAGCAACCGCCGCCCGTATCGCGATTGTCGGATGCGACAACAGTTCCCTACAAATACATGCTCTGGGTCCACTACGCATCCTATCTGGCGCAGTTTCCGGGACGCGATGCCATGTTCCAAGACATCGACAACCGATTTGCTGCAGCCGGGATTAAGATTGCCGCGGTCAATTACGAGCTCTCGACGCGTCGTGCGGCAAACATGACAATAACGCCGCCAACCGTGGTTCATCTCTTGCGATCGGTCGATATGTTTATCGGGCTGAGCGACGAGCAACTTGCCATGCTCGCATCATCTGCCACGCTCGAGACCATCGATCCAGGTACGATTATCGCCCGAGAAGGTGACTTCACAGAACATCTCTTCGTTATTGTCACCGGAGTTGTGACCGCATTCTTGACGACTAACCGTGGCAAGGAAGTGGTGACGGCGACTTACGAATCGGGAGAGTCTTTCGGGCAAGCGGCATTGCTGTTGGGCGAACCGATACCAATTTCGGTGCGTGCAGAATCCGAAGTCCAGGTGCTGAAAATCACCATCAACTGTGTCAAACCCATTCTTCAAGAAGACCGAAAACTCTATGACGCATTCGCAAGAGTCCTATATGAACGCATGCAGCGCATTGATCGCGTTCGCCACGATCAAAAGCGCTTCGAAAACGCCAGCAAGCTCGGCTGGACTGTCCATGATATTCGAGAACGGTTGATCCATCTCGTCGAAACCGCGCCCAATCACTAGCCATATTCTGATCATGCAAGGATTTGCCAATCCCCTACGTTTCCAGCGTCTCGCTGACCGGATACTCCCTTGGGCTATCGGCGCGCTGGTGATCGCAACACCGATCGGCCTCTATCTCTCACTGGTGACGGCACCTGCTGACTATCAACAAGGTGATGCCTACCGGATCATTTTTGTCCATGTACCGGCAGCATGGATGGCTCTCTTCACCTACGCCATGATCGCTGTGGCTGGCGTGGTCTCGCTTGTCTGGCGGCACCCGCTGGCGGAGATCGCTGCCAAAGCAGCAGCGCCGATCGGTGCAACATTCACGGCGATCGCACTCGTCACCGGTGCGGTCTGGGGCAAACCCATGTGGGGCACCTATTGGGTCTGGGATGCGCGTCTCACATCGGTGCTCATCTTATTCTTCCTCTATCTCGGCCTCATGGCCTTGCATGATGCCTTCGACGATCCGGAGAAAGGCGGGCGTGCCGCCGCAATTTTGGCAATCGTCGGAGCCGTGAACCTGCCGATCATCAAGTTTTCGGTCGATTGGTGGAACACCTTGCACCAGCCGGCCTCGATCATGCGCCTCGACGGGCCAGCCATTCATGGCAGCATGTTATGGCCATTGCTGTTGATGGTCTTGGTTTATCACCTCTACTTGATCGCGGTCTTACTCATGCGAATGCGAGCTGAGTTGGCGTCGCGGCGCCTCTACACCCTCAAGCTCGGGGCAGCGGCAACGGGTTAGCTTTCGCTGCGCGCATGAAGTTTCTATAACGAGTCCAGATAGCCAACACTGTTTGTGGGTGGCACCGACGCCAAGAATAAGGGAGTTCCCGATATGCCACTGTCCGGCCATGACAGCCTGGGCGCACGCCGCCAACTCAATGTAGGCGAGCTTGCTTACGATATTTTCAGTATGGAAGAGGCATCCCGTCAGCTTGGCGATATCTCGAAGCTGCCTTTCTCGCTCAAGGTCCTCTTCGAGAACCTTTTACGCTATGAAGACGGCCGGTCGGTCACGCCTAATCATCTCCAATCGATGGTCAAGTGGCAGGAGAGCAGGCGGTCGGATCAGGAAATCGCCTATCGTCCCGCCCGCGTTTTGATGCAGGACTTTACCGGTGTGCCGGCGGTTGTCGATCTTGCCGCGATGCGTCAGGCAATGCTCGATCTCGGTGGCGATCCGGAAAAGATCAATCCGCTAAGCCCGGTTGATTTGGTGATCGACCACTCGGTGCAGGTCGACGCCTTCGGCACGCCTCGCGCTTTTGAGACCAATGTTGAGCGGGAATACCAGCGCAACGGCGAACGTTACGCATTCCTGCGTTGGGGCTCCGAAGCATTTGATAACTTCCGCTGCGTGCCCCCCGGGACCGGCATCTGTCACCAAGTCAATCTTGAATTTCTTTCGCAGGTGATTTGGACAGGCAAGGAAGGCAATAAGCAAATTGCCTATCCCGACACGCTCGTAGGCACCGCCAGCCATACCACCATGGCGAATGGCCTCGCGGTCCTTGGTTGGGGTGTCGGCGGTATCGAGGCTGAGGCGGCGATGCTCGGTCAGCCAGTGTCCATGGTCATTCCCGAAGTGATTGGATTCAAGCTGACAGGCAAGCTCCCTGAAGGTGCCACGGCGACCGATCTTGTGCTCACCGTCGTGCAGATGCTTCGCCAGAAGGGAGTGGTCGGCAAGTTTGTCGAGTTCTATGGCTCCGGGCTAAGCAATCTTCCGCTCGCCGACCGGGCGACGATCGGCAATATGGCTCCTGAATATGGTGCAACCTGCGGTTTCTTCCCGATCGATCAGGTAACACTGGACTACATGAAACTCACCAGCCGGACGGCGGAGCGGATTGCCCTGGTCGAGGCCTATGCCAAGGCACAAGGGATGTGGCGGGATGACAGCACGTCGGACCCGGTCTTCACGGATACGCTCGGGCTGGATTTGGGCGATGTCGTACCGAGCCTAGCCGGTCCGAAGCGCCCTCAGGACCGGGTTGCGCTGAGCGACGCCAAGAAAGAATTCGAGGGTGTGCTTCCCTCGCTGGCAGGTGACACGCCCTTGGATGCCAAGGCTCCTATTGGCAGTTCTGGCAATGAGCTCACCCACGGGGATGTCGTCATTGCCGCCATCACCTCATGCACCAACACCTCCAACCCCAGCCTGATGCTGGCGGCTGGCATGGTGGCGCGCAACGCCAAAGCCAAAGGCTTGAAGCCCAAGCCTCACGTCAAGACCTCGTTTGCGCCGGGATCTCGCGTCGTCACCGACTATCTCGAGAAGGCCGGGCTAATGGACGAACTCGAAAGCGTCGGCTTTGATCTTGTCGGCTATGGTTGCACGACCTGTATCGGCAATTCCGGACCACTACCGGATGAGGTTGCTGCCGCGGTCGATGACGGTAAACTGGTTGTTTGCTCGGTTCTTTCGGGCAATCGCAACTTCGAGGGCCGCGTCCATCCGCAGGTTAAGGCCAACTATCTGGCATCGCCGCCACTTGTGGTGGCCTATGCGTTCGCGGGCTCGATGCTGTCGGATATCACCACCGAACCGCTGGGTACGGATAGTGACGGGAATCCGGTCTACCTCAAGGACATCTGGCCGGCGCCGAGCGATGTTGCCGAAACCGTTCGGCAATCTGTAAATGCAGAAATGTTCAAGTCTTCCTATGCCGATGTTTTCGCAGGCGACGAGCGATGGGCCTCGATCGCCGGAAGCGACGCCGGCATGACCTATGAGTGGGATGAAGGCAGCACCTATGTTCGCCTACCGCCCTACTTCAATGACATGCCTGCGGAAGCCCCGCAGACTTGCACCAATATCGAGGGTGCTCGAGTCCTGGCGCTCCTAGGCGACAGCATCACGACAGACCATATTTCGCCAGCGGGCTCGATTGCGAAAGACAGTCCCGCCGCCGACTATCTCGGGAGCTATCAGGTTCGTCAGCCAGACTTTAATTCTTATGGTTCGCGTCGCGGCAACCATGAAGTCATGATGCGCGGAACGTTTGCCAATATTCGGCTTCGCAACGAGATGGCGCCCGGAACGGAAGGCGGCTGGACCAAGCTCATGCCGGAAGGCGAGGTCATGACCATCTATGAGGCCGCCATGGAGTACCAGAAACGTGGCACGCCGCTGGTTGTAGTCGGCGGCAAGGAGTATGGCACGGGTTCGTCACGCGACTGGGCGGCCAAGGGCACGCTGCTCCTCGGCGTGCGTGCCGTGATTACGGAGAGCTTCGAGCGTATTCACCGGTCGAATTTGGTCGGCATGGGCGTTTTGCCGCTCAATTTCCAAGACGGGGTGACACGGAAAAGCCTCAATCTCGACGGTTCGGAGGTCTTCGACATCAAGGGTCTTGATGGTGAGATCAAGCCACGCATGGAATTCGACTGCACCATGACCCGTGCGGACGGCAGCAGTGAGGCGATCAAGCTTTTATGCCGTCTCGATACCGTCGATGAGGTCGACTATTATCGGCATGGCGGCATTCTCCAATATGTGCTGCGTTCCTTGCTCGCTTCGACAGAACCTGCTGGTTCGGCGTGATGGCGACGGTGTTATCCCGGCACTTGAGCCGTGAGGAACTCGAAGCGGGGATTGATGCGATAAGACAGTCGCCACGAGATCACGGCCGCCTCGAGATGATCGTCGTCCGTCCCGATCATGGCCAAAGACTGCTCCCTCAACGCGTCGAGATCAGTCTGGAAAAAGGCGTGTATGGCGATCATTGGGCCAAGGGGTGCCACCTTGAGACGGAGGAGGGAAAGCCTCATCCCGATGTGCAGATCTGCATGATGAATGCTCGCGCCATCGATTTGATCGCGCAAGATCGCAATCGTTGGGCGCTCGCCGGTGACAATCTCTTCGTCGACCTCGATCTTTCCCGGGAGAACTTGCCGCCGGGTCAAAGACTCGCGATCGGTTCGGCCGTTATCGAGATCACGTCCGAACCTCACAATGGCTGCGGCATGTTCATCGAGCGCTATGGCAAGGCTGCGTGCCAATTCGTCAATTCACGCATCGGCAAAGAGCTTCATCTTCGCGGGATCTACGCGCGTGTGGTTACCGATGGTGTGATTTCCGTCGGCGACAAACTCTCGAAGGTTGAATTCGCCTAGGTCGGGACAACAGGCGCGATCATCGCTTGATCGAAGATCAATGTGACGCGCGTGTATCCATCACTGGACTAACGTATGGCGCGAGGATTTCGGCAATGATCTTGTTGCCGGCTGCGGTCATGTGGTCGAAATACAGCTGGTCCAGATCCTCACTTTTTCGAAGCAATGCCGGCCAGGAGTCGACGACGACAATGCCGTTTGCCGCCGCACACTCCTCGATGACGTCTGCGATCGGCGGTCGAACGCCTTTTTCGATCCTCTTGGCTGAATATTGTAGAAGGACAAGTTTCTGACCGACGGGTATCTTGGCGAATTCTTGTACAAGAAAGCATGCCATGTCGTCAGGTTGCGCTGCTCTCGGGTGCTTGACGTAGTAGACACCATAATAGCCGAACACCTTTCCCGAAAATTCAGCGAGAACTGCCGAGTGACCCAAATGGTACCACCATTCGGGGAGGCGGGACATGGCTCTGTTCGCTATGTCTGCGTGGTCGGAGGGCAGACTGACACGTAGTTGCCTTTGCTCGTCGACGACAATTGCAGGCCTGATCATGGAATCGCGAACGATCTGACCCGCGCGCAGAATATCGGCAGGGGTTAGAATTGAAAGGATCACAGTTTGGATTTCCGGCATCTTCTCAGTTAACATCGCCGCCCGCAGCACAGCCTGCAATGTCGAATAGGATGGAACGCCGCCATTGATGACGTGGCGTTGAGACAATTTTTCTAAGTATGCCGCCCAAGTTTCGTCATCATCGACCTGTGCGCCGAAAGTAAAGCTATTCCCGACTGCAAGTATTTGGTCTGAGCGAGATAGAAAGTCAGCGGTTCCATTGGATCTTATACCATCTTCGAGCAAATGGACGCCGACATGATCCCATTTCGGGGGATCATGGATTTCAAAGGAACCGGACACAGGCTTGCCACCGAGGACAGCATCTTCCTCGACCATACCAATGTTCTGGCGGTGCTGGAATTGATTGTCCCACGAGAATATCCGACTGCAAGACTGATTCTCTGCCTCGTTTTGGCAGCGAGAAAGGTATTTATAAGCCCTGAATCCCGCTTCAGCGCACAAAACGATGATAAGAAAAGTAACCAGATTGACACCAATGATATAGGCGGCTCGACGTACCCCAATCATGCCAGTCCCTGTGTTACCGGAAAATTGGATACTTATAACAGAAGTCAGGGGAGAGTTAGAAGGCTTCTCCCCATACACTTTAAAAAATGACGTAGAGATGTGTACCAAGTTATGCGCGGCGAGCTCTCCTCCAATGTGGATGGATCTAGTACCGCTAAGTCGGTCAATCCTGACGATGAGCTATTGCGCTGGGTCCGATTCCTCGAAACGCCAAATGGTGGGTACCTTAGCGAATTGGCTAGTTGATTGCGTTCATGAGGTCCCGAATTTCACGTTTACGCGATCTATGTGGGGGCCGATGAGTGGGGCTGAGCACGTTACGTGACATTATCCAGCTGGGTTCAGGGGCGAGGTATGCTCGCGGAATGAGCAGTCCGGATGGCGTCCTTACGCGGTCTGCTGTCATTACACTTCTTCGCAGAGAAATTCCCTTGCCAAGCTCGAACAATCCGTAAAACTTGCCATCCAACCAAGGCACTCAGCAACTTCACAAAAAGGGAAACGAGGCATGATCGCGAAGACAATGCTCCGTCCAGCAGCTCTGGCGGCGATTATATTGGCCAGCACCGCGCACTTATCCTCCGCCGAAACAGTCTATCATCGAGGCAACGTCTCGGAACCCGAAACCCTCGATCAGCATCGAACATCAACGGTCTATGAAGCCAATATTTTGCGAGATCTCTATGAAGGTCTTGTCGTCTATGACGCCGGCGCGAATATCATTCCAGGTGTGGCTGAGACCTGGGAGACAAGCGACGACGGGCTCGTTTATACATTTCACCTCCGACCTGACGCCAAATGGTCCAACGGAGATAATGTTGTCCCCGATGACTTCGTCTTTTCGCTGAGACGAATCATGGATCCGGCAACCGGCGCCAGGTACGCGAACATTCTCTATCCCATCAAAAACGCCGAAGCCGTCAATAAAGGCGAGACTGCTAAGGACGAATTGGGAGTGGAAGCGCTCGATCCACAGACCTTGGAGATCACGCTCGAAAATCCAACCCCCTTCTTTATTGAGCTCTTGACCCATCAAACTGGTCTTCCCGTCCATCCGGCATCAGTCGGTGAGCATGGAGACGAGTTTGTGCGGCCCGAGAACATGGTCTCAAATGGTGCTTATACGCTCAGCGACTGGATCATCAACGGACACATCGAACTCTCCAAGAACCCTGAGTTTCATGACGCCGACAATGTCGCGATCGAGACGGTTTACTATTATCCAACGGAAGATCGCTCAGCAGCACTTCGGCGATTTCAGGCCGGCGAACTTCACACACAACGCGATGCGCCCGCAGACCAGCTCGATTGGATCAGGGAAAATCTCGGAGAGCAATTGCGCGTCGCTCCGTATCTGGGAGTCGAATACTACGCACTCAACATGGGTAAGGAAGCCCTCGGCAACCCTGATGTGAGGCGCGCTCTCTCCATGGCGATCGATCGAGAACTCATCGCTGAAGATGTCTGGAGTGGTGCCAGGTTGCCTGGTTACAGCTTCGTCCCCCCGGGTATCGGCAATTATGGGGATCCGGCCTACGCTGACTACAAAGACCTTCCCATGCTCGACCGCGAAGACGAGGCGCTTGCTTTGCTCGAAGGGGCTGGCTATGGGCCGGATAACCCAATCGATCTCGAACTTCGCTATAACACGAGCGAAAACCACAAGAATACGGCTGTCGCGATTGCCGATATGTGGAAGCCATTGGGCGTCAATGTTTCGTTGTATAATTCGGATACCGCGACACATTACGCCCATTTACGGGACAAAGGGGACTTCGACGTAGCGCGGGCGGCTTGGCTCGCGGACTATAGTGATCCGCAGAGTTTCCTTTTCATGCTCGAGAGTGACAATACCGGATTCAATTACGCCAATTACAATAACCCGGAATACGACTCCTTGATGGATCAGGCCGCAGCGACGACCGACCTCGAAGAACGCGCAAAACTGCTGCTTGAAGCAGAAAAAATCTTCATGCGCGATTTGCCCTTTATTCCTCTCCTTTACTGGAGCTCGATCAATCTCGTGAGCCCGAAAGTCAAAGGCTGGGAGGACAATGTGCAAGATGTTCACGCGACACGTTGGTTGAGCATCGAAGACTAGACCGACAGGGCTTCGCCGACGGAACCGATCGTCGGCGAAGCAGGCGATCTTGAGATGCTGGGCTACACGCTTCGCCGTCTGCTAACTGCGATCCCCACGATCTTCGTCATCATCACGATAGCGTTCTTTCTTATTCGCGTCGCCCCCGGTGGTCCATTCGATCTCGGACGTCCCCTTCAAGCCCAGGTGATGGAAAATCTCAAGAAGGTCTATCACCTCAACAAGCCTATATGGGAACAATATCTCTATTACCTAGGAAATTTGTTCCAAGGCAATCTTGGGCCAAGCTTTGTCTACAGAGATTTCAGCGTTGCCGAACTCTTGGCCAGCGGTCTGCCGGTATCGATCCAGCTTGGGGGCCTGGCGCTGCTGTTGGCCATCACCGTCGGAACAACCCTCGGCGTCGCGGCGGCCGTCAATCAGAACAAGGCAATCGATACGGCTGTGATGAGCACGGCTATGATCGGAATTACTATCCCCAATTTTGTCATGGCACCGGTGCTGACGTTGATCTTTGCCATTGGTCTCGGGCTTCTCCCCGCCGGCGGTTGGTCGGACGGCGCATGGCAGAATAAAATCTTGCCCATTGTCACGTTGGCCCTCCCTCAAATGGCAATCATCGCGCGGCTGACCCGTGGCTCGATGGTCGAGATGTTGCGTGCCAATCACATTCGCACCGCACGTGCTTATGGTCTGCCCGCTCGTTTGGTCGTCGGAACCCATGCGCTTCGCGGCGCGCTATTGCCAGTCGTCTCCTTTCTAGGTCCAGCAGCAGCGGGATTACTGACGGGCTCGGTTGTGGTCGAGACGATATTCGGCGTGCCCGGCGTCGGCCGCTACTTTGTGCAAGGTGCTTTGAACCGCGACTACACGCTCGTCATGGGCACGGTCGTCATGATGTCTGTCTTCATCATCCTGTTCAATCTCCTGGTCGATCTGCTCTATGCAGCACTCGACACGCGTGTCCGCTACGATTGAGGGGACAATGATGGCGACGATAGCGGCTCCTCTTATGCGCGACGCAGACCACGATGGCCGTTCGCTGTGGCAAGCCGCTTGGCTGCGCCTCCGTGCCAACCGCGCCGCCATGGCGAGCTTGATCTTCCTCGCCCTCTTGGCGATTGCCTGCATCATGGGGCCTTGGCTGACACCGCATGGCTTCGAGCAAGTCTATCGGGACTACGCCAAAGTCCCCGCAGGCCTCACACCCTATCCCAAAGATGACACAATCGTCCCGGCACTCGAAGCTTCGCTCAAGCGAGCGCGGATCGACGTCAGCGATGTCACGCTTGACGGCAACATAGTGACAGCAACGCTCCGCTCAAGCCGGCCGATCGACCCGCGTTCAGGGCGTTATGTCGAGCGTTCCGACATCTTCACGAATGCCACGGTCACCGATCTTGGCGAAGAAGCTAGCGAGGCTATTCTCACAGCCTATGTCGAGCGGCAATACTTCCTCTTCGGCACCGACACCAATGGCCGCGATCTCTTGACCCGCGTGCTCATCGGCGGCCGCATCTCCTTGATGATCGGCCTACTGGCGACCTTCGTGGCGCTCGTTATCGGCGTCAGCTACGGTGCCGTCTCCGGCTATCTCGGCGGCAGGATCGATGGCTTGATGATGCGCGTCGTCGACATCCTCTATTCGCTGCCCATCAAGTTTTTTGTCATCATGCTCGTCGTATTCTTCGGCCGTAATCACATCCTCATGTTCATCGCCGTCGGCGCGGTCCAATGGCTGGACATGGCGCGCATCGTGCGCGGGCAGACCCTTTCGATCAAGCGTCAGGAAT